>DATARH010000038.1:0-6185 GCA_036264235.1 Allostellaceae bacterium
TGACGCCCTCGCTCTTCGTCTTCTACCTGCTGTTCTGCCTCGCGCGGATGAACTGGGCCAGCCCGTTCGAGCTCGGCATCTACGGCGCCCTCAACAACTGGTTTGTCGCGCGCCGCACCGCCGCCGCCTCGGTCGCCAACCTGGCGCAAGCCGCAGGGCTGGTCGCGATGCCGCTAATCGCGCAATTCGCGATCCTGCACGACGGCTGGCGCGCCGGCTGGCTGTTGCTGGGAGGGCTGACGCTGGTCGTCGGCTTCGTCCCGGCGTGGCTGTTGCTGGCGCGCCGCCCCGAGGATCTCGGTCTCGCCCCGGACCTCGCGCCGGCGCCGCCGGCTGCCACCGGTGACGCGGCGCCGGCCGAGCCGAGCTATTCGCGCCGGCAGGCGGTCGGCACCACCGCGTTCTGGCTGCTGCTGCTCTACACGGTGCTGATCTATCCGGTGCAGGCCTGGGTCAGCCTGCATCAGGCGACAAACCTCGTCGAACACGGCCTCACCCCGACGATTGCCGCCTTGGTTGTCAGTTTCTTCTCGCTGATGTCGGCGGCGGCCACGCTGAGCTGCGGGTTCCTGCCGCGGCGGTTGCCGATCCGCTATCCGCTGGCGCTGAGCGGGTTGTTCGTGAGCGCCGGTACCCTGGCGATGACCGTGATCGCGACGCCAGCGCAAGGCTATCTGGCGGCTGGGCTGTTCGGCTTTGGCATCGGCGGCGTTCTCACGCTGCTGCCCGTCGCCTGGGCCGATTATTTCGGCCGCGCCCATTTCGGCGCGATCCGCAGCGTCGCCCTCTCGGCGCAGGTGCTGGCGCAGGCCTGCGGCCCGCTATTGTCGGGCGCGCTGCGCGACCTGACCGGCAATTACCAGCTGGCGCTGCACTGTTTCGCCGTGCTGTCACTGCTGAGCGTGATCGCGGCCCTGGCGGCGCGCCAGCCGAGGCTTGCGCCATCACCGGCGTGACGGCGTAAGATCGGGGATCTCCGAGGAGGGCGCGATGGCATTGAAGCGCATGGTTCTGCAGATCGGCATGGGCACCGATATCCGCGGCGCCGACTATACGAAGGCGGCGGTGCGGGCGCTGCGCGACGCGCTGTGGCACAACTCGCTGAGCGTCGCCGACGCGGTCGGCCTGCCGGTCGATTCAATGCGGGTCGAGGTGACGATCGGCGTGCCGAAACCGGAGCGGGTCGACAAGGAGGCAGTGTTGGCGGTGCTGCCGCACGGCACCGGTACGGTGACGGTCGTCGAGGGCGGTCTCGAAATCCC
Organism: Allostellaceae bacterium; assembly: GCA_036264235.1. Classification (GTDB taxonomy): domain Bacteria; phylum Pseudomonadota; class Alphaproteobacteria; order ATCC43930; family CGMCC-115725; genus DATARH01. Next base: position 1,263 of record DATARH010000038.1, read on the forward strand.
GAACGATGCCGGCACCAACTCGACCGTGATCGCCAATGCCGCCGCGGTCGTACGGCTCGATGTCTGAGGAGGCGGCGATGGCAAAACGCGTGATCCTGGAAATAGGCAGCGGCAACGATCTGCATGGCGGCGACTACACCAAGGCGGCGGTGCGGGCGGCGCAGGACGCGATCCACCACAGTTCGCTCAGCCTGATCCGCAGCTTCAGCCTTGACTCGCGCAAGATGCAGGTCGAGGTGACGATCGGCGTGCAGCGGCCGGAGCGGGTCGACACCGCCGCGGTCAAGGCGACGCTGCCGCATGGCGAGGTGACGGTGAGAGTGGTCAAGGGCGGGCTCGACGTGCCGGACGACACATCGAGCGATGTCGCGGTGATCGCCAGCGCCGCGGTGGCGGTTCGCATGGACCTGCCGCAAACGAAGCGGTGAGACGGCGATCGCGCTGGAATGCTGCGAGCTGCTATGCAAGGCTGCCGATGCCCCCCCGAAGCGGAGGACTGATTATGACCAAGGGCATGATTTCGGTTGAACGGATCGCCGGCGCGCTCGGCGCCGTTTTGTCGGGCATCGACCTCGCCGAGCCGCTCGGCGACAACGCGATCGGCGAGATCCGCCACGCGCTGCTCGAGCACCAGGTCATCTTCTTTCACGACCAGCATCTGACGCCGGAGCAGCACCTCGCCTTCGGCCGCCGCTTCGGCGAGCTGCAGATCCACGAATTCGTCGAGGGCTCGCCGCTCGACCCGCGCATCATCGAGGTGCGCAAGGAGCCGCAGGACACACGCAATTTCGGCGGCGGCTGGCATACCGATGTCAGCTATCTCGAACGACCCGCGCTGGGTTCGGTGCTCTACGCGCACGAAGTGCCGTCGCATGGCGGCGACACGATGTTCGCCAGCCAATATCTGGCCTACGAGACGCTGTCCGACGGGATGAAAGCGATGCTGGACGGGATGACCGCTGTTCACAGCGCGCGGCGGCCCTACGGCCCGGACGCAGGGCGGCGGTACGGCAATGGCGGCTCGTCCGCGATGAAGTATTTGCTGAGCGAGGCGGCGCTTGCCGAGGTCGAGCATCCGGTCGTGCGCACGCATGTCGAGACCGGCCGCAAATCGCTCTACGTTAACCGGACCTTCACAGTGCGGTTCAAGGACATGACCGAGGAGGAGAGCGCGCCGCTGCTCGACTACCTGTGCGACCACGCGGTGCGGCCGGAATTCACCTGCCGCTTCCGGTGGCGGAAGAATTCGATCGCGTTCTGGGACAATCGCTGCGTCCAGCATAACGCCGTCAACGACTATCACGGCGAGCGCCGCCTGATGCACCGGGTCACGATCGAAGGCGAACGCCCGGTTTGATCGATGAGCATTTTCGATCCGTCGATCTATGTGCCCGGCGGCACATTCATGGCCGCGCCGGCGTCGTGGGATTTGACGTCCGCGCGCGCGGCCGTGCTCGGAATCCCGTTCGACTGCGGCACGCATGCGGTGCGGATCGGATCACGGCTCGGCCCCGGCGCGATCCGCGAGCAATCGGCGCTGGTGCGGCGGTTCGAGCCGCCCTTCGCCGATTTCGATCCGCTGGAGCGGCTCGGTCTCGTCGATTGCGGCAACGCCAAGGTGACGTCCGGCGTCATCGGCGAATCGTATAAGGCGATCGAAGAGGCGGTGTGGCGCATCGTCTCTCTGGGCGTGATCCCGATGACGATCGGCGGTGACGGTGCGGTGACGTTGCCGCAACTGCGCGCGGTTCATCGGACGTATCCGGACCTCGTCGTGCTGCATATCGACGCGCATACCGATACCTATCCGGGCAGCGAAGGCGAACGCGGCCAGTACAACACCGGCACGACCTTCTACCGCGCCGCCGAGGAGGGGCTGGTCGATACCGCCAACTCGTTCCATATCGGGGCGCGCGGCACGACCTATTTGCAGGGTGCGTTTCAGCACACGCGGTCGCGCGGCTACCGGCTGATCGAAGGCGCCGAGTTGAGCCGCCGCGGCATCGACGATGTCGTGCGCGAGGTGCGGGAGCGCCTCGCCGGCCGGCGGGTCTATCTCTGTTTCGACATGGATTTCTTCGACCCGTCCTGCGCGCCGGGCGTCTGCACCCCGACCTGGGGTGGCGCCTCGGCCGGCCAGGGCCTGGAATTGCTGCGCGCGATCGCCGGGCTGAACTTCGTCGCGTTCGACATCAATACGGTCAGCCCGCCGCACGATGTCGGCGGCATGACCGCGTTTCTCGCCGCGACCTGCATGCATCAGTTCCTGGTGCTGGCCTGCCGGTCGCTCGGTCTCGCGAATAGCGACACGGGCGCCGCCGCATGAGCTTTCCGGCGCCGTACGAGCATTCCGGCGGAGAGGTGCTGCCGGAATGGATCGACTACAACGGCCATATGAACCTGGCCTATTACATCGTGCTGTTCGACCAGGGCACCGACGCGTTGTTCGACGCGCTCGGCCTCGGCCTCGATTACCGGCGCGAGCGCAGCCTCGGCACCTTTGTCGCCGAGATGCACACCCGCTACGAGCGCGAGCTGCTGGTCGGCGAAAAGGTGCGGGTGACGGTGCAGCTCATCGACATCGACGACAAGCGGCTCTATGTCGGACACGAGATGTTCCGTCTGAAAGACGGGCTGCGCTCGGCGACGCTGGAGACGATGTTCCTGCATGTCAGCCTGGTCGAGCGCCGCGTCGTGCCGATGCCGCCCGATCTGAAGGCGCGGGTCGATGCCGCCTTCACCGCCCACTCGAAGCTGTCGAAGCCCGACTGGATCGGCCGCCGGGTCGCGATGCCGCAACGCTAGAGCGCTGCGGGCTGCGGCGATGGAATCGCGCCGCGCAGCCGAGGCCGTCCTCGCAACTCCAGCCGCAGTGTCAGCGCACAGGCGACGACCGCGAGGCCGAGCGCCAGGCCGCACCACAATCCGACGGGGCCCCAGCCGAGCGGAAAGGCGAGCGCCCAGCCGCCGGTAAAGCCGACCACCCAATAGCCGACCGCCGCGATCAGCATCGGCACCGCGGTGTCGCGATAGCCGCGCAGCGCGCCGACGGCGACGACCTGCACCCCGTCGAGGACCTGGAACAGAGCGGCGATCATGATCAGCGACACCGCGATCGGGACCACCCCACGGTTCACCGGGTCGGCGACATCGAGATAAAGCCCGATGATCGTGCGCGGCGACGCGACGAGCAGCGCCGAGGCACCCAGCATGCACAGGGCGGCGAGCGCCACCGCGGTGCGGCCGGCGCGGACCGCCGCCGCCGGTTCGCCGGCACCGAGATGCAGCGCCACCCGCACCACGGCGGCCTGCGCGATACCGAGTGGGACCATGAAGGTAAAGCTGGCGACATTGATCGCCAGCTGATGCGCGCCGAGAGCGTCGGCACCGAACAGCCCCATCAGGAGGCCGGTCGTGTTGAAGACGCCGACCTCCATCGCGAAGAGACCGCCGATCGGCAGTCCGACGCGCAGGATCGATCCGAACTCGCGGAACACCCGCAACCCGAACCGCACCGGCGCGTGACCGGGTGCCAGCGCCATGTAGCCGGCGAGCGACAGCATCATCGTCCACTGGATCGCCGCGGTGGACCAGCCCGAGCCGGCGATGCCGAGCGCCGGCAGGCCGAGATGACCGAAAATCAAGATCCAGCTCAACGCCGCATTGGCCGGGATGCCGCACAGCAACACGACCATGATCACCCGAGGCCGGCCGCTCGCGGACAGCATCGCCCGCAACGCGGCCGAAAGTAGAAAGGCCGGCGCGCCCCAGCGGATCGCGCCGAGATAGCCGGAAATAGAATCGGCAAGCGCCGGGTCATAGCCGATCGCATGCAGCAGCAGCGGTGCAAGGCTCAGCAGCACCAGCACCGGCAATGCCAGCAATGCCGCCATCGTGATGCCGGCGCCGGCAATCAGACCCGCGGCCTCGCGGCTGCCGCTGCCGATCGCATGCGCCGCCAGCGGTGCGACCGCGTTCAGCACGCCCTGGCAGATCATGCACAGGGTGAAGTAGATCGCGCCCCCGAGGCCAGCGGCGGCGAGCGCCGCGCCGCCGAGATGCCCGACCATGATCGCGTTGGTGATCCCCATGACCATCATCGCCAGATTGGCGGCAGCCAGCGGCGTCGCCAGCGTCAGGGTCGCGCGCAACTCGGTGCGCAATGGGGAGACGGCGATCGTCATCGCCCCAGTCTAGCCGAAGCCGGCGCGTTGGTTCGCACGATCGTCGGGCGCGTCAAACCCGCCCGCAATCAACGCGCGCCGGCTTCAGCCGGGTCGGCGCTTGGTGAACGCGATTTCATCTTCGGGAAAGCTCGACTTCAACCCGGCGTCCCAGATCAGGTCCGACCCGCCGTCTCCCGGGTCGGAGTCCACCTCAAGCCGGCAACGGGCCGGCTTCCATTTGGGGACAAAGGAGAGAAGCATGAAGCGGGTTCTTTACGGCGCGGTGATCGGCGTTATCGCAGCGGTCGCGCCGGCACTGGCATTCGCACAGTCGTTTCCGGCGGTCGACAGGGGCCAGGCCAGCGCCAGCGCGCATGGGCCGTCCTACATCGAGGCGCCCGTCCAGCCCAACGAGTTCTATGCCGCCCCGCAGGCGTGGTCGGCCGATCAGAGCCATGCCCCGGCCGTGGACTGGGGTCAGGCGAGCGCCAGCGCACACGCCCCTGGCTCCGGGCGGTGAGCCGAGCACCGCGCAGTAGCGCTGGGCCCGGCCAAGCGCACTGAGCAATACACAGCTGCTGCCGTGCCGTTGCCCCAAGTGTGGCGCATCGGTCGCGGCGGCGAGGTGTACTGAGCGGTATCGGTTTCGGCCGGCGCTGAAGGCGCCGGTGATCAGCCGCCTTCAAGCTTTGGGATGAAGAAGATCTCGCAGCCCTGCCGGATCTTCTGGAAGTAGGTCGGCTGGTCGTGAATCTAA
>DATARH010000008.1:0-53910 GCA_036264235.1 Allostellaceae bacterium
CCTTCAGTCACTGGTCGTCGACAAAGAAAGAGCGCCGAGGCACCCGCTTGGGCGCCCCTTCGGGCCGGGATGAAAGCTAACCCTCCAGCGCGTCGAGCGCCTTCTGAAAGCGGCCGGCATGAGACTTCTCGGCCTTGGCGAGGGTCTCGAACCAATCGGCAATCTCCTCGAAGCCTTCCTGGCGGGCGGCGCGGGCCATGCCCGGGTACATGTCGGTGTATTCGTGCGTCTCGCCGGCGATCGCCGCCTTGAGGTTGTCGCTGGTGCCGCCGATCGGCTTGCCGGTCGCCGGATCACCGACCTCTTCCAGATATTCCAAATGGCCGTGCGCGTGGCCGGTCTCGCCCTCGGCAGTCGAGCGGAACACCGCCGACACGTCGTTGTAGCCTTCGACATCGGCCTTCTGAGCGAAATAGAGATAGCGGCGGTTGGCCTGGCTCTCGCCGGCGAATGCGGCCTTCAGGTTTTCCTCGGTTTTCGAGCCTTTTAAGGATGCCATCCTTCCCTCCTGATATGCGGGATCAAAAATTCTGCCGGACGGGGCCGCCACAGCTCCATATTCCTGAGCGGACGGCGCCACGCAAAGCGCAATTTAGAGATGCGCAGACTCCGAGTCAACGCGTTTTAGAAAAATTCTAAACTGAGCGGGAAGGCTTGTTAAGCCGCGGTTTCGGGCTCGCCTTCGCGGCGGACGCGGATGATCACATCGACGCGGCGGATCGCCGTGCCATCGGGCGGTTGCGGCAGGCTGCCGACCATGACCATCTCGCCCGGAATATCCTGCAAGCGACCGCTCGACTCGCAGAAAAAATGATGGTGGTCGTCGACATTGGTATCGAAATAGGAGCGGCCGGGCTCGACCACGACCTCGCGCAGCAGTCCGGCATCGGTGAACTGGTGCAGCGTGTTGTAGACTGTCGCCAGGGACACCCGGATTGCCGCGGACGCCGCCTCGCCATGCAATTGCTCGGCGCTCACATGGCGGTCGCCGGCATCGAACAGCAAACGAGCCAGAGCAAGGCGCTGACGGGTCGGGCGAAGCCCGGCTTGGCGCAGACGGGCCAAAATGGCGGGCGATGGATCAAGCGACGACATGTCCCAAATATAAGCGTCCGCGGGCCGAAAATAAAGCGCCGCCAGCGCTTTAAACGATCAGTCGCCGGTCTGCAGCCGCTCGACCAGATCGCGCACGGTCGGGACATAGCCGTTGGCATAAAACGGGTCGGAGGCGAAGCGATAGGCGTTGTGGCCGGCGAACATCAGCTGGAACTCGACGTCGTCGGAATGGCGGATCGCCTGCAGGGTCTTCTGGATGCAGTAGCTGCGCGGGTCGGTCTTCTTGCCGGTCGTGGCGGCCTCGTTCTGCGCCCAATTCGAGAACATGCAGGCGCTGAGGCAGCCCATGCAGTTGATCTGGTCGGTGCGGATTTCAAAAGCCTTTTCCGGGGTGACGAAGATCAGCGTCGAATCCGGCGTCCGCAATGCCTCGGTAAAACCCTCGGCGACCCAGCGCTCGGCGGCCTCGCGATCGTGAGCAGTCAAATAGACGAGGCGGCCGCGGGCGCCGACACGGAACGGCGCGGCGTGCTCGCCGACCGCTTCGATCGCATATGCGACCTGGTGCTCGGCGCGCGCCTCCAGCTCGTGCAGAAAGTCGTTGCGCACGGCCGACGAGTAGAACCCGGTCGGGCTGAACCGGTTCAGCGATACGTCGCCCTCCTTGAGGGTCAGCAGGCGGCGCTTCCACGCATCCGAGATCGGGCTTTCCTGGGTCAAGAGCGGGCGGGTGCCGAATTGGAACGCGATCGGGCCGAGTTCCGGGTTGTCGATCCAATCGGCCCATTCGCGCAGGCACCAGACCCCGCCGGCCATGAAGATCGGCGTCGCGTCGAGCCCGAATTCGCTCATCAGGCTGCGCAGCTCGGCGACGCGCGGATAGGCCGGTTCGGGACGCGCCGGATCTTCGCTGTTGGTGATGCCGTTGTGGCCGCCGGCGAGCCACGGATCCTCGTATACGACGCCGCCGAGCCAGTCGCGGAACCGGTGGTAGGCGCGCTTCCACAGGGCGCGGAAGGCGCGGCCCGACGATACGATCGGGTAGTAATAGACGCCGTAGCGGGCGCAAATCTCGGCGATGCGGTATGGCATGCCGGCGCCGCAGGTAACGCCGTGAATAAGGCCCCGGGCGCCGTCGAGGACGCCGTGCAGAACCCGCTCGGCGGCGGCCATTTCCCACAGCACGTTCATGTGGATGCGGCCTTCGCCGTTCGACCGTTCATAGGCGACCCGCGCCTGCTGGATGCCGCCGGCGATCGCGTAGGCGACCAGCTCCTCATGCCGCTCCCGGCGCGTGCGGCCGTGGTAGATTTGCGGGATCAACTCGCCAGCCTGGTTATAGCTGTCGGCGTTGACCCCGGAAAAGGTGCCGACACCGCAGGAGGCTGCCCAGGCGCCGGAACTCTCGCCGTTCGAGATCGAGATGCCCTTGCCGCCCTCAACCAGCGGCAGGACTTCGCGCCCGGAAATGATCAGCGGGTGCAGAGGCTTCATCGAACCGCTCCCGGCTGCAAAGTGGCGAAGCCGGGGACGCCCGGACGCACCGGTCGCTCGGGCTGATGTGCTGCGATCATCGATAGGATTATATCGGGAACATCGGAAAAAACGGAAGTAACCCCCCAATCAAACAATTGCCGCGCCCGCCCGGGGTCGTTGACGGTATAGGCCAGCAGCGGATACCCGGCGGCGCGGATCGCCGATATCAGCGGCATGCTCAACCGCCGATGATCGAAATTGACCGTCGTGCAGTCGAGCCGCTCAGCGGTAGCGGCCCAGCTCCGCGACAGCAATCTGAGCAGCAACCCTCGCGGGACCTTCGGCGCCAGATCCCGCATCGCGGCAAGCACCTCGACGGCAAAACTCGACACCAAGACCGACGGTGCGGCGAGGCCAAGCCGAGCCAGGCTCACCGACACGGCCGCCGCAGTTGCGCGGGCGAGACCGCGTTCCGCCTTGATCTCGATATTGGCGCCAAGGGCGAGTTCGGCGCAGAGCGTCAGCGCCTCGTCGAGTGTCGGCACGCGCTCACCGCGGAACTGGGGGCCGAACCAGGCGCCGGCGTCATACTGCCGAATCTGCTGCAAGGATTTGTCGGCGAGCCGGCCCTTGCCGTCGGTGGTGCGGTCGAGCCGGTCGTCATGACAGATGACGAGCGCGCCGTCGGCAGTCAGCCGGACGTCGAACTCAACCCAGTCACAGCCGAGCGCCTTGGCGCGGCGAAACCCGGCGAGCGTGTTCTCCGGCGCCCGCGCCGCAGCGCCGCGATGGCCGATTACCGGCGGCAGGATCATTGCCGGCCCCGATGCGGCATGCGCCGCCGACGAAGAGCGGCGCCAGCCTCAGATCGCCGCCTGCTCCGGCTCCGGCCTCGCCTCCTGACGCCGCGCCGAGCCGAGATCCTCGCCGGTCTGCTGATCGACTTGGCGCATGCTGAGCTTGACCTTGCCGCGGTCGTCGAAGCCGAGGACCTTGACCTTGACGCCGTCGCCGACCTTGACGACGTCCGCGACCTTGCCGACGCGCTGCTGCGCCAACTCGCTGATGTGGACGAGACCGTCCTTGGAACCGAGGAAGTTCACGAAGGCGCCGAAATCGACGACCTTGACGACCTTGCCATTATAGATCGCGCCCTGTTCGGGCTCGGCGACGATGCCCTTGATCCAGTCGATCGCCGCCTTCGCCGCGGCGCCATCGACGGCGGCGACCTTGATCGTGCCGTCATCGTCGATATCGACCTTGGCGCCGGTCGTCTCGGTGATCTCGCGGATCACCTTGCCGCCCGAGCCGATGACCTCGCGGATCTTGTCCTTCGGGATCGAGATCGTGGTGATGCGCGGCGCATTTTCGCTGACATCCTCGCGGGCGCCGGTCAGCGCCTTCGACATCTCGCCGAGAATGTGCGCCCGGCCCTCACGCGCCTGCTCCAGCGCGATCTTCATGATCTCCTCGGTGATCGAGGTGATCTTGATGTCCATCTGCAGTGCGGTGATGCCGCGCTCGGTGCCGGCGACCTTGAAGTCCATGTCGCCGAGATGGTCCTCGTCGCCGAGAATGTCGGAGAGCACGGCAAAGCTCTGCGGCTCCTTGATCAGGCCCATCGCGATGCCGGCGATCGGGCGCCCCAGCGGCACCCCGGCATCCATCAGCGCCAGCGAGGCGCCGCACACCGAGGCCATCGACGATGAGCCGTTCGACTCGGTGATTTCGGAGACCACGCGGATCGTATAGGGAAAGCTCTCCTTCGACGGCAGCAGCGGGCGCACCGCGCGCCAGGCGAGCTTGCCATGGCCGATGTCGCGCCGACTTGGCGAGCCCATCCGCCCAGCTTCCCCCGTCGAGTAGGGCGGAAAATTGTAGTGCAGCATGAAGTTTTCGCGGTATTCGCCCTCGAGCGCGTCGATGATCTGCTCGTCCTGGCCTGTGCCGAGGGTGGCGACGACGATCGCCTGGGTCTCGCCGCGGGTGAAGAGGGCCGAGCCATGCGTTCGCGGCAACAGGCCGACCTCGGCCGTGATCGGCCGCACCGTGCGCGTGTCGCGGCCGTCGATGCGCTTCCCGTCGCGCAGGATCGCGCCGCGGACGATCTCCTTTTCGAGATCCTTGAACAGCTTCAGCGCCAGCGCGCGGTCGTTCTCATCGTCGAACAGCGCCGCCGCGGCGGCCTTTGCCTGGTCGAGGAGGTCGCTGCGCGCCTGCTTGCCGGTCTCGCGGTAGGCCGCTTCGAGCCGCGGCCCGACGGACTCGCGGAGGCGCGCTTCCACCACCGCCTTGTTCGCGGCAGGTTCGGCGAGCGGCCACGGGTCCTTGGCGCAGGTCTCGGCCAGTTCGATGATCGCGTTGATGACCGGCTGGAAGCCCTGATGGCCAAAGGTGACGGCGCCGAGCATCGTCTCCTCCGACAGTTCTTTCGCTTCGGATTCGACCATCAACACGCCTTCCTGGGTGCCGGCGACGAGCAGGTCGAGCGTCGATTCCGGCAGCTGGTCGAGCCGGGGGTTCAGCACGTACTGACCGTCGATGAAGCCGACGCGCGCCCCAGCGATCGGGCCGAGGAACGGGATGCCGGAGAGGGTCAGCGCCGCCGAGGCGCCGACCAGCGCAACGACATCGGGGTCGTTTTCGAGATCGTGGCTCAGAACGGTGCAGACGACCTGGGTCTCATTACGGAACCCCGAGGCGAAGAGCGGTCGGATCGGCCGGTCGATCAGCCGCGAGGTCAGCGTCTCCTTTTCCGACGGCCGGCCCTCACGCTTAAAGAAACCGCCGGGAATCTTGCCGGCGGCAAAGGTCTTTTCCTGGTAATTGACGGTCAACGGGAAGAAATCCTGGCCAGCTTTGGCCGATTTATTCGCCACTGCGGTGCACAGCACCGTGGTTTCGCCGTAGGTCGCGAGCACCGCGCCATCGGCCTGACGGGCCATCTTGCCGGTTTCGAGAACGAGGCGGCGGCCACCCCACATCAATTCCTTACGATAAACCTGAAACATTCATCATCCTTCCGAACAAACGGACAGCGGCGGCGAAAGCCGGATTGCGTTCCGGCCGCCGCATTCCTGGCGCCGCCCTGCGGCGCCGAATTGAAGGGATATGGCGATCAGCGGGCCGCCGCGCAAATCCGGTCTGCGCGCTGTCTGTCGGCCGTGATCGCCAGTGAAACTCAACGGCGCAGCCCGAGGCGGCCGATCAGCGTTTCGTAGCGCTTGCCATCGGAACGCCGGAGATAATCGAGCAGTCGGCGCCGCTGGCCGACCATGACCAACAGGCCGCGCCGCGAATGAAAGTCCTTGTTATGCGACGAGAGGTGGTCGGTCAGGTTGCGGATCCGCTCCGACAGAATCGCGACCTGCACCTCGGGCGAGCCGGTATCGCCCGATTTGGTCGCGTATTCCGAAATGAGCTCCTGCTTGCGCTCGGCGGTAATCGACATCGGGATTTTTCCCTTTCAGCGATTGAGGATGCGCACCGGCTTGAGACCGCCGTTTTCGATCTGCGCCACCGCGATCAGAAGCTGGTCGTGCCTGGCGCCGATGATCGTGCCGTCCGTGAGCCCGTCGAGCCGTGCCCGCTGACAAGGATCACCGGGGGTTACCCGCTGTCCATGCCGCAATCGCACGGCTTCGGCCGCCGTCAGGGCGAGTGCCGGGATGTCGTCCAGCACCGTCTCGATCGGCAGCAGATGCCCGGAAGCGGCGAGACTATGCCCAAGCGCCAGCGCCGAATCCAGGGAAATCGCCGCGTTCTCGGCGAAGGGGCCGACCGCCAGCCGCCGCAATTCGGCGATGTGACCGACGGTTCCGAGCGCCGCCGCCAGATCGCGGGCGAGCGAGCGGATATAGGTTCCCTCGCCGACCGCGGCCTCGAACTCGGCATGGTCCGGGGCGAGGACCCGGAGCAGCCGAAATTCGTCGATCGCGACCGGACGCGCCGTCAATTCCGGCGGGCGGCCGGCGCGGGCCAGCGCATAGGCGCGGCGGCCGGCGATCTTGATCGCGGAAAAGGCCGGCGGCCGCTGCAGGATCGTTCCGGTGAAGGCCGGCAGCGCCGCACCAATGTCCCCGGCGGTTGGCCGGACCGCGCTCTCGGCGATGACCGAGCCCTCGCGGTCGTCGGTGTCGGTGGCGGCACCCCAGCACACCGTAAACCGGTAGCGCTTGCGGCCGGGCGAGGCGAAGCGAACAGTTTTGGTCGCCTCGCCGAGTGCAACCGGCAGCACCCCGGTGGCGAGTGGATCGAGCGTGCCGGCGTGGCCCGTCTTGACCTTGAGGATATGGCGCAATTTTTCGACGACGCGGCTCGAGGTCAGCCCCCGCGGCTTGTCGATCACCAGCCAGCCGCTGAGCCCCGGCTCAGTCCCCATTCTCGTCCTCGGCGTCGGACGGATGCAGGTCGCGCTCGACCGCATGGTCGGCCAGTAGGGTGGCGATGCGTTCGGCCGACTCGAACGCCCGGTCGAAGGCGAAGACGAGGCTCGGCGTGTGGCGCAGGCCGAGACTGCGGCCAATGCGAGCTTTCAGAAAACCGGCGCTGCGTTCGAGCCCGGCCATGACCTCATCGGCCCTGGTGCCGGCGAGCGGTATCACGAAGGCGCTGGCGTTGCGCAGGTCGGGGCTCATCCGCACCTCGGTCACGGTGACGCTGGCCTCCTGCAAGGCCGGGTCGCGCAACTCGCCCGGGCGCAGCAATTGCGCCAGCGCGTGGCGCAATTCCTCGCCGACCCGCAGCTGCCGCTGGCTTGGCGGCTGCGCCGGCAAGCCGAATTCATGGTGGCGTCTGCGACGAGGCATCTGTTCTATGTGATGGCTTTGGGCGAATGCGCAGCGAAGCCCATCTCTAAAATCGTTTATGCCCGGCCTTGTGCCGGGCATCCGATCGTGGATGGCCGGGCCAAACCCGGCCATGAACGGTCGAGAAGCCTTTAGAGCGCCCGCGCGACCTCCTCGACCTCGAAGCACTCGATGACGTCGCCGACCTGGACGTTGTCGTAGTTCTCGAAGGCCATGCCGCACTCGTAGCCTTCCTGAACCTCGCGCACCTCGTCCTTGAAGCGCTTCAGCGTCTTCAGCGTGCCCTCGTGAATCACGACGTTGTCACGCAAGAGACGCACCTTGGCGCCGCGGCGAACGGTACCTTCGGTGACGCGACAGCCCGCGACCTTCCCGACCCGGGTGATGTTGAACACCTCGCGGATCGCTGCATTTCCGAGGAGCTTCTCGCGCAGCGTCGGCGCCAGCATGCCGGACAGCGCGTTGCGGATATCGTCGATCACGTCGTAGATGATCGAGTAGTAGCGGATTTCGACACCGTCGCGCCGCGCCAGGTCGCGCGCCTGCGGATTGGCGCGGACATTGAAGCCGATGATCACCGCGTTGGTCGCCTTGGCGAGGATCACGTCGCTTTCGGTGATGCCGCCGACCGCAGAATGAAGCACGCGGACCGCGACCTCTTCGGTCGACAGTTTCCCCAGCGAGCCGGTGATCGCCTCAAGCGAGCCCTGGACGTCAGATTTGACGACGATCGGCAGCTCCTTGGCAACGCCCGACGCGATCTGCGAGAACATCTGTTCGAGCGTGCCGCGCCCGGCCGTCGCAGCCGCGGTGTCGCGCCGCCGCCGGGCCCGGAAATCGGTGACCTCGCGCGCCCGGCTCTCATTGTCGACGACGACGAAATCGTCACCGGCGAGCGGGATGCCGTTGAGGCCCAACACCTCGATCGGCACCGACGGGCCGGCCTCGCGCTGGTTCTGTCCGCGATCGTCGGTCAGCGCCCGCACCCGGCCCCACTCGGCGCCGGAGACGAAGATATCGCCGACTTTCAGCGTGCCGCGCTGGATCAGCACGGTCGCCACCGGACCTCGCCCGCGCTCGAGCTTGGCTTCGAGAACAACGCCTTCGGCCGGCCGGTTTGGGTTGGATTTGAGGTCGAGCAATTCCGACTGAAGCAGGATCGCTTCCTCGAGCTTGTCGAGGTTGGTCTTTTTCAGCGCCGAAACCTCGACATCGAGCACCTCGCCGCCGAGCTCTTCGACGACGAGCTCGTGCTGCAGCAATTCCTGACGGACCCGCTCCGGCTTCGCATCGGGGCGATCGATCTTGTTGATCGCGACGATGATCGGCACCTCGGCCGCCTTGGCGTGCCGGATCGCCTCGACCGTCTGCTCCATGATGCCGTCATCGGCGGCGACGACGAGCACAACGATGTCGGTGACATCGGCGCCGCGGGCCCGCATCGAGGTGAAGGCCTGGTGGCCGGGAGTATCGATAAAGGTGATCTGCCGGCCGTTTCTCAGGGTGACCTGATAGGCGCCGATGTGCTGGGTGATGCCACCGGCCTCGCCGCCGGCGACATCCGTCTCGCGCAGCGCGTCGAGCAGTGAGGTCTTGCCGTGATCGACATGGCCCATGATCGTGACCACCGGCGCGCGCGGCGCAGCATCGCCCTCCTCATCGGCGTCGCCGCGCAACCCGATCTCGACGTCGCTCTCGGCGACGCGGCGCAAGCGGTGACCGAATTCGGTCACCACCAGTTCGGCGGTGTCGGCATCGATGACCTGCGACGGGGTCGCCATGACCCCCATCCGCATCAGCGCCTTGATCACGTCGACGCCGCGCTCGGCCATCCGGTTGGCGAGCTCCTGGACGGTGATCGTCTCGGGGATGATGACTTCGCGGACGATCTTCTGCTGCTCGCCCTGAGCCTGGTGAAGCCGCTGCCGCTCGCGCTCACGGGCGCGGCGCACGGCGGCGAGACTGCGCATCCGCTCGTCGTCGTCGGATAGGGCGCGGGTCACCGTCATCTTGCCGGTGCGGCGACGGGGTTCGTCACGACGGGCGGGGGTCGGCGGCCGGCGAGCGCCCGGCGCGCCGGGGCGCCGGGCCTGAGCCGGAGCTTCTTCCTCTTCCTCGGCCGGCATCTTGCCGGCGGCGGCGAGAGCGGCGACCTTGGCAGCGGCAGCCTTGCCGGCGCGTTCGGCGACCTCGCGGCGGGACTCTTCCTCCTTGCGGCGGGCCGCTTCTTCCTCGGCGCGCTTTTGTGCGTCCCCTTGCTCGCGCTTACGGGCCTCGACTTCCTCGGTGCGGCGACGCACCTCGTCCTCGGCCTGTTGGCGCGCTTCGGCGGCAGCGCGCTCTTCCTCTTCGCGGCGGCGATCGGCCTCGGCCAGCGCGGCACGGCGGCGCGCCTCGACATCGGCCTTGGCGGCATCCTGGACCGCGCGCACCCGGGCGGCGGTCTCCTCGGCGGTCAGCTGCCGCGGCACCCCCGTCGGGCGGCGCGCCGGCTCGGTCCTCGGGGCCGAGATCGGCTCCGACACCGCAGGCTCCGCCCGGGCAACTGTCGCGCCGGGTTCGGCACGGGCCGGCTCAGGCGCGGAGCCCGGGCCGATGACGCGCTTCTTGCGCACCTCGACGGTGACCTGCTTCGAGCGGCCATGCGAGAAGCTTTGCCGCACCTGGCCGGTCTCGACCGGCCGACGCAGGCCGAGGGTGCCGCCGGTACGCAGCGTCAGCGGGCGCTTCTGCTCTTGCTCGGTCTGATCTTGCTCGTTCGCTTCAGCCATGTGATCCGACGCCACCATCCTGCAATTGCGGCCCGGCCGCAGCCGAACCGGTTCCGTGATCCAGCGCGGCCGTCGCCCGAAAACCGGCGAGCCGCTCCAGATCGACCAAAAGCCGGCCGCACAATGCGCCCGGCCCTACCGCGACGTGCACCGCCCGGTCACGGCCGAATGCGGTACCCAATTCCGCGGCATACATCACGGTCGCCGCCGGCAGCTCGCGCCCGAGCGCGCCCAATTTGCGGCGGCCGCCTTCGGCGCCATCGAGCGCGAACAACAGCGCCCTCGCCTGGCCTCGCCGCACCGCCTCGGCAACCCGGTCGAAGCCGGAAACCGCACCACCCGCGCGGCGTGCAAGGCCGAGCGCGTCACCGCAGCGCCGGACCAGCAAGGCCTCGACGCGATCCGCGAGATCGGGCGGCACCGTCACCAGCCGGCGCGCCGCCCGCCCGAAAAGCCGCTTGGCCGCCGCCCGCTCCACTATATCGCGCTGCGGGGTCAACCACAAACCCCGCCCCGGCAGCCGAGCCGCGACATCGGCCACGACCTCGCCATCGGGGCCGACGACAAAGCGCAGCAACCGGGCACGATCCCCGATCGCACCAGTGACAACGCACCGCCGGTGCGGGCCGGTGTCGTGGTGCGTTGCCGTCGCGCTCGCGCCGCCCGTCGTGATCCCTACTCCTGCGCCGCCGGCGCTTTGTCGGCATCGGCAGCGTCGTCTTCGAACCAATGCGCGCGCGCCGCCATGATCATTGCGTTGGCATCGTCGAGCTCTAGCTTGGGACCGTCCTTGTTCGCCGCTTCAAGCATCTCGACCAGCTCGTCGCCGGCGAGCCCGGCGAAATCGTCGAGCGTCTTGATGTCGTTTTCGCCGAGCGTCACCAGCATGCCGGGTGTCAGCCCCTCGACCGCCGCAAGTTCGTCGCTTACGCCGAGCTCGTGGTAGCGCTCGACATATCCGCGGTCACGCCGCTCCAGCGCATTGCGCGCACGCTCCTGCAATTCGCCGGCGATATCGACATCGAAGCCCTCGATCTCGGCGAGATCCTCGACCGGCACATAGGCGACCTCCTCGAGCGAGGTGAAGCCTTCAGTCACCAGCAGGTGGGCGATCACGTCATCAATATCGAGCGCCTCGATGAACATCTGGGTGCGGGTGCGGAACTCCTCGGTGCGGCGCTCCGATTCCTCAGCCTCGGTCAGAATATCGATGTCCCAGCCGGTCAGCTGCGAGGCGAGCCGCACATTCTGGCCGCGGCGGCCGATCGCGAGGCTCAGCTGGTCGTCCGGAACGACGACCTCGATGCGGCGCTGCTCCTCGTCCATCACGACCTTGCTGACCTCGGCCGGGGCCAGCCCGTTGACGACGAAGGTCGCCGGATCGGACGACCACGGGATAATGTCGATCTTCTCGCCCTGCAATTCGCCGACGACGGCCTGGACGCGGCTGCCGCGCATGCCGACGCAGGCGCCGACCGGGTCGATGCGGCTGTCGCGTGAGATGACCGCGATCTTGGCGCGGCTTCCGGGATCGCGCGCCACCGCCTTGATCTCGATGATGCCGTCGTAGATCTCCGGCACCTCCTGAGCGAACAGCTTGGCCATGAATTGCGGATGCGTGCGCGACAGGAAAATCTGCGGCCCGCGCGGCTCCTGGCGCACATCATAGATATAGGCACGGACCCGCTCGCCCTGGCGGAAGCTCTCACGCGGCAATAATTCGTCGCGGCGCAGCATCGCCTCGGCGCGCCCGAGATCGACGACGACATTGCCGAACTCGACCCGTTTGACGAGACCGTTGACGATCTCGCCGACCCGGTCCTTGAACTCGCCGTATTGGCGCTGACGCTCGGCGTCGCGCACCTTTTGCACGATCACCTGCTTCGCGGTCTGGGCGGCGATCCGGCCGAAATCGATGGGCGGCAGCGGATCGGTAATGAAGTCGCCGATTTCAGCCTCGGCATTGAGCCGCTGCGCGGCCGAGATCGGCATCTGGGTCGCCTCGTTCTCGACCGTGTCGACGACCTCGCGGAAGCGGAGCAGCCGGATTTCGCCGTTGCGGCGGTCGATCTCGGCGCGGATGTCGTATTCCTGGCCATATTTCGACCGCCCCGCCTTTTGGATCGCCTGCTCCATCGCGTCGAGCACCTCGTCGCGGTCGATCCCCTTGTCGCGCGCGACCGTGTCGGCGACCTGGAGAAGTTCGGGGCGGGCGTAGGTCGTGGTTTCCATCGATGTTCTCGTGCTTTCAGTGAATCTGAGCCGGACGCGTCTGATGCGCGGCCAGCAGGTCGTCGGTCACGACAAGTTTTGCCCTGGCGACGGCGGTGAAGGGCAAGGCCACCTCGCCGGTGTCGGTGGCAAGGCGGATGCGATCCTCGCTGCGGCCCAAAAGCCGCCCGCGAAAGCGCTTGCGGCCCTCGATCGGCGCGGCGAGTTCAACTTTGGCCTCGAAGCCCGCGAAACGGTCGAAATCCTCTGGGCGGACCAGCGGTCGGTCGATGCCCGGCGAGCTGACTTCGAGCATGTAAGCGCCAGCGATCGGGTCTGCGACATCGAGCAGGGCGGAGACCGTGCGGCTGATGTCGGCGCAGTCCGCAACCGTCATCGGCGCATCATCGGCATGCTCGGCCATGATCTGCAGCGTCGCGCGGCCGATCATCGCGACGCGCACCAGCCGATAGCCCATCGCGGTCAGCGACGGCTCGATAATCCGGACAATCTCGTTCGTATCGGTCAACCGTTTCCTATCCGGGCGAAGACTCGAAAGCTCAAATAAAAAGTGGGCCGCTGGCCCACTCCGCGAAACGGGGTCGCCCATCCTTTACCGAGCAGACCCTATGGGACTTTTGCCCGTCGTATATAGGCAAAGCGGCGCTGCTGGCAAGGGTAAAGCGGGTCTGCGGCGGTCGTTCAGGGGCGGATTTCGATCGGGGTGCCGTCGGGAACGGCGTCCCAGATCTTGGTGATCGCGACGTTGCCGACCGAGATGCAGCCCTCGGTCCAATCGCGGTACCAGACCGGCGGGTCGAAGGCGCCGTAATCGCGCGGCAAACCGTGAACGAAGATCGCGCCGCCGGGGTCGACGTTCTGCGCCCGAGCCCGCTCGCGGTCGCGCTCCTCGGGATAGGAAATGTGGAGCTCGCGCGTGTATCGCGTGTATTTCGTGTCCTCGGTGCGCCAATCGATGCGATAGACGCCTTCAGGTGTGCGGCCGTCGCCCTGCCGCTGCTTCGGCCCGACCGGGTCCCGACCGAGCGCGATCGGGTAGCTCTCGAATACCTGACCGTTTTGCGCCAGCTGCAGCAGACGCCGGCTTTTCAGCACGATCACGCGGTCCGCCACAGCCGGATGAGGTGCCGGCGGCTGTTGCACCACCGGGGTGTCGAGGTTCGTTCCGAACAGGTCGGCCATCATGCGCGAAAAATCCGGAAACATGCGGGCGAAGTCCGAGGACATATGGGTGAAATCCGGAAAGCCGAAGCTCGGCAACCCGGGCGCCGCGATCGGCGGAAGGGGTTCGCAACCGCCGGTCAGCAACATCAGCGAGATAGAACACGAGACGGAGATGACGAACGAAGACAGGCGCGCAATCGAATGACGCATCGAAGCCGGTTTGAGAGTTGTCATGGAGCTTGCAGAAACGGGTTCAGGAGCCTCGCGGCATCTTCACGAAGCACAGGAAGACCGGGGTGCGGCCGGCGGCAACCGCCTTTTCCTCGTAGCGGGTCGGCGGCCAATCGGCCGGGCGCTGGCGCCAATCGGCCGGACGCCGCGCGAGCCAGCGGAATTCGGAGTGCGCCGTCATGTGTTCGAGCATCCAGGCGAGATAGCCGGGATCATCGGTCGCCAGGCGCAGCTCGGCGCCGTCGGCCATGACCGCGGCCAGCCGGTCGAGGGTCGGCGGGGCAACGAGACGCCGCTTGTGGTGCCGCGCCTTCGGCCACGGATCGGGAAACAGGATGAAGACGCGACCGAGCGAGGCCGGGGGCAATGCCTCGAGCAGCAGCCGCGCGTCGTCGATGAAGACGCGGACATTGTCGAGGCCGCGCTGGGCGATCTCGCCGACGAGCCGGGCGACGCCGTTGTCGAACACCTCACAGCCGATGAAGCCGATTGCCGGGTGGAGGGCAGCCTGCTCCGCGAGGTGCTCGCCACCGCCGAAGCCGATCTCCAGCCACACCGCCTCCGGCGGTCGCGCGAACAGCGCGAGCGGATCGAGCGCGCCGCACTCCGGCAAGCCAATCGCCAGCCGCGGCAGCAGCTCGTCCTTGGTACGACGCCGGCCCTCGCGCAGCGGCCGGCCGCGACGGCGGCCATAAAGTCGGGTCCGATGGTCGGGTGGCGGTCCGTTCACACCGTCAGAAGGCGCGGCGCAACTCGTCGACGAGGTCGAGCCGCTCCCACGAGAACCCACCATCGGCGTCGGGCTTGCGGCCGAAATGGCCATAGGACGAGGTGCGGGTGTAGACCGGCTTGTTGAGCCCGAGATGGGTGCGGATGCCGCGCGGCGACAAATCCATCAGCTCTTGCAGGACGCGGCCGAGCTTGTCCTCGTCGAGATCGGCGTCGGTCTCGACATAAAAGGATAGCGGCTTCGCAACTCCGATCGCATAAGCGACCTGGATCGTGCAGCGTTCGGCGAGGCCGGCGCCGACGACGTTCTTGGCGAGGTAGCGGGCGGCGTAGGCGGCGGAGCGGTCGACCTTGGTCGGGTCCTTGCCGGAAAAGGCGCCGCCGCCATGCGGCGCGGCGCCACCATAAGTGTCGACGATGATCTTGCGCCCGGTCACGCCGGCGTCGCCGTCCGGGCCACCGATCACGAACCGCCCGGTCGGGTTGACCAGGAAATTTGCTTCGTCGCACATCCAGCCGTCGGGCAGCGTCTCGACGACATAGGGACGCACGATCTCGCGGACTCGATCGGCATCGATGCTGTCGTCATGCTGGATCGAGACGACGACCTTGGTCGCGCGCACCGGCTTCCCATCGGCATATTGCAGAGTGACCTGGCTCTTCGAATCCGGGCCGAGCAGCGGCGTCTTTCCGGCATGCCGCGCGGCCGACAACGCGCGCAGGATGTTGTGCGCGTAATAGATTGGCGCCGGCATCAATTCCGGCGTCTCGGCACAGGCATAGCCGAACATCATGCCTTGGTCGCCGGCGCCCTCGTCTTTGTTGCCCGACGCGTCGACGCCCTGGGCGATGTCGCTCGATTGACCGTGGATGTGGAACAGCACATCCGCCTTCTGCCAATGGAAATTGTCCTGCTCGTAGCCGATGTCGCGGATCGCCTTTCGGGCGACATCGATCAGCTTGTCCTTGGTGACCGAGGCGGGGCCGCGAACCTCGCCGGCGAGGACCACCAGATTGGTCGTGACCAGGGTTTCCACCCCGCACCGCGCCTGCGGCTCAGCCGCAAGGAACGTATCGACGATCGCATCGGAGACGCGATCGCAAATCTTGTCCGGGTGCCCCTCCGACACCGATTCGCTGGTAAAGACGAAGTCGCGCTTATGCAAGGTCCAGATCCTTCCTCAACAGGCCTTAACGTGCAAAACTCCGGCCTGCTGTTATGCCGGCCGGGCAAGGCGCGGCCGTCCCCTGGGCCGCGGCGTCCTTGTCGAGCCTCGCGCCGGACCCGTCAAGCGCCATCTCGGTCTCAGTGGTGCTATTTGCGCGTCCGAGGGCGGCGCTTGGGAGGGTCCGAGGCCAGCGATCTGGCCAGTTCGAAAAAGCCGCGGCGCAGTTCGGGATCGACGATCTCGAAATAACTGTTCACCAGCTCCTTTGTCTCGCGCCGGCGCAGCGGATCGGCGTCGAAGCCATCCGCCCGATCCTCGCCAAAGCCGAGTGCCCGCGCCGGATCATCTTCACCGAAGAAGAACGGCACCGGCACATCGAGGGCGCGCGCGATATACCACAACCGGCTCGCCCCGATCCGGTTGGCGGCGCGCTCATATTTCTGCACCTGCTGAAAGGTAACGCCGATCGCGGCGGCAAGCCGATCCTGAGTGATGCCCAGGCTATCCCGGCGCTCCCGGATGCGCGCGCCGACACCAAGGTCGATCGGGTCCGGACCATCGCCCGGACGGCGGCGCGGCCGTCGGGGCGGTGTCTGCGCCATATACGCTCGCTCGCCAGTACGGGGTCGAGCGGTGATAATTCCATACGATGGTGTGCGTCAACCAGCGGCATACAACCGCAGGTAAGCGGTGCGATTTGGATATGAGGGGCCGCTACCGCAGACGTAGCGCCGCCGGGATCAGGCCGATGGTCAGCAACACGAGAAAGCCCCAGTCGCCGATCCGCTGGTAGGGCGTCCCCGGCCCGGCGGCCGGCAGCTCGACGTCGGCATAGGTCACATCATTCTGATGGGTCCGGGCGACAACCCGGCCATCCGCATCGATGACCCCGCTGATGCCGTTATTGGCGGCGCGCACCAACGGCAATCCCTCCTCGACCGCACGAGTGCGGGCGATCGCAAAATGCTGATAGGGACCGGAGCTGCGGCCGTACCACGCGTCATTGGTGACATTGAGCAGCCAGCCCGGCCGATCGCCACGATCGCTTACGGTTCCTGGAAAGATCACCTCGAAGCAGACGAAAGGAGAAAAGGCCGGCAGACCCGGCAGCGCAATCGTCTGCGGCCCGGGACCGGCGCTCAGATCGATCGCGCCGGCAGTGATCTTCTTGATCGGCAGCCACTCCTTGAACGGCACATATTCGCCGAATGGGACGAGGTGCGCCTTGTCGTAGCGGGCTCGGATGTCGCCCGCGGCATCGACGGCCTCGATGCTGTTCCAGACCTGCGTGACCGAGTCCGGCGGCGGGTTCGCGCGCAACGCACCGGTGATCACGTAGCCGGTCTTTGGCGCGACCGCGCCGATCGCGCGGCGATGCCCGGGGTCGCGCTCCAGCAGAAACGGCGCCGCCGCTTCCGGCCACAGCACCGCCGCCAGCGGGTGCGGCGCCGGCGCTGCGCTGAGCTCTATCAGGCGATGCAGATTCTCCTCGGCGGCGGCGGCGTCCCATTTCAAATTCTGCGGGATCGACGGCTGCACAAGCCGCAGCCAGAGACCGGTGGTTGCCGGCGACGCGACGGACAGCCGCGCCGCGCCGAGAACGCCGGGGACGATGATCAATGCGGCAGCCAACAGCGCCGGCGCCCAGCGCCTCGCCGGCGACAGCGGCAGCAATGAGGGAATGCCGTAAAGCGCCGGCAACGCGGCGGCCAAAACCGTCAGGGCGCCGAGGCCGTATATCCCCACCGCGGCGGTGGTTTGCAGAACCGCGAGAGCGCCGGGGAAGCCACCCGACCAGACATAGCCGGTCAGGTTCCAGGGCAGACCGGTCAGCGCATGACCGCGAACCCACTCGGCGGCGCTCCACGCCACCGCAAAGACAAATATGCGGGCCAGCGGCGATAGCGCGAGTCTCGCGGTTGCGAAGGCGGTGACCAGCATCACCGCCCCGCAAAACAGCGCCAGCACGGCCGGAATGCCGAGCACCGCGAACGGCAGAGCCCACCAGAATGCGGCGATATCGACCAGCAGCGCGGCGGCAATCCAGTACATGCCGGCGACGAAAAAACCAAGGCCGAAGACGTAGCCGAGAAGCGCCGACGACCACGGCCCGCGGTCGCCGTCGTCGAGCCACAGCAGCGCCGGAAACGAGACGAAAATCAGCGGGACCAAATCGACCGGTGGAAACGCGCCCGCGAGCAGCGCGCCGAGCAGGAACCCCAGCCCGTACCGCCGCCAGCCGCTCAGCGCCGCTAGCTGACCGGCCAACCGGCACAGCGGCGTCTCCATGCGGGCGCCGGGCTGGACGCGCAGGGCGGCGCTGTCAGGCACCCGCGACACCGTCCGCGGGCGTCGGCGGCGGCAGCCCCCGCACCCGCAGCCGCTTGATCCGGCGCGGATCGGCGTCGAGCACCTCGAATTCGAGCCCGTCGGGGTGGGCAATGACCTCGCCGCGCTTCGGCACCCGCCCAGCGAGGGTAAAGACGAGCCCGCCCAGCGTATCGACCTCGTCCTGCTCGCCTTCCGGCCGCAGCCGGGTGCCGTGATGCGCTTCCAATTCCTCGATCGGGATGCGGGCATCGGCGATCACGGTGCCGTCGGGCCGCTCGATCAGACTGGGCCCGACCGCGACATCATGCTCGTCTTCGATGTCGCCGACGATCTCCTCGATCAGATCCTCGATCGTGACGAGGCCATCGATGCCGCCGAACTCGTCGACCACCATCGCGAAGTGTGTACGCGTCTGCCGCATCTGCACCAGAAGGTCGAGGATTGGCATCGACGGCGCGACGAACAGCACCTTGCGCAGCATCTTCGACAATTTGGCCGGGCGGCGATCGGCCACCGCCGCCAGCACATCCTTGGCGTGGATGAAGCCGATCACGTCATCGAGCGTCTCGCGGTAGATCGGCAGGCGCGAATGAGCGTGCTCGATCATGCATTTGACGACGTCTGCAAAGGGCTGCTCGACGTCGAGCGCGACGATGTCGACACGCGGCACCATCGCATCGGCGGCGGTCAGGTCATGGACCTTGAAGACGTTGGCGATCAGCACTCGCTCTTGCGGCGTGATCGGCTCGCCCTCGGCGGTGGCGGCGGCAATTACAGCCTCGATCGGCTCGCGCGGGCTGCGCCGGCGGCGGAGCCGCCGCAAAAGGTCGCGCAGCCGCGACGGAACGGGCTGTTGATCGGATGGGCCGTCGCCGACGGACGGCTCGCTTTCGCTCATGGACAGGCGGTACCCGGGTTTGTCTTCAGATAATATCGCGATACGGATCCGGCACCCCTAATTCCACGAGGATTGCGGTCTCGTGCCGTTCCATCGCGTCCGCCTCGGTCGGCTCTTGATGATCGTGCCCGAGCAGGTGCAGCACGCCGTGCACCACGAGGTGACGCAGATGGTCGGCCAAGGGCTTGTTCTGCGCCGCAGCCTCGGCGGCGATCGTTTCAAGCGCGAGTACGACATCCCCCAGCAGGAGCGGTGCGCCCGATGGCGGCGCTTCCGATCCGGCGACCGGGAAGGCGAGCACATTGGTGCTCGCATCCTTGCCGCGCCAAATGCGATTGAGCCGACGCTGCTCGGTGTCATCGGCCAAAGTGACACCGATGACGATCCGCTGCGACGGCGGCAATTTCGCCTTTTCGTCCGAGGCTTTGAAGGCCGCCTCCGCAGCCGCCCGCGCCAGCACCGCCGCCTCGGGACAGGCCCGGCGCCACTCCTCGCACTCGACGCCGATTTCAACTGAAAGCATGAGAGGCGGCACACCGTTCACGTCTGCCTCAGGTCGGCTCATCGCCACCCCGAGCAATCCGGTCCCGGGTCTCATACGCACCGACAATGCGCGCCACCAGCCGGTGCCGGACCACATCCTGCGCGGTGAACCGCACCACCGCCGCATCATCGAGGCCGTGCAAAGCCTCGAGCGCATCGGCGAGACCGGACCGGGTGCCGACGGGCAGGTCGACCTGGGTCGGGTCGCCATTGATGACCATGCGCGAACCCTCGCCGAGCCGGGTGAGAAACATCTTCATCTGCACCGGTGTCGTGTTCTGCGCCTCGTCGAGGATCACGAAGGCATGCGCCAATGTCCGGCCGCGCATGAAGGCGATCGGCGCGACCTCGATTTCGCCGGTGCCGAGGCGCTTCGCCAATTGCTCGGCCGGCAGCATGTCATTGAGCGCGTCGAATATCGGTCTCAGATACGGGTCGACCTTGTCGCGCAGATCCCCGGGCAGAAAGCCGAGACGCTCGCCGGCCTCGACCGCCGGCCGCGACAGGATCAGCCGCTCGACGCGGCCGGTCATCAGCAGGTCGACCCCGGCGGCGACCGCGAGATAGGTTTTGCCGGTGCCGGCCGGACCGAGGCCGAACACCAGCTCCTTTTCGCGCATCGCCTTGACGTATTCGGCCTGCGCCGCCGTGCGCGGCACGACGCGGCGCTTCCTGGTACGAAACCCGGCTTCCTCGCTCCACAAGGTCGGATTCTTCTCGTCGATCTCAGCCTGAGCGAGGCGCACCCCGGCTTCGACCGCGGCAACATCGATCTCGTCGCCGCTCTTGAGGCGGTTGTAGAGGCGCGACAGGGCGAGCCGGGCGACCTCGGTCGCGGAAGCCGGCCCTGAGATCGTCAGGCGGTTGCCGCGCGGCACCAGCGACACGCCGAGCTGGCGCTCGATCCGGTCGAGGTTCTGGTCGCGCTCGCCGTAGAGCAGCGGCACCAGCAGATTGTCGTCGAATTCGACTTGGCTTCGGCCACCCGGGGCGGGCGCGGCGGAGGCTGCGCTCATGCCGCCGCTCCGATTGCTGCCTCGGAGCTCGCTTCGCCGGCGAGGCTGTTGGCCAGCGCGGCGCGGATCGTCACCGGGACGATGTCACCGATCCGATCGGCCGGCAGCTCGGCATGGACAGCCTGCATGTACGGGCTGCGGCCAAGCAATTGACCCGGATGGCGGCCCATCCGGTCGAACAGCACCGGCATCACGGCGCCAGTGCAAGCCCGGTTGAAGGCGCGCTGCTGCAGCTGCAGCAGCGCCTGCAGCGTAGCGAGCCGCTCGGCCTTGACCGGCTCCGGCACCTGGTCGGGATCGCTTGCCGCCGGCGTGCCCGGCCGCGACGAATATTTAAACGAAAAGGCCTGGGCAAATCCGATCTCCTCGACAAGTGCCAGGGTCGCGGCGAATTCGGCGTCGGTCTCGCCGGGAAAGCCGACGATGAAATCCGACGACAGCGCCAGATCGGAGCGCGCCTGCCGCAGCCGTTCGACGGTCCGCCGGTAATCGTCGGCGGTGTGGCGCCGGTTCATCGCCTCGAGCACGCGGTCGGCACCGCTTTGCACCGGCAGATGCAGGAACGGCATAAGCTGCGGCACGTCGCGATGGGCGGCGATCTGACTGTCATCGACGTCGAGCGGATGCGAAGTCGTGTAGCGAATGCGCGGCAGGTCGAGCCGCTCGGCGAGTTCGCGGATCAGATCACCGAGCCGCCAGCGGCCACCATCCGGCGACGTCCCGTGATAGGCATTGACGTTCTGTCCGAGGAGCGTGATCTCGCGCGCGCCGGCAGCGACGAGCCCTTCGGCCTCCGCGACGATCTGCGCCGCCGGCCGCGATACCTCGGCGCCGCGCGTATAGGGCACGACGCAGAAGGTACAGAATTTGTCGCAACCCTCCTGGATCGTCAAAAACGCCGAGGTGTCCGTATTGCGGTTGGCCGGCAAGGCGTCGAATTTCGGGTCGGCCGGAAAGCTGGTGTCGATAACACCGCCCTCCGGGGTGCAGGTCGCGGCGGCGATCATTTCTGGCAGCCGGTGATAGGCCTGCGGCCCGAACACGATGTCGACAAAAGGCGCGCGCCGGCGGATTTCCTCGCCTTCGGCCTGGGCGACGCAGCCGGCGACGCCGATCAGCATGCGGCCGCCGCGCCGCGCCTTGGCGGATTTGAGCCGCCGGATCTGACCGAGCTCGGAATAGACCTTCTCGGCAGCCTTCTCGCGGATGTGACAGGTATTGAGGATCACCAGATCGGCGTCGTCGGCCCGCTCCGTCTCGGCATAGCCGAGCGCCGCCGTCACATCGGCCATTCTTGCCGAGTCGTAGACGTTCATCTGGCAACCATACGTCTTGATGTAAACGCGCTTCGTCATCGAAAAGCCTGGTTGGGAAATTCAGGCATCAGCTCACGACCGGCGCGGCGACATCGCCGCGGGCGGGCCGGGCTGCCTTCTTGCGGCGCGCCTCGGGGCGGGGCTGGCGGCGGCCGGCGAGCGCACTGGCGACGCCGCGGGCGACCTGTTCGTGGCAGTACTGCGCGAGCGCCTTGCGGGAGCCGCGATCGGCAAGGCTGGTCGGGGCGTGAAATTCGACCACGATTTCGACCGCGCCCAATCCCAGCATCCGCCACAGATGCGGCGGCAGGGCCATTCCGCCGTACCAGGCGAAGAGCGGACGGTAGCGGCGCCCCAGCGGCATGCCGTCGAGCCTGGTATAGGCGACCGAGACCGGCTGCACCGCCAGTGTATCGCCGCCGCGCTCGGCGACGCTGAACAGCGCACTCTTGAACGGCAGCACCCGGTTGCCGTCGCCGCTGGTGCCTTCCGGAAACAGGATCAGCGCGTCCTTGGCGGCGAGCCGCTCGGCGATGGCGTCGCGCTGCGTCGCGGTCGACCGCACCTGACGATCGACGAACACCGAGCGCTGCAGCTTCGCCAGCCACCCGAACAGCGGCCAGCCGGCAACCTCGCTCTTGGCGACGAACGAACCCGGGATCAGCGATCCCAACACCTCGATGTCGAGGTAGGAGACGTGGTTGGACGCAAACAGCACCGGTCGCGCCGTGACCGGCCGGCCGATGCGCCGCACCCGCAGCCCCAGGATCCGGCAGCACCAGCGATGGTAAAACACCGGCAGCGTCGCGACCCAGGACTGCCGCAGCACCAGCCCAAGCAGCTGGACCGGCATCAACAGCACCGTCCAGCCGAGATAGAGCAGGATACGCCAGAGCCGGCGCGTCGTTGAGCCAATCTCCGCTACGCCGGCCATGGATCTTTGGCTTGGCGCTCGTAATGGCGCAAATATTTCTCCGTGACGAGATCGGTCTTTAGCACGATGCAGACGTCGGTCGTGTTGAACTGCTCGTCGATCACCGCGCCATCGCCGACGAACCCGCCGACGCGAAGATAACCCTTTATCAGAGGCGGCAGCGTCGCCAAGGTTCGCGCCGGGTCGATCGCAGCCGCATCAAGCCGCCGCATATCGACGTAGCGCTCGGCCAGCGCCTTCGCCCGCAACGCCGGCGGCGCCAAATGATGGTGGTAGAGATAGGAGAGCGGCACCGCCAGCGCGTCCGGGTCGGTGCCGGGCAGGCTGGCACAGCCGAACAGTAGCGCGATCTGATGGTGGAAGACGTAAGCGGCAATGCCGCTCCACAGCAATTGCAGCACCGGGCGCGGCCGATAGCTGGGTTCGACGCAGGAGCGGCCCAATTCGAGAATCTCGCCGGGATAGGCGAGCAGTTGTGCGATGTCGTATTCGGCGGCGGAATAGAAAGCGCCAAGACGTTCCGCGGCGCTGCGCCGGATCAGGCGGTAGGTGCCGACCACCGCCTCGGCGATGCCGCCACGGCTGTGATCGAGGACCAGCAGGTGATCGCAAATCTCATCGAACGCGTCGAAATCGCGGCGGCAGCGAGCCATCTCGGGCGCCGGATGAGCGCCCATCCGCTCATAAAAAATCCGATAGCGCAGCGCCTGGGCGGCCTCGACATCGGCCGCGGTCTCGGCGAGGCGCACCACCAGCGGGCCCGAAACGATATCGACGACACGCCCAGTTTCGGCGCTGCTCAGCACAGCCGCCGGCTCAACAGCCAGCAATGGTGATACCGTTGTCGCCCCTGTGATCACGCCAAACCGCCCCTTCGGGATGACGAACCCATTCGAAACCCGCCCCCGGCAGTTAGCCGCATCGCGTGATACATTTGCGTCATTCGGGACCGGTGCGGCCCTTGCCGCGCGGCACCGCGTACAGCTCCAGTCGGTGACCAACCAGATCGTAGCCGAGTTCGGAGGCGATCAATTCCTGCAATTTTTCGATCTGCTCGTTGCGGAACTCGACCACGCGCCCGCTTTGCAGGTCGATCAAATGGTCGTGGTGGTCGCTCGGCATTTCCTCATAGCGCGACCGTCCATCGCCGAAATCGTGCCTGGCCAGAATATTCGCTTCCTCGAACAGCCGGACCGTACGGTACACCGTCGCGATGCTGATGTGGGAATCGATCGCGGAAGCGCGCCGGTAGACCTGCTCGACATCGGGATGATCGGCCGAATCGGACAGCACCCGCGCTATGATGCGGCGCTGCTCGGTCATCTTCAGGCCTTTGTCGAGACAGAGCTGCTCCAGACGGGACGTCATGGCAGCATGATCCGGACGGGGGTCATGTAAGGTCATCTTAGCGGAAACTCGCCGCCGAGCCTACGGCCGCGACCCGCTGCAAACGCAAGGCAAATCGCGGATAGCGACCTAACCGCGCCCGCGCCGTGCCCGCGTACCGAGGCCGATCTCCTTCGCCAGCCGGCTTCGCTGGCGGGCATAGTTCGGCGCCACCATCGGATAATCCGGCGGCAGGCCCCAGCGTTCGCGATATTGCTCGGGACTCATGTCGTACGCGGTCTTCAGATGGCGTTTCAGCATCTTCAGCCGCTTGCCGTCTTCCAGACAGACGATGTAGTCGGGCTGGATCGATTTCTTGACGTTGACCACGGGCTGCGGCCGTTCCGCCGGCGCAGCCGGCCCGCTGCCGATATTCGCCAGCGAGCTGTAGACTTGGGTGATTAGTTGCGGCAGGTCGCCGACCGCGACCGTATTGTTGGAAACGTGCGCAGCGACGATTTCCGTGGTCAACGTCAGCAAATCGTTTGTTTGTTCGTTGTCGTTCATATCGGGAGCCTAACCTTAACCGCCAGCGAATATAAGTACTCGCTGAAAATTGGACAATACCGATTTGCCGAAAGTTAGGCTCACGCAAAACAAAACGGATTGGCTGGGTAATTTCCCCGGAAACCTCAATAGTCGAGCCCGTCAACTCAAGCATGCATTCTGATTTAACCTGAGACGCAGGATCAGCGCGTCCGCCAATCCGTCCGGGCGACGATAGTAGCGCGGCCGAAACCCGGCCCGCCCGAACCCCAGCGCGGTGTAGAGACGGCGGGCCGCATGGTTGTCGGTCGCGACTTCCAGCACCACCGAGCCGAGACCGCGCCGTGTCGCTTCGTCGGCGATCGCGCCGACCAGTTGCCGCCCGGTCCCGCGCCGCCGCTGCGACGGCAAGACCCCCAGCGACAGCACCTCGCATTCGGTACCGAGATCGCGGGCCAGGGCAAAGCCGATCGGTGTGCCGCGCAGCCACGCAATACAGCCGAAGCAGCCCGGCAGCGCCAGCAACCGGCCGAATGCCTCGGCATCCCACGGCTCGTCGGGAAAGCAGGCGAGATGCAGGCGGGCCATCGGCTCGGCCGCGGTCACCGGCATCGCGGCGATGCGGGTCATCGGGCGCGGCGCAGGACTGGTGGCCGCTGTTTCGGAAAGCTGACGTCCGGTGACCGAAGATAAACCGGGGTCAGCGGCTGCGGCTTGCGGTCGGATCGCCAGGTCAGCCGTGCCGCCGCCAGAACGCCCAATGCATCGGGCGCTGAGCCGGCGACCCGATCGAGGCCGTCTCGGCCGGGCAGCGCCGCCGCGGCGATTTCGGCGGCATCCCCAGCGATCCGCAGCGGCGTATCGCCGATCAGCCCGTCGACATAGCCCTTAATATCGTTCGGCAGGATTGCCACTGGCGGGGCGATCGGTTCCCCGGAAGCGGCGATCAATTGCAGGTAGAGCTCGCTACGGCGGCTGTCGATCGCGACCAAGACCGGGCCCCGCTCTTCTCGGTGGGCCAGGGCTGCTGCGACCGCGGCAAAGCTGGTGACGCCGATCGTCTCGACATCGGCGCCGAGCGCGATACCCTGGGCGGCGGCCAAGCCGACCCGGATCCCGGTGAAGCCGCCGGGGCCGACGCAAGCGGCGACGATCTTGATTGCTGCTGGCGAAAGCTGGCCAACGGCCGCCGCGATCATCGGCAGCAGCGTCTCGGCATGGCCATGCCTCATCGCGCGCCGCTCGTTGGCGAGCAGCTCGTCGCCGCGGGCAAGCGCCACCGAGCAGGCGGCGCCAGCCGTCTCTATCGCAAGGATCAGAGGTGCCGCAACCGTGTCGCGGTTGGAAGCGTCGTCGGCGGTCTCGCTCAGATGGCGCGAACCTCGACGACCTCGGGAATGTAATGGCGCAGCATGTTCTCGATGCCGGCCTTCAGCGTCGCGGTCGAGCTGGGGCAGCCGGAGCACGAGCCCTGCATGTGCAGATAGACGACGCCGTCCTCGAAATCGTGAAAAATGATGTCGCCGCCATCCATTGCCACCGCCGGGCGCACGCGGGTTTCGAGCAGCTCCTTGATCTGGGTGACGACCTCGTCGTCCTCCTCGCCGCCCTCACCTGCTGCCGTGCTCTCTTCCGCCGCGTTGAGAACCGGCCGGCCGGCGGTGAAATGTTCCATGATCACGGCCAGCACCGCCGGCTTCAGCTGATACCAGTCGCTATCGCCGCTTTTGGTGATCGTAATAAAATCGCCGCCGAGAAAAACCCCGCTGACCTCCGGCAACTGAAACAGGCGCTCGGCCAAAGGCGAGCGCCACGCCGACTCCGCGTCGGCGAAATTGGCCGTCCCCGTGCCCATGACCGTGCATCCCGGCAGGAATTTGAGGGTCGCCGGGTTGGGGGTCTGCTCGGTCTGGATAAACATCGGCGGCTCCGTGGTCAGGTACTGGAAGAGGGCGCCTTAAGCATGGGGTTTTGCCGGATCGAATCAACCCTGCGGAGGCGACCGCCTCAGCTCAATGCGTCGATTTGATCGACGCTCAGCCCGCCGGGCACGATCGTGATCGGGATGCGCAGGCGCGCCGAGGCGCGTCCGGTCAGATAGGTGATCAGAGGCCCCGGCCCCTCTGGTCCGGTGCCGGCGCCGAGCACCAGGATCGAGATCGCCGGCTCCTCGGCGATCAGCGCCAGAAGCTCGTCGCGCGTCCGTCCCTCGCGGATGTAGACCATCGGCATCGCACCCGCGATCGGCGCGATCTCCTCGCATAATTTGTTGAGCAGCGCTTCGGCTTCCTCCCGCCGTTCTTCACGTGCCAGCTCCTCGATTGCGATCCAGTGCTGCACTTCGGGAGGTTCCAGCACGTGCAGCAGGGCAAGACGGCCGCCCGTATGGGCGGCACGGCGGGCCGCGTAATGCACCGCGAGATGGTGCTCCGGCGTGTCGTCGACCACCACCAGGAAGACCCTGGGCACGCTGTCTGCCATCGCGGTGGGCCTCACTAGTGCGCCGGGGCGTTCAAATGGTTCGGAACGGCAGGCTTGCCAGCCATCCTGCCATTACCGCGGCCAGCACCGCAATCGCGCCATAGGCGGCGGCTGCGCCGGTGGCAAAATCGGAGACCGCCGCGTCGATGCCGACCTTGGAAACGACCAGCGGCGTCGTCTGCGCGCCGACCACGTCGCGGTTGCGGATCAGGAACACCTCGACGAGATAGGTGCCGGTCGGGACATTCGCCGGAAACGAGATGTTGGCGCGAAACAGGCGCTCGCCGAGAAAGCTGATCTGCTCGACCCGCGTCGGGAAGAGACCGGCGCGCTGCTGCTCGCGCACCAGCGCCTCGGTGAAGACCGAGAGCCGATCCGGGGTCGCCGCCGAGTTGTTCTGGAATTTCAGATTGCGGACCCCGATCCGATAAAGCGCCGCGGCACTGGCCGGGACCGCCTCATCGATCGGTCGGCTAGCGGCGACCGCGTAGAAGCTTGGCACACTGCCAAACTCAACCGACTCGGCGTTGGCCCAGATGCCGAGAATCTTGGCCTTGCGCCATACCGTCAAATCGCGCTCAGGGCCGCGCACCACCGCGACGATATCGCCCGGACCATCGGTGGCGCCGAACAGCACGACCGAGGTGCCGGTGAAGCTGCTGTTGATCGCGATCAGATGATTGCTGAGGTCGGCGACAACCTCGTCCGCTCGCGCCGGGCCGCCGGCAAAGAGCGCGACAGCAAGCGAAATAGCGCCGAGCCACGCCGCAGCCGCCGGACGGGCGTTCATGTCCGCTCCGACGAGATGAAGAACGGATCGGGCGGCCGCACCGTCAGGTCGATCGCCAGCTTGGCGGCGACCGCCAGCACCAGAAGCGCCAGGAGGAAGCGCAGCTGCTCGCCGCGCAACCGGGTGCCGAAGCGAGTCCCGAACTGCGCCCCGACGACGCCGCCGAACAACAGCAGCATCGCCAGCACGGCATCGACAGTGCGGTTCGTATAGGCCTGCAGAAAGGTGACATTGGCGGCGACGAAAATAATCTGCAGCAGCGAGGTGCCCGGCACCACCGCCGTCGGCATGCCGAGCATGTAGATCATCGCCGGCACCATGATGAAGCCGCCGCCGACCCCGAGCAGCGCACTGAGGATGCCGACCAGAAAGCCGAGCCCGATCGGCAGCAGCGCGCTGATGTAGAGCTTCGAGCGGCGGAACCGCGTTTTCAGCGGCAGCCCATGGATCCAATAATGCTGGTGCAGACGCCGACGGGAACCGCCCGGCCGGCGCTGGCGCATCGCCGCGCGGAAACTCTCAATCACCATCAGCGCGCCCAGCGTGCCGAGCAGCAGCACGTAGGACAGCGAGATCGCCAGCTCGACTTGGCCGATGCGTTTGAGCAGGGTGAACAACCAGACGCCGAGCACCGAGCCGGCGATGCCGCCGGCGAGCAAGATCGCGCCCATCTTGGCGTCGACATTGCCGCGCCGCCAATGCGCGATGACCCCCGAGACCGAAGCGCCGACCAGCTGGTTGGCCGAGGAAGCAACCGCGACCGGCGCCGGCACGCCGATGAACATCAACAGCGGCGTCAGCAGGAAGCCGCCGCCGACACCAAAGACGCCGGAAAGAAAACCGATCACCGCGCCAAGGCCGAGCAGCAGAAAAATGTCGGCCGTGATCTCCGCGATCGGCAGGTAGATATCCATGTCCCGAAGGCCGCCGCCCCGTCCCCGCGGAATCGCCATAGCGCCGCACCGGCAGCCGGGGCGACGCATCAGCCGAGATTACCGCCCGCGATTGCGGCGGCAAAGCGGCAATGGCGGCGGTTCAGGCCCTCTCTATGGGCGTAAGAGGCCGGTGATGTCCTTGACCTCGCGCAGCACCGGCAACGCGATCGCCTCGGCGCGTTCGGCGCCGCGGCGCAGGATTTTGTCGATGTGGCCGGCATCGGCCATGAGCCTGCTCATCTCGCCACCGATTCGGCCGAGCACCGACACCGCGACTTCGGACAGCGCTTCCTTGAAGGTCGAGAAGTTTTGTCCGGCGAATCGCGCCAGCGCCGCTTCGCGCGACAACCCGGCAAGTGCGGCGTAGATGCCGATCAGGTTGTCGGCTTCGGGCCGCTTCTCCAGATCGGCCATCGTGTGCGGCAGCGGCTCGGGATCGGTCTTCGCGCGGCGGATCTTGAGCGCGACCGCATCGGCATCGTCGGTCATGTTGATGCGCGAATAGTCGGAGGTGTCGGATTTCGACATCTTCTTGGTGCCGTCACGCAGGCTCATGACCCTGGTTGCCTCACCGAAGATCTGCGGCTCCGGCAGCGGGAAGAAGTCACGCTCGTAGCGCCGATTGAACGCACCGGCGATGTCACGCGCCAGTTCGACATGCTGCTTCTGGTCCTCGCCGACCGGGACATGGGTCGCCCGGTAGAGCAGAATGTCGGCCGCCATCAGCACCGGATAGGCGTAGAGGCCGAGCCCAGCGCTGTCGCGCTGTTTGGGGGCCTTTTCCTTGAACTGGGTCATCCGATTGAGCCAGCCGAGCGGCGTCAGGCAACCGAGCAGCCACGCCAGCTCGGCATGAGCCGCGACCATGCTCTGGTTGAAGATGATGCAGGCCTCGGGGTCGATGCCGGCGGCGATGTAAGCGGCGGTCACCTCGCGGGTCGCGGTGCGGAGCTCGTCGGGATCCTGCGGCAGCGTCAACGCGTGCAGATCGACGATGCAAAAGATGCACTCGTAATCGTGCTGCAGCGTGACCCAGTTGCGGATCGCCCCGAGGTAGTTGCCGAGATGCAGATTGCCGGTCGGCTGGATGCCGGAAAATATGCGGTTCATGGGTTCCTATCATGTGCGGGCGGCACACCAGTGCCGGTTCCGCGCCAGCGGAACCTACAGACCAAGCCGCGATAATCAAGCCGGTTGACGGCGGAATTGGCGCCGCAGATCGCTCCACCCGGTAACTCCGAGAGCGACGATCAGCACGGCGAAGACGACGACCCCGGCCGCGATCAATCCGACCAGCGCGGCGAGCCGCAAGCTCACGGTCCCGGCGAGCGCGCCGGCGAGCGCGATCCGCAGCAACACCAACGCGAGCCCCATCGCCACGGCCGCCACGGCGATGCGCGGCAGATTGGTCCGCGCCCTGGCATCCAAGCGGAAATGCCCGCGGCGCACCAGCAGGGCCGATAGGGTCACCGCCTGCATCCAGCCGGCGACCGACAGCGCGAAGGCGACCCCGACATGCGCCCAGAACGGCATCAACAGCAGCGTCGCCGCGAGATTTGTCGCCATCGAGCCGATCGCGATCTTGACCGGGGTCGCGGTGTCGTGGCGGGCGAAAAACGCCGGGGCCAGCACCTTGACGAGCACGAAGGCGGGCAAGCCTACGGCGTAGGCGGCGAGCGCCGCCGCGGTCTCGGTGGTCTCGAGCGGCCCGAAGGCGCCGCGCTGAAACAGCACGGCCAGGATCGGTTGCGCCAATACCGCCAAGCCGATCGCAGCCGGGAGGGTCAGCAGCAGCGCCAATTCGACGCCGCGGTTCTGAGTTGCCGAAGCCGCCGCCTCGTCGCCGACGTGCAGTTGCCGCGACAACGGCGGCAGGATCGCGGTCGCGACCGCGATCCCGACGACCCCGAGCGGCAATTGGTTGAGCCGGTCGGCGTAGTAGAGGAACGACACGGAGCCGCCCGGCAGGAGCGACGCAAGCGCGGTCGAGACCAGCAGATTGATCTGGGTAACACCCGCGCCGAGCACGCCGGGTCCCATGATCCTCAGGGTCCGGCGCACCCCAGGCGTCAGTCGCGGCAGCCGCAGGCGCAACGCCACGCCGGCGCGGGCGCAGGACGCCATCAGCCAGACAAACTGCGCGATCCCGGCCGCAGTCAGCGCGATCGCCAGCACCTCGCCGTCTTGCCAGCCGAACCGCGCCATTCCCAGCAGCGCCGCGATGAGAAACAGGTTCAACAGGATCGGGGTGGCCGCCGCCGCCGCGAAGCGGTCGACCGCGTTCAGCAGACCGCCCTGCAACGCGGTCAGCGAGATGAAGAGCAGGTATGGGAAGGTGATCCGGGTCAGGTTGACGACGAGAGCGAATTTGCCGGGCTCTGCATCAAAGCCGGGGGCGATCACCCGCATCACCTGCGGCATAAAGATTTCGCCGAGCACAACGAACACGACGAGCGCGGCGAACAGCACCGCAAACGCCTCCTCGGCGAAGGCGCGGATGGCGGGCTTGCCGCCTTCAGCCAGCGCCCGCGAGGCAAGCGGCACAAAGGCGGCGCTGAAGGCACCCTCGGCGAACAGGCTGCGGAACAGGTTGGGCAAGCGCTGGGCGACGAAAAAGGCATCTGCCACCGGCCCGGCGCCGAGGATCGCCGCGGTCAGCACATCGCGGGCAAAGCCGAACAGCCGGCTCACCATCGTGTAGGAGCCGACCGTCGCAACCGAACGGAGCAGAGCCATGCCCTGCGATGTAGTGGAAAACCGGCCTAGCCGCCAGCCGTGCTTGTCTTTCCCCGGACCCGCCGCCTAGGCTCCCCGTTCACCGAATTGTCACCGGAACGGAGGGCGGCGATGGCGGATGTCAGGATCGGCGTCATCGGGGGCACCGGCCGCATGGGCCGGATGCTGATTGCCGAGATTTGCGCGGGCGACGGCACCACCCTAGCCGGCGGCACCGCCTCGCCGGGGAGCGCCAATATCGGCCGTGACCTCGGCGAACTCGCCAGTATCGGTCTGATCGGGCTCGCGGTCGGTGACGATCCGGCAAAGCTGCTCGGCGATTGCGACGTCGCGATCGACTTCACCACCCCGGCCGCCACCGCCGCCAATGCCGCGCTCGCCGCCGATCTCGGAAAGCCGTTGGTGATCGGTACGACCGCGCTCGACGCGGAGCAGGATACGACGGTCCGTCGCGCCGCCGACCGGGTGCCGATCGTCTGGGCGGCGAATACCAGCCTCGGCATTAACCTGCTGCTCGGGCTGGTCGAGGAGGTGGCGGCGCGGCTCGGCCCAGATTGGGACATCGAGATCGTCGAGATGCACCATAAAGGAAAGATCGACGCGCCGTCGGGGACCGCGCTCGCGCTCGGCCGCGCTGCTGCAGCAGCACGCGGCGTCGATTTTGCCGCGGCTGCACAGCGCGGCCGCGACGGCATCACCGGTCCGCGCCAAGCCGGCGCGATCGGCTTTGCCGCCTTGCGCGGCGGCGATGCGGTCGGCGACCATCAGGTGATTTTCGCCGGCGCAGGGGAGCGGCTCGAACTGACGCATCGCGCGACCAATCGCGCGATCTACGCCAAGGGCGCAGTACGCGCGGCTCGCTGGCTGATCGGTCAGCCGCCCGGCCTCTACGGCATGAAGCAGGTGCTCGGTCTTTAATGGTGAGCGGTGCTAAGTAGCGGATGACGCAAAACATCTATGACAATGATGATTTCTTCACCGGCTACAGCCGGCTGAGCCGCTCGGTCGCGGGATTGGAAGGCGCCGCGGAATGGCCGTCGCTGCGCGCGATGCTGCCACCATTGCGCGGCGCTCGCGTTCTCGACCTCGGCTGCGGCTTCGGCTGGTTCTGCCGCTGGGCGCGCGAACAGGGCGCGATGGAGGTGCGCGGCATTGACGTTTCCGAGAAAATGCTGGAGCGCGCCGCGGCCGAAACGACAGATGCAGCCATCACCTACGAGCGGGCGGATCTGGAAAAGATCGAGTTGCCCGAGAGCGCCTTCGACCTGGTGTACAGCTCGCTAGCGTTCCACTACCTCGAAAATCTCGACCGGCTAATGGCGCAGGCGCACCGGGCACTCGTCCCCGGCGGCCGGCTGGTGTGTTCTGTCGAGCACCCGATCTATACTGCGTGTACCGAACCGGGCTGGATCCCCGATGCCGAGGGGCGCAAGCGTTGGCCAATCGATTCCTACCAGATGGAGGGGCCGCGCACGACCGACTGGCTGGCGCCGGGCGTCATCAAGCAGCACCGCACACTGGCGACCTATCTGAACCTGCTTCTCGGTCTCGGTTTCGCCCTCCGCCGGATCGAGGAGTGGGCCCCGACGGCCGAGCAGATCGCGGCGCAGCCGAGCCTCGCCGAGGAGCGCGAGCGGCCGATGTTCCTGCTGCTCGCCGCAGACCGGGTCTGAAGCTCTATTGCGGCGCGCTCGCCGCCTGGCCGGTCGGGTTCAGGGCGGCGCGCCAACGGGACAAGGCGCCGCGCAGGCTCGCCGCCAATTCGCGCCGCGACGGTGGCGGCAGGAAATCGCCGATCACCAGGCTGCGCCCGTGCGAGGCGACCGACAGCCGGTTCGATTCATCGCTGCGCTCTTCGAGCACGACCCGCAGCCAGAACGGCTGAAAACGCCATACACGGCGTTCGCCGCGGATGCTGACGCGCTCGACCGTGAACTGGTCGTCGGCGAGGCGCAGCGTCTCGTGCTGACGGGCGCTGCGGTAGCTGATCCGGAAGGCCAGATAGAGCAGCGCGACATCGGCCCCGAAAAAGCCGCAGACCGGCCAGGCGCCGACCAACAGAAAGACGATGCTGGCGCCAAGGCTGAGGAGGCCGAGCAACAGCATTAGCAGGCGAAAGGCACGCGGCGGCAGGCTGCGATGCGGCAGCAGCACGCGCTCGAAAACAACGCCGGCGGCGTCTGCAACCGATTCCGGCGCAGGCTCGATCGCGCTCATCCTCTTCTCAAAATAGGCGCCAACGCCGGCCGGCGAAAGCGCGCTCGCGTTTGTCGCCGGCGAAGGCTGCCTCTACACTCGCCGGATGCCGCGCCCGATGAGCAAACGCGAGATCGAGGACTTCTACCGCCGGCTCAAGGAAACCCGGCCGATCCCGCAAACGGAGCTCGAATTCGAAAATCCGTTCACGTTGCTGGTCGCGGTCGTATTGTCCGCGCAGGCGACCGATGCCGGGGTCAACAAGGCGACCCCGGCGCTGTTCGCGGCCGCCGACACGCCGGCCAAGATGGCGGCGCTCGGCGAGGAGCGGATCACCAGGTTCATCCGCACGATCGGCCTCTTCCGGACAAAGGCGCGCAATGTCGCCGCCCTGAGCCGGATCCTGGTCGAGAAACATGGCGGGGTCGTGCCGCGCGACCGCGAGGCGCTCGAAGCGCTGCCCGGAGTCGGCCGCAAGACCGCGAATGTCGTGCTCAACGTCGCCTTTGGCGAGCCGACGATTGCGGTCGATACCCATATCTTTCGCGTCGCCAACCGCACCGGATTGGCCGCGGGCAAGACACCGCTCGCGGTCGAAGCCGGGCTCGAAGCCCGCACCCCCGCCCGTTACAAGCAGTACGCACACCACTGGCTGATCCTGCACGGCCGTTACGTGTGCAAGGCGCGCAAACCGGATTGCCCGGTCTGCGTCGTCGCCGACCTGTGCCACTACCGGGCGAAGACCGTGCCGGAGGAGATGGTCGCGGCACGCGCCGAGGCCGCGGCCAAACCGAAGCCGCGGCTGGCAAAACGCGCCGGCGGGCGAGCTAGTGCGCCGCCCGCGCGCCCGGCAGGCCCGAAATAAGTTCATCGCCGGGCTGCGCCTGGATGTCGCCGGAGAGCTGACCGCCCGCTTCGACTTCGAGCTGGCCGTAGCGGATCGTGCCCGACACTCGACCGGTCGAGCGAATGAACAGCCGGCTGCGCACCGTCAGCGTGCCCTCGAAGCGGCCGTGCACCTCGGCCGTGTCGATCGAGGCGGAGCCCTTGAAGAGGCCGCTTTCGGCAATATCGACCTCGCGGCAGTTCTGCAGATTGGCCTCGACGCTGCCTTCGACGACCAGCTGGTCGCAGGAGTTGATCTCGCCCGACAGCGAAATCTCGCGGCCGACGATCAGCTTGCGCACCTCGGTCTCGTTGCGCCGCGGCATTGGCGCCGGCGCCGGCGCAGCGGATTGCCGCGGCGGCTCGGGCGCCCGCGCCGGTTCGGCAACGCGCGGCGGCTCGGGAACCCGCGGCGGTACCGGTGCCGGCGCCTTTGCCGCCAACGGCGGCACAGGCACCGCGGTCGGCGTCACCGGGCGCGACGGCTTCATTGGAATGCCGAGATCGTCAGCCTCGTCTGCCATCTTGTTATCCTCTGTCTCGGTTCGCTTGCGGCCGAACATCCGTGGAAAATCCCATCGAGTGATTGCGGAAAAGAAAGACGGGAGCCGTATCACGTCGCGAGCGCCGGCGCCTCGGCGCGCGGCAGGCCCTCGAAGAGATGGACCATGAACGCGGTGGCGACGACCGGCGCGACCAGGTTGACAAGCGGCACCGCGAACAACGCTGCGATTAAAACCCCGCCAATAAAGATGCGCCCCCCGAACCGGCGCCGTGCCAAGCGCGTCGCGACCCTGTCGAGCCGCCGCAGCGCGACCACCTCGAAATATTCGCGGCCGAGAAGATAGCCGTTGAGGCCGAGGAAGACAAAAACATTCAGCCCCGGCGCCAACAGATAGACCGGCAACGCCAGCAGATTAAGGACGATCGTCAGCAGCATCAGGCGAAGCGTCACGCGCAGGATTTCCCCCAGAGGCTGCGGCCGCACCGGGCCGCGGCCGGGGTAATCAAGCGCCTCGATTGCGGCGGCAACTTGGCCGAGGAAGAGCCCCATGAACAGCGTGACGACCGCCGGAAACAGCAACCAACTGAGCCCCAGCACAGCCGCCGCGCCGAGCAACTCCACGAGCCAGTCGAGCGGCGCCCAGCCGAGCGAGACGCCGCGATCAAGCGCCACCGCGACCGCGAGCCACAGCGCGGCAAAGCTCAATACGGCGAGGCCCAGGCTTATGGCGA
This sequence comes from Allostellaceae bacterium, assembly GCA_036264235.1. GTDB lineage: Bacteria > Pseudomonadota > Alphaproteobacteria > ATCC43930 > CGMCC-115725 > DATARH01. The sequence goes on from DATARH010000008.1 coordinate 35,806, forward strand.
TGACGCGCCGCAGCCGCGGTATCGCCAGCGCCGATACCGCGCGCAGGAAAGCGTAGATCATTGCTGTGGGTTTGTAGCCCGGATGGCAAGGGCCGCCAATGGCACGCAACGCGCGGCTTTACCCCGCAACGCACGCGCAGAAAGCGAGTTTAGACTCGAGCCGTCAGCCGGAAGTATTCAACGTATTACATAATATAATTCGCGCGAATCAATCTGCTGCCATTCTTTACAAATCGAAACTGAAAACTGAGGCGCCGCTGCGCTACCCTCTAACCATCGCCAGCCATCAGGTTGGCGTCGGGGAGGTCACCGAAGATGCTGTACGTTGTCGAGGTACCGGTCAGTGCTGATCGACTCGCGGTCGAGTTGAGCCAAATGCGCACCTGGCTCGATCATATGCATTACCAGCCAGTCGGTTTCCGCCATTCGGCGGTCGCGAAGACCGCGGTCTGCCGAATCGACTTCACAGCTGAGCCCGATGCAAAAGCGTTTGCGCGGGCCTTTGGCGGCCGGTTGTACGCAGGGGCGACGCCAGCCGGGCTCCGACTAGCGGCATAAGCACGGCCCTCGCGGCGGCCGTTGAGGCGCACCCGCCTTGTCGGCGGGGACGATCCCCTTAATACTGCGCGCCGGTTTCCAGCCGGCCCAGGAACGCCCAGGAACAATAAATGCCTCTTGCCACCGATGTCGTCGGCATCGGCAACGCGATCGTCGATGTGATCGCGCATGCCGACGATGCCTTTCTCGCCGCCCAGGGCTTTGCCAAGGGCGCGATGACGCTGATCGATACCGAACGGGCCGAAACGCTCTACGCGGCTATGGGGTCGGCGGTGGAAAGCTCGGGCGGCTCGGCCGGCAATACGATGGCCGGGATCGCCTCGCTCGGCGGGCACCCGGCCTTTATCGGGAAGACCCGGAACGACCTGCTCGGACAGGTCTACCGGCACGACACGACCGCGATTGGGGTCCATTTCGATACGCCGCCGGCACCGGATGGCCCGCCGACCGGGCGTTGCCTGATCATGGTGACGCCCGACGGGCAGCGGACGATGGGCACCTTTCTTGGCATCTCGGCCGAATTGGGGCCGGACGACATCGACGCCGAGCTGGTCGCCGGCGCCGAGGTCACCTATCTCGAAGGCTATCTGTTCGACCCGCCGCCGGCACAGGCGGCGTTCCGCAAGGCGGCGGCTATCGCACATCAGGCCGGGCGCCGCGTCGCGTTGAGCCTTTCGGACCCATTCTGCGTCGCCCGGCATCGCGCCGCCTTCCGCGAGCTGGTCGCCGGCGAGATCGACATCCTGTTCGCCAATGAGGCCGAGATCTGCTCGCTCTACGAGAGCGAGGATTTCGACAAAGCCGCGGCGGCGGTGCGCGGCCAGGTTGCGATCGCCGCGCTGACCCGCAGTGCCGCGGGCAGCATCCTGTTGGCCGAAAAGCTGTCCTATACCGTCGCCGCGGCGCCGGTCGCCCGGGTGGTCGACACAACCGGGGCCGGCGACCTTTACGCCGCAGGCTTTCTCTACGGCTTGACCCGCGGCCTGCCGCTTCCCACTTGCGGCAAGCTGGGCAGCCTCTGCGCCGCCGAGATCATCAGCCATGTCGGCGCGCGGCCGGAGGCACGGCTGTCCGAGCTTGCCACCGCATCGGGGCTGGCCTGAGCACCGCAAAAGGTTCATCAGGCGCGTGGTTTAAGAGATGGCCGGGGTCACTCCCGGCCATGATGTTTAGAGAGACAGGTAAAGCACCAGCCTCATGGACCTCCGCAATATCGCGATCATTGCCCATGTCGATCATGGGAAGACCACGCTGGTGGACCAATTGCTGCGCCAGAGCGGCGCCTTTCGCGCCAACCAGCAGGTCGCCGAGCGCGCCCTCGATTCGAACGACCTCGAGCGCGAGCGCGGCATTACGATCCTTGCCAAATGCACCTCGGTCGCCTGGAAGGCCAAGGGACATGAATCGCGCATCAACATCGTCGACACGCCGGGCCACGCCGATTTCGGCGGTGAGGTCGAGCGCATTCTCGGCATGGTCGATGGCGTCCTGGTGCTGGTCGATGCGGCCGAAGGGCCGCTGCCGCAGACCAAATTCGTCACCGCCAAGGCGCTGGCGCGCGGGCTGAAGCCGATCGTCGTGATCAACAAGGTCGACCGGCCGGACGCGCGACCGGAGACGGTGCACAACGAGATTTTCGACCTGTTCGCCTTGCTCGACGCCAATGAGCAGCAGCTCGATTTCCCGACCCTGTTCGCCTCCGGCCGCGAGGGCTGGGCGGTCGCCGGTCTGGACGAGCCGCGCCGCGATCTCGCGCCGCTGTTCGAGCTGATCCTGCGCCATGTGCCGCCGCCGGTCGCCGAAGCGGACGCGCCGTTCGCGATGCTGGCGACGACGCTCGATTACGATCCGTTTCTCGGCCGGGTCCTGACCGGCCGCATCCATTCCGGAGTCGCTCGGCTCAACATGCCGCTCAAAGCGCTCAGCCGCGACGGAAGGGTGCTCGAACAGGCGCGGCTGACCAAGCTGCTCGCCTATCGCGGTCTCGACCGCCGTCCGGTCGAGGAGGCCGAGGCCGGCGATATCGTCGCGGTCGCCGGGCTGCAGCTCACCACCGTCGCGGACACGATCTGCGCCCCCGAGGTGACCGAGGCATTGCCGGCCGATCCGATCGATCCGCCGACCCTGGCGATGACATTCTCGGTCAATGACAGCCCGCTCGCCGGTCGCGACGGCGACAAAGTCACCTCGCGAGTGATCGCCGCACGGCTGAAGCGCGAGGCCGAGGGCAACGTCGCGATCCGGGTGAGCGAAAGCAACGAGAAGGACGCGATTGAGGTCGCCGGCCGCGGCGAATTGCAACTCGGCGTACTGATCGAGACGATGCGGCGCGAGGGGTTCGAAATGTCGATCTCGCGGCCGCGCGTGCTGTTCAAGACCGAGCGCGGCCAGCGGCTCGAGCCGATCGAGGAAATCCTGATCGACGTCGATGAGGAATTCAGCGGCATCGTCGTCGACAAGATGAGCCGACGGAAGGCCGAGATGCAGGAAATGCGGCCCTCCGGCGGCGGCAAGGTCCGCGTCGTCTTCCTGGCGCCGACCCGCGGCCTCATCGGCTATCACGGCGAGTTCCTGACCGACACCCGCGGCACTGGGGTGATGAGCCGGCTGTTCCACGGCTACGCGCCATACAAGGGGCCGATCGAGGGCCGCCGCACCGGCGTCCTGATCTCGACCGCTCAGGGCACCGCGGTCGCCTATGCGCTGTGGAACCTCGAAGAACGCGGCGCGATGTTCATCGAGCCGGGGACGCCGGTCTATGCCGGCATGATCATCGGCGCCAACAGCCGCGACAACGACCTCGACGTCAACCCGATCAAGGGCAAGCAGCTGACCAACATCCGCACCACCTCCAAGGACGAGGCCGTGCGCCTGACCCCGCCGGTGCAGATGAGCCTCGAAGAGGCGATCGCCTGGATCGGCGACGACGAGTTGGTCGAGGTGACCCCGAAAGCGATCCGGCTCCGGAAGCGGCTCCTCGACTACAACGACCGCCGCCGCGCCGCCCGTACCGCCGCGGCGGAATAGGCCCCGAAATTGACTTCCGAACCGCCGCGATTATAGTGCGCGGCCTTTCCCGAGAACGCGGGCGCGACGCCCCGGCTCCGGCGCTTTTAGAAGCGGGCGGATGTCCTAATCGGGACAACATGAAAGAAAGGACGTGCTGCCGATGAGCAAGCGCGAAGAGTCGAAGTACAAGATCAACCGGCGCCTCGGGGTCAATCTGTGGGGCCGGGCCAAGAGCCCGCTCAACCGCCGCGAATACGGGCCCGGCCAGCACGGCCAGCGGCGCAGTCGCAAGCCCTCGGATTTCGGCATCCAGCTGGCGGCAAAGCAGAAGCTGAAGGGCTATTACGGCAATATCGGCGAGCGCCAGTTCCGCCGCATTTATGCCGAGGCGGTGCGCCGGCGCGGCGACACCGGCGAGAACCTGGTTGAATTGCTGGAGCGCCGGCTCGACGCCTGCGTCTACCGCATGAAGCTGGCGCCGACCCCGTTCGCGGCACGCCAGTTGGTCAACCACGGCCATGTCCTGGTCAACGGCAAACGCGTCAACATCCCGTCTTACGTGCTGCGCGACGGCGACAGCATCGAATTGCGCCAGCGCGCGCGGGAGATGGCGCTCGTCCTGGAAGCCGCGCAATCGGCCGAGCGCGACGTGCCCGATTACGTCGAGATTGATCACGACCGGATGAAGGGCCGGTTCGTGCGGGCGCCGAAGCTCGCCGACGTGCCGTACCCGGTGACGATGGAACCGAACCTCGTCGTCGAATTCTACTCGCGCTAACGCTCCATCGCGTGCCCGGCCTGTGCCGGGCGCCACGTCTTCGAATGCGTCACCATCAAAGGCGTGGATGACCGGGCCAAGCCCGGCCATGTGCGATTATAGTGCCGTCGCTTTCGAGACAGACGGCGGTTGCCGCATTTTTTGACAGCCCGCAACGCCTTGCCTTCCCTTTGAGGGCGCCCGACGAGGGCCGCAATGCTGACCCTGAGCCTGCTGATCGTTTTCCTCTTGATCCTGCTGAACGGCTTCTTCGCGATGGCCGAGATCGCCCTGGTGTCGGCACGGCCGGCGCGGTTGCAGCCCTATGCCGAACGCGGCAATGCCGGCGCCAAGGCGGCGCTCGAATTGAAGGCCGAGCCGTCGCGTCTGCTCGCCACCGTACAGATCGGCGTCACCGTGATCGCGGTGCTAACCGGTACCTTCGGCCAGGCAACGCTCGGCGAGCGCCTGCAGGATTATCTCGGCGAACAGACCGGGTTTCTCCAGGCCTATGCGCATGCGATCAGCATCGCGGTGGTGGTGATCGGGGTTTCCTACGTCTCGTTGATTATCGGCGAGTTGGTGCCGAAACGGATTGCGCTGCTCTATCCCGAACGGATCGCGGCACGGCTGGCTCGGTTCATGCGGGCGATGGCAACCGTCGGGTCGCCGATCGAGTGGTTTCTCAGCGCTTCGACCAATCTGATCCTCCGGCTGCTGCCGGAGCGGGCGCGGCCGCCGGCGGTCACCGACGAGGAGATCGCGTTCCTGCTGCGCGAGGGGGTGGCCGCCGGCAATATCCCGCAGGCCGAGACCGCGATCGTCGAGATGGCGCTGCGGCTCGGCGACCGCCGCATCAGCGCGGTGATGACGCCGCGCACCCAGGTCGAGTTCCTCGACCTCGAAGATCCCGAGGAGGAACTCCGCCGCCGCATCCGCGACAGCAATTATTCCCGGTTTCCTGTCGTCGAAGGCGGCACACACCAGCTCGCCGGCATCGTCCAGGTGAAGGATCTGCTCGACGCCGCTCTGTCGGGTCAGCCGTTCAGCATCCGCACCGCGGTCAAGCCGCCGCTGTTCCTGCCGAACACTGTCACCGTGTTGCGCGCGCTCGAAGTGTTCAAATCGACCGGCGAGCCGATGGCGCTAGTGGTCGATGAATATGGCGACCTCGAAGGGCTGGTGACGATCACCGATATTCTCGAAGCGCTGGTCGGCGACATCTCCGAATCCGGGATCAGCGATCCGCGTGTCGTGCGGCGCGAGGACGGGACCTGGCTGGTCGACGGCATGATCGGGCTCGACGAATTGAAGCACGCGCTTGGCGTTTCTTCGCTGCCGGGTGACGATGCCGATTTCCACACCCTCGGCGGCTACCTGATGTCACATCTGAACCGGGTGCCGATGGTGGCCGACCGCGTTACCGCCGGCGGTTACAGCTTCGAGATCGTCGAGATGGATGGCCGCCGCGTCGACCGCGTGCTGGTCGCGCCCGTCTCGGCCAAGGTGCGCCGGGCTTAGGCTTTCGTCGGACCCTCGTCTGCGGTATCACCCGCCCACAGCATTTCAGGGATTTTTCCGCATGCCACAAAAAGGGCCGTTGTCCGGCGTCTTGATCGTCGATCTGTCACGCATCCTCGCCGGGCCCTACTGCACGCATCTCGCCGCCGAATTGGGCGCCCGGGTGATCAAGGTCGAGACGCCGCAGGGCGACGACGCACGGCAGTACGGCCCGTTCAAGAACAACAAATCGACCTATTTCGCATCGATCAACCGCGGCAAGGAATCGATCGCACTCGATCTCAAGTCGAAGAACGACCGCGACATCTTCGAGCGACTCTTGGACAAGGCCGACGCGGTGGTCGAGAATTTTCGGCCCGGTACGATGGAGCGGCTCGGCTATGGCTGGGAGACGCTGCATCCGCGCTATCCGCGGCTGATCTATGCCGCCGCCTCTGGTTTCGGCCACACCGGGCCGTTCTCGCATTACCCGTCCTACGACATGGTGGTGCAAGGCCTCGGCGGCATCATGAGCATCACCGGCATGCCGGGAGGCGATCTGGTGCGGGTCGGCACCTCGGTCGGCGATCTCGCCGGCGGCCTCTACACCGCGATCGCGCTCAACGCCGCGTTCTATCACCGCGAGCGCACCGGCGAGGCGACGAAGATCGATGTCGCGCTGTTCGATTGTCAGCTGGCGCTCTTGGAAAACGCAGTGATGCGCTACACCACGACGGGCGAAATCCCGGGGCCAATGGGGGCGCGCCATCCGTCGATCACCCCGTTCGAGGCGTTCGCGACCAAGGACGGCCACATCATCATCGCCGCCGGCAACGACGCGCTCTACGTCAAACTGGTGCAGGCGCTCGGCCGGCCCGATTTGGCCGACAACCCGTTGTTCACGACGAACCCGCTCAGAAACCAGCACCAGGCGGCGCTCAAGATCGAGATCGAGGGCGTGTTGAAGAGCGACACCACCGACCACTGGATCGCGGTGCTGGAGAAGGCCGGTCTCCCCTGCGGCCCGGTCAACAATGTCGCGCAGGCGCTGGCGCACCCGCAGACCGAAGCGCGCAACATGCTGGTCGAGGTCGACGACCCGGTGACCGGGCCGTTGAAGCTTGCCGGCAACCCGATGAAATTATCGGCCTTCGACGATCCGTCGACGCGCGCCCCGGCCCCCGACCTTGACGCCGACCGCGCGAAAATCCTGAAGGAGCTCGGGCTGTAAGCACCTCCCGCATGGCGGGAGAGGGCTTAGGACATGCGCCGGTTAGTTCGGATCGCCGCGGGCCTGCTGCTGGCCCTGCTTGTGCTCGGCACCGGAGGCGGTTGGCTGTATCTGCGCTCGTCCTTGCCGCAGGTCGATGGCGAGATCGAGGTTGCCGGGCTGCACGGCCCGGTGCGGATCGCCCGAGACGCCGATGGCGTGCCGCTGATCGAAGCGCAGGACGACACGGACACCGCCTTTGGGCTTGGCTTCGCCCATGCCCAGGACCGGCTATTCCAGATGGAATTACAGCGCCGTTACGGGGCCGGCCGTCTGGCCGAGATCTTCGGCGCGCAGGCGCTGTCGACCGATCGGCAGATGCGGGTGCTCGGACTTTATCGCAGCGCCGCGGCGGCGTTCGCGCACCTGTCGCAGCCGGTGCAGCAGACCGTCGAAGCGTACAGCGCCGGGGTCAACGCGTTCCTCGCGACGCGGCACGGCGCGCTGCCGCTGGAATTTCTGCTGCTGCGTTTCTCGCCCGAGCCCTGGACCCCGGCCGACAGCCTGGTCTGGGGCAAGCTGATGGACCTCGAACTGACCGGCAACTATCGCGGCGAGTTGCTGCGGGCGCGGCTCGCCCGCATCGTTTCGGCCGACGACCTCGCCTTTCTTTACCCCGGCTACCCAAAGGACGCGCCGACCACCCTCGCCGCTCTGGCGCCGGTCTACCAGCAGCTGCCGCTGCGGCGGCTCTACGCGGCGCTGCCCGACCGGGTGGGGCTGCATTTCGCTTCGAACAACTGGGTCGTCGACGGCGCCCACAGCGACAGCGGCAAACCGGTACTGGCGAATGATCCGCATCTGCGGTTCGGCGCGCCTGGTTTCTGGTATCTGGCACGCCTTAAGACGCCGGACCGCGAGATCGCCGGCGCTACTGCGGCCGGCGCGCCGTTCGTCGTGATCGGCCACAACGACCGGATCGCCTGGGGCTTTACGACCACGGGCAGCGATGTCGAAGACCTGTTCGTCGAGAAGATCGACCCGGCCGATCCCACCCGCTATTTGACCCCGGACGGCCCGGCACCGTTCGCGACCCGGCGGGAGACGATCGCGATCAAAGGCGCCGCACCCGAGACGCTGACGGTGCGCAGCACACGGCACGGCCCGGTGCTCTCCGACGTCTTGCCCGACGCTGCGGCCGAAACCGGCTATGTGCTCGCGCTGCAGACGAGTTTTCTTGGTGACGACGACACCAGCGCCGCGGCGCTGTGGCAGCTCGACCGCGCCGAAAACTGGACGCAATTCCGCGACGCGCTCCGCGACTTCACCGCGCCACAGCAGAACATGGTCTACGCCGATGCGGCAGGTACGATCGGCTTTATCGCGCCGGCCCGCATCCCGATCCGCAAGAACGGCGATGGCTGGATGCCGATGCCGGGCTGGACCGGCGAATACGACTGGATCGACACGGTGCCGTTCGACGCGCTACCGCAGGCCACGAACCCGAAATCCGGCCACTTCGTCAGTGCCAACAACAAGATCGTGCCGGACGGCTATCCCTATTTCCTGTCGCGCGACTGGGACATCCCGAACCGCGCCGAGCGCATCGAGGAGCGGCTCGCCGCGACACCGAAACAATCGCAGGAGGCGAGCGCTTCGATACAGAGCGATACGCTGTCGATCATGGCACGCCGGCTGGTGCCACTGATGACGGCGATCGGGCCGCAATCGGCGGAAGCGAAGAACGCGGTCGCGCTGCTGCGGCGCTGGGATTTCCGCATGGACCGCGACAAGTCGGAGCCGCTGATCTTTACGGCCTGGCTGCGCAATCTTACCGCTGCGGTGCTGTTTTCTCGGTTGGGCGAGGCGGCCGAGGATTACTGGGATTTCCGGCAGCAGGTCATCGAAGCGATCCTGCGTGAGCGCCCGGATTGGTGCGGCAATCCGAAGGATCCGCCGCCGGCGAATTGCAACGCCCGATTGGAGGCGACGCTCGACTCCGCGCTCGCCGAATTGCGCCGCAACTACGGGGCCGACATGAATAGGTGGAATTGGGGACGCGCCCATATCGCCGAGTTCACCAACCCTGTCTTCGGCCGCATCCCCATCCTGCGCGATTGGGTCGAGGCCGAGATCCCGACCCCGGGCGCTAATGACACGATCAACCGCGGCCCAGCAACGATCCGCGACAAGGAGCACCCGTTCGTGCAGCGTTTCGGTGCCGGGCTGCGCACCGTCACCGACCTTGCCAGCCCCCGCGACTCCTGGATGATCGTGGCCACCGGACAGTCGGGAAACCCGCTGTCGCCGCATTTTGCCGACCTCGTCGAGCGCTGGCGCGATTTTCGCTACCTGAAGCCCGGCCGGGCCGAACCCGTCGCAACCCTGACCCTGGTGCCGAGCCGATGAGCGCGCTGCCCGTTTCGATCGACGATGTCCGCCGCGCCGCCGAGGCAATCGCTGGCGCGGTGCCGAGAAGCCCGATTTTGCGCGCCGCCGTGCTGTCCGACATGGCCGGCTGCGAGGTGTACCTGAAGCTCGAATCGCTACAGCCAACCGGCTCCTTCAAGGAACGCGGCGCGCTGAACAAATTGCTGAGCCTCGATGAGGCACAACGCAAGGCGGGCGTCGTCGCGATGTCGGCCGGCAACCACGCCCAGGGTGTCGCTTACCACGCCCGTCGGCTCGGCATTCCGGCCACAATCGTGATGCCGGAAGGCACGCCCTTCACCAAAATCGACCGCACCGAGGCGCTCGGCGCCAAGGTCGTGCTCAAGGGTGCCGGCCTCGCCGAGGCCCGCCGCGCCGCCGACGCGCTCGCCACCGAACGCGGTTTTACGCTGGTGCACCCTTACGACGATGCCGCGGTCATTGCCGGACAAGGCACAATCGCCCTCGAACTGCTCGCCGACTGCCCCGATCTCGATACGCTGTTCGTGCCGATCGGTGGTGGCGGCCTGATCTCCGGCATCGCGGTCGCCGCTAAGGCGCTGAAGCCGCAGATCGAGATCGTCGGGGTGCAGTCGTCGCTCTACCCGTCGATGTACCGGATTCTGCACGGCGAGCCGCCGGGCGCGCCGGCCGAAGGCGCGACCCTCGCCGAAGGCATCGCCGTCAAGGAACCGGGCAAGCTGACCGGCAAGATCGTCGAGGCGCTGGTGCGCCATGTGCGGCTGGTCTCCGAGGCGGAGCTGGAAAGCGCGGTCGAGCTCTTGATCGAGCGGCAGCGCGTCGTGGTCGAGGGCGCCGGCGCCGCCGGCGTCGCGGCACTGCTGGCCGACCCCGGACCGTTCCGCGGCCGCCGCGTCGGCATCGTGGTGACCGGCGGCAATATCGACGCGCGGCTGCTCGCCTCGCTCCTAATGCGCGGCTTGGTGCGCGGCGGCCGGCTGGTGCGGCTGCGCGCCGAACTGCCGGATCTGCCCGGCGTGCTGTCGAAGGTCGCCGCGATCATCGGCGGCCAAGGCGCCAACATTGTCGAGGTGCACCATCAGCGGCTGTTCCACGACACCTCCGTCAAACGCGCCGAACTCGATGTCGTGATCGAGACACAGAATCGGCGGCACGTCGACACGATCATCGACGCGCTGGTCGCCGGAGGCTTCCCGACGCATCTCCTGCTCAGCAGCCCCGAGGGCGACGATCCCGACAGCAACGACGGCGGCTGAATGAGCCCCGCTAGACCGAAGGCACCATCCAGTATTGGTCGACGCGGTCGCGATAGCCGGGATCGGACCAATCGGGCTGATCGCTGGCGGTATAGCGCGGCGCCTTCTCGAGGACCCGGGCGTCGATCTCGACGACATAGCCGCCGAGCTTGGTCTGATAGCTCAGCCGCCGCCACGGCAACGGATGATAGCTCTCGCCGATCCCGAGAAAGCCGCCGAACGACATCACCGCATAGGCGACCTGGCCGGTGTATTTGTCGATCATCAGATGGTGGATCGTGCCAAGCCGCTCGCCGGCCGGATTGTAAACGGCGGTGCCATCGACCTTCTCGGACGAGATCAGCCGATTGGTTTCGTCGGCTTCGAGCGGACCGGCCGTCGGCCGTGCGCGCAGATCGGTTTCCATTGGATGCTCCCGGGATGAAAGGGATTTCCCAGGAAACGAGCCCGCGGAATCGCCGGTTCCGCGCGAGGGCGCTTAGGGCGCGGCGCGGCCCTTCTTTTCGGCAATGCCCGAAATCCCTTCGCGTCGGGTCAATTCGGCGGCGATCTCATCCGGTGTGAGGCCGGTCGCGGCCCATAGGACCAGGAGATGATAGAGCAGATCGGCGCTTTCGCGGGTCAGCGCGCCGCGGTCGCCAGTGACGCCTTCGATCACTGCCTCGACCGCCTCTTCGCCGAGCTTCTGGGCGACCTTGGAGCGGCCGCGCGCCAGCAATTTCGCGGTATAGGAGATCGAGGGATCGGCATTGCGGCGGCTGTCGATGACCTGCCACAAACGCGCCAGCGCGGCGCCGAGCTCGTCGGACATGGCTACAGCCGCACCGGGACGCCGCAGCGGGCGAGGTGTGCCTTCGCGTCGCCGATGCGGAAGGTGCCGAAATGGAAGATCGAGGCGGCGAGCACCGCGGTCGCATGCCCGTCTCGAATGCCTTCGACGAGGTGGTCGAGGGTGCCAACCCCGCCCGAAGCGATCACCGGCACCCGCACCGCATCGGCGATCGCGCGGGTCAGCGGGATGTCGAACCCAGCCTTGGTGCCGTCGCGGTCCATCGAGGTCAGCAGGATCTCGCCGGCACCATAATCGACGAGGCGGCAGGCCCATTCGATTGCGTCGAGCCCGGTCGGGCGCCGTCCACCATGGGTAAAGATCTCCCACTTGCCCGGCTTGACCGCCTTGGCATCGATCGCGGCGACGATGCATTGGCTGCCGAATTTCTCCGCGCCTTCGCGGACGAATTCGGGTCGCGCCACGGCGGCGGTGTTGATCGACACCTTATCGGCGCCCGCCAATAGCAGCTTGCGGATGTCGTCGACCGTGCGCACGCCGCCGCCGACGGTCAGCGGCATAAAGCATTGCTCGGCGGTGCGGCGGACCACGTCGTAGAGGGTGTCGCGGCCTTCATGACTGGCGGTGATGTCGAGAAAGCAAAGCTCGTCGGCGCCCTCGCGGTCATAGATCCGCGCCTGCTCGACCGGGTCACCGGCATCGGTCAGATCGACGAAGTTGACGCCCTTGACGACGCGCCCGTCCTTGACGTCGAGACACGGGATCACCCGCATCTTCAGCATGTCCGGTCCTTCGCCAGTAGCCGCAAGGCGGCGGCGGCGTCGATGCGGCCATCGTACAGCGCGCGGCCACAGATCACGCCGGCGATGCCGTGAGACTCGCGCGCCTTCAGCGCCGCCAAGTCATCGAGGCTCGCGACGCCGCCCGAAGCGATTAGCGGCAGCGCGACCTCGCGGGCGAGCGCGCCGATCGCCTCGGCATCGACGCCGACCAGCGCGCCGTCGCGCGAGATGTCGGTGTAGGTGATCGCGGAGACCCCGGCATCGGCGAAGCGATGGGCGAGTTCGACGACGCCGATCTCGCTGGTGTTGGCCCAGCCATCGACGGCGACCTTGCCGTCCCGCGCATCGATGCTGACGACGATCCGGCCGGGATGATCCGCCGCGGCTCGGTGCACCAGATGCGGATCATGCAAAGCGGCAGTGCCGAGCACGATGCGGTCGATGCCAAGATCGAGCCAGTAATCGATCCCTGCCCGGCCGCGAATGCCGCCGCCTAGTTGGATTTTCAGACCCACCGCCTCGCGGATCGCATGCACCGCGTCGCCATTGACCGAGCGCCCGGCAAAGGCGCCGTCGAGATCGACGACATGCAGCCACTCGAACCCCATCGCCGCAAAGGCGCGCGCCTGCGCCGCCGGATCGGTGTTGAACACCGTGGCGGTCGCCATGTCGCCGCGCAGTAGGCGGACGCAAGCACCGCCCTTCAGGTCGATGGCCGGGAACAGGATCACGGGACTAGGCCGGGCGCCCGTCGAGGCGCTTGAAGTAGTAGTGGCCCGGAACGAATCGATCCTCGACAAAAGCATAGAACGGATGGCTGCCCCAGCGCCGATACCCCATGCTCTCATAGACGTGGATCGCGGCGCGCTGGGTGTCGCGCAAATCGAGATTAAGCACGAGCAGCCCGAGCTCTCGTGCCAACTGCTCCACTTCGTCGATGATCTTGCGCCCGATGCCGTGACCGCGGGCCCAGGGCGCGACGAACGCGGCGCTCAGCGTGCCCGCCATTGCCTGCGCTTCGTTGTTGCGCGGCGCCCGGGACAATTGTGCCGAACCGCAGATCACGCCCTCCAGCCGGCCGACGACGAGGCGCCGGTCGGGGATCAGCAGCATGCCCTTCCAGTAGTTCTCGAGAATGTGCCGCGGCGGCGGCTTGAGCCAGCCGAAACCGCCGCCTTCGACGATGGCCGCCTCGGTCGCGTCGCACAGATCGTCGAGATCGGTGCCGGAATATTGGGTCAGGCGCTCGATCCTGACCTTGGCCGCGATACGCGTCTCGCTCATGGCCGCCACTGCAAAAAATTCGCGATCAGCCGCAATCCGGCCGCCTGGCTCTTTTCGGGATGAAACTGCGTCCCAAACAGATTGTCGCGACCGACGGCCGCGACAACCGGTCCGCCGTAATCGGCCGCGGCCAGCAGGTCGGCATCGTCGCCGACCCGGAATTGATAGCTGTGGACGAAATAGACATGCGTCCCAGACGCCAGCCCTTCGAGCACCGGGTGTTCACCGCGCGGCTCCAGCTCGTTCCAGCCCATATGCGGTACCTTCAGCGCCGGGTCGGACGGGTCGATCACAATAATGTCACCCCGAATCCAGCCGAGGCCTTCGACGGTCTCGAATTCGCGGCCGTAATCGGCCATCAGCTGCATGCCGACGCAGATGCCGAGAAACGGCCGGCCACGGGCGATCACCGCCTCGACGAGCGCGTCTTCGAGGCCCGGTATCGCCGCGACGCCGCGCCGGCAATCGGCAAAAGCGCCGACCCCCGGCAAGACGATGCGCTCGGCGGTGGCGACCTCGTCCGGCCGGCTGGTGACCACGACCGGGTCGGTAACTCCGGTCTCGGCGGCGGCGCGCTCGAACGCCTTTGCCGCGGAGCACAGATTGCCGGAGCCGTAATCGACGATCGCGATGCTCATGCGATGCTGCCGCCGAGAGTACCCTTGGTCGACGGCACCGAGCCGCCGCGTCGGGGATCGACCTCTACCGCCTGCCGCAAGGCGCGTGCCAGCCCCTTGAAGCAGGATTCGACGATGTGATGGTTGTTCTCGCCGTACAGGTTTTCGACGTGCAGGGTCATGCCGGCCGATTGCGCAAAGGCCTGGAACCACTCCTTGAACAACTCGGTGTCCATCTCGCCGAGCTTCGGCCGGGACAGCGCGACCTTCCAGACGAGGTAGGGCCGGTTCGAGGCGTCGAGGCTGACCCGGGTCAGCGTCTCGTCGAACGGGATCATCGCCGAGCCGTAGCGCTGGATGCCGGCGCGGTCGCCGAGCGCCTTCGACACCGCCTCGCCGATCACATAGCCGCTGTCTTCGGTCGTGTGGTGGAAGTCGATATGCAGGTCGCCCTTCGCCTTCAGCGAAATATCGATCAGGCTGTGCTTGGCCAATTGCTCGATCATGTGGTCGAGAAAGCCGATCCCGGTCGCAATCTCGGCCGCGCCGGTGCCGTCGAGGTCGACGCGGCCCTTGATTCGCGTCTCCTTGGTGTTGCGCTCGACCGTCGCGACCCGCACCGCGCTCTCCATCTTGCTGCCCCCGGACCGAGTCCCACGGGCGGGGGCGGCGTCTTTTAACAAGATCGGCGCCGATCCACCATCGCGCCGCCCCAACCAGAGGGAAACAGCAGCGGCGGCCATCGTGTTCGCCGCCGATTACGCACCGCCAGCAATGGCGATTCTATGACGGTCCGACGAATGGGCGGTTAACGCTGTCGGCGCAGGAAGTCGATAAAGATCGCGGCCAAGAGTCCCTCCTTCGCCTCCCAATCCTCAAAGGCGACATCGAGGTCCATGCGATCTTCGGCCAAGACCTCGCGATACTCGGCGTTCGGCATCAGCCGGTGCGCGACCTGGCCGGGCAAGCGCGGATGAACCCGGTCGTTCCCGGGTGCGATGCAGGCCGGCATCGTCATCGAGCGCAGCTGCGCCGGGCTGACCCCGATCACCGGATGATCGGTGCCGGCAAGGAAGCTTTTCCGCCAGCGGTCCACCCGGGCGATGAAATCCTGCGGCTCCATCGCCATCAGCGCGGCGCGGCTCGCCGGGTTCGCCTTGATGACCTCGGTCCAGTGCTCCATCGCGCAGACCGCAGCCATGCCACCCTGCCGCGCCGCCTCGATATGCGAGGTGTAGTACTGATTGCACAGCCGCTCGGCGGCATAGGCGCCGCCGGTCACCCGCCACAGCAACAAGCCGCGGACATCCTCGGGCCGGCGCAACGCAAGGACCATCGCCAACCGGCAGCCCGACGAGCTGCCGCCGATATAGGCCGGCAACGCGTCGAGCTGCGCCAAGAGCTCGTGCAAATCCTCGGCCCAGACATCGTTCTCGGACTCGCCCTCGATCGCCACGCCGGAGGCGCCGGTGTTGCGCCGGTCATAAACGACGACGCGATTGCCGGCTTCGGCGATCTTCTCGGCCAAGCCGCGCACCGAGACGCCGCCGCGGCGACCGCCCGGCTGCAGCGCGACAAAGGGGCCGCGGTCGCCGAGGATTTCGTAGACGATATCGACACCGCGTACCTTGGCGACCGGCATGGCTTCCTCCTCAGATCGATTTCCCTGATCCTATCTCATCGTCGTCCCGACGGAAGCCCGGACGAAAATTCTGGCGCGGCGCAAACGAGGCGGCATGCAGGTCGGATTTTTCTTCTGGCCGTTCACACCGGAGCTGGTCCGGCGAATGGGCGAGACGGCCGAGCGCTGCGGCTACGACATGATCGGGGTCGCTGATACGCCGGGCAACGCGATGGACCCGTGGGTCGCGGCGACGCTGCTGGCGCAATGCACGAGCCGGCCGCGCATCGCGCAATGCGTCACCAACCTGGCGTCGCGCCATCCGGCGGTCTCGGCGGCGGCGGCGGCTTCGCTCGATCTGCTGGCGCCGGGGCGGGTGGTACTCGGGATCGGCACCGGTCACAGCGGCACCCGCAATCTCGGGCTCGGCATCGGCAGCGTCGGCGAGCTCGAAGCAGGCGCCATGGCCATCCGCGCGCTGCTGTCCGGCCGGCCGGCGCAATGGCAGGGCGGGGAAGCGCATCTGCCCTGGATCAAGCGGCCTTGCCCGGTGTTCCTGTCGACCTCGGGGCCGAAGGCGCTCGCCGCGGCCGGACGCGCCGCCGACGGGGCCTTCGTCAATTTCGGCATCGCCGGCGAGACGATCGCCCGATCGGAGGCAGCGGTGCGCGCCGCGTCCACTGTGGCCGGCCGCGACCCCGATGCCGTGGAGATCTGGCAAATTGCGGCGCTCGACTGCAATCGCGACGGCGCGGCGTCGCGGCAGCGGATCGGGGCGATCCTCGCCTTCATGGCCGCCGGCTACGTCTTGCGCGGCGATCTAGCGGCGCGCGACGTGCCGCAGCGTCTGCACGGAGCGATCGCCGAATTGCGGCGACGCTACAGCACCAGGCCCGGCGAGGCCGACGCCGCGCTGGTCGAAGAGCTTGGCCTGTTCGACTACCTGGCCGGCCGTTTCGCGGTTTACGGTACGCCCGAGGAGTGCCGCGAACAGCTCCTGGCGGCGCGCGCGGCCGGGCTGCGGCGGGTGATGTTCACGGTCAGCCTCGCCGCCGATCCGGTGCAGACGGTCGAGCTGTTCGGGGCCGAGGTGTTGCCGGGGCTGCGCTAGACCAATCTAGCGGCTGTAATGCGAGGGTGGCATCTGCAGCGGCGCCGGCTGATCGTCGTAGTCCGCGTCGGCGGCATCGCCTGGAGCAGAGCCGTAGCCCGGACGGTAATACTGGGTCGCCGGATCGAACCTCGGTGATGCCGGGTTGCGGTCCTGCACGACCGAGCCATAGCCCGGGCCATAATATCCGTAGGCGCGGCTGTCATATCGAGGGGCCGAGCTCTCGTAGCGCGACGTCGAGCCCTCATATCGGGATACCGGGCTTTCGTCCCGCGCCCCCGCCACATAATCTCGGCCGTAGCGCTGCGGCACGCTGTCGTCGTTCCGGGATTCTGCGATCCCGGCGCCAGACCGGTCCGCGATCTTTACCGCGATGCCGGTGCGCTCCCGCGCGGCTCTGCGCACCGCGCTCCAATCGACCAGTTCGGCGTAGTTGCCGGCCGCGCCCCGCACCACCGTGTCGACACCGTCCGCCGGATCCGGGGTCACCGGCTGCATCGTGTCGATCTCTTCGGTCTGACTCTTGCTGGGATAGACCTGCACGTACAGCCCGTCGCCCTGCCAGCCTGCGGTCGCCGGCGCCTGGACCGTTCGTACGCTCGTGCCGACCCCGACCTCACCGAACAGCTTCTCGACGTCCTCCGGGTACAGCCGCATGCAACCGTGGCTGACGGCGCGTCCGATGCTGTCGGGCTTGTTGGTGCCGTGCAGCAGGTAATTCTTCCAGCCGAGATGCATGGCATAGGCGCCGAGCGGATTGTCCGGCCCGGGCGGGACCGCCGCAGGCAGTTCCGGCTCCTCGGCGCGGATCGAGGCCGGCGGATACCAGGTCGGGTTCGGTTCTTTGGAGACGATCCGGGTCGCGCCGACCGGCGTGTTCTTGCCTATAAAGCCGATCGTGATCGGGAAGGTTTCGACCCGGTCGCCGCCGGGCGGGAAGTAGAACAGCCGCCACTGCGCCAGATTGATCACGATGCCCTGGCGAGGTCCGTCGGGCAGCACATGCGTGGTCGGGATCGTGAGCGTGCGGCCGACACCCGGAACCCACGGATTGACCCCCGGATTGGCGGTGACCAGTTCGGTGTAGCCGATATCGAATTGCCGGGCGATGTCGCCGAAGACCTCGCCGGGCTTGACGGTATAGCGGACCGGCTTGCCGACGACCTTTTGTCCCGGTTCAAGGGAGTATTCGGCGGCC
>DATARH010000079.1:0-1963 GCA_036264235.1 Allostellaceae bacterium
CAAGTCGGTTAGGACATTCCGTCCGATGCGCCGCCTGTCGAGTATCACTAGCGCCGGCACTCGACCTTCGGGCGGGTCAACGTCGATAGCCGCCTGCCGAATGTCCGGAATCGGCACCTCTCGCCCGTTGCGGTGCCTCCCGGCGAGGGTCGGCTAACCTGAACAGGCAGCTGGCGTTCAGCCAATTGCCTGTCTCAGAATTGTCTCATCCGGCCCCCGCCCAGCGCAGCATCCAGCGAGCTGGCCGTCTAGGACGACACTAGTGTGCCGTTTCTAAAATAGCGTTACAAGATTGGGTGCTCATGGTATTGATCGGCGGGCCGGTTTGGGGGGATTTGGTTATGGCTCGTCAAAAGATCGAGTTAGCTGCGGAAGAAGCTGAGGAGCTGAGCCGCCGGGCTCGCGCGACCACGGTATCGGTGCGTGATCGCCGGCGAGCTGAGATCATCGTGTTGAGTGCGCAAGGTCTAACCCAACAGCGCATCGCCGAGCAGCTGGGGATCTCACGCGTCGCGGTGAACCGCTGGGTCGGGCGGTTTGCGCTGCACCGGCTGGACGGGTTGACCGATCGTGCCGGGCGCGGGCGCAAGCCGTGGCTGCCGCAGACGGCGGTGCAGCAGGTGGTGGAGCAAGCGGTGACGCCGCCGCCCCATCTGGGGCGGTGGAGCTGCCGCACGATGGCCCGCGCCGCCGGGATCTCGCCGGCCAGCGTGTAGCGCCTGTGGACGGCCAATGAGATCAGCCGCATCTCTCGCGTACCTTCAAACTATCGAACGACCAGCGCTTTGAAGAGAAGTTCTGGGATGTCATCGGGCTTTATCTTAACCCGCCGGACAAGGCGCTGGTGCTGTGCTGCGACGAGAAATCACAATGCCAGGCGCTGGAGCGCACGCAACCGGGGTTGCCGCTGGGGATCGGCCACATCCGCACCAAGACCCACGATTACGTGCGACATGGCACACTGACGCTGTTTGCCGCGCTCAATTACCTCGAGGGCAAGCTGATCACCCGTTTGGCGCCGCGCCACCGCCATCAGGAGTGGCTCGCTTTTCTCAAAACCATCGATGAGGAAACCCCGGGCGATCTCGCCATCCACATCATCGCCGATAATTACGCCACCCATAAGCATCCCGCGGTCACCCGATGGCTCGACCGCCACACCCGCTTTCACATGCATTACACGCCGACCTCGTCCTCCTGGATGAATTTGGTCGAGCGCTTCTTCCGCGACCTCACCGAGTTCATTACCGAGAAGAGCTTTGCCTCGACCCGAGAACTGGCCGATGCGATCATTGCTTTCCTCGCTGCGCGCAACGAAAATCCTCAGCGCTATGTTTGGAAAGCCAAGTTTGGAAAGCCAAGGGCGAAGACATCCTGCGCAAGATCGATGCTGCCAGACAGGCGCTCGCTCGCCGCGCTCCTGCCACCAAGTAACGCCATTTCAGAGACGGCACACTAGTCCCCCCGGGTCTGATCCCGGGGCGTGGCCCCGTGCTCTGCCCGGGGGCAGGCTCTGCACGCCGGGCCGCGCCTCTTGCCACGGTTTGGCGACCAGATGCTTTTCCAAACGCGTCAAGCGACCCTTGGGCATGCCCAGCAGATAATGCACTGGCGGATCGGCCGCGCGCATCTCGGCGAGCACTTCCTCGGTCGGCACGCCGCGGTTCATCAGCCACACTCGGCGCACCTTGCCGTATTGCTCCTCGATGCGCTCGAGCGCAACCACGGCGGCATGATCGCGTAGGTTGTGCCTGGCGTTTGACATCTTCACCCACATGGTGCCGTCGCTTCCGAAACAGGATCTGGAGTGAGGTCGAACACACGGACACCACGAGCGCTACGCTCGCGGGCGACCCACCGTGGGTCCTGGAGAGTGCGGGTCATGTCGGCGTAACCGGCCTGCCAATGCTCCAGCATCGACCGGCGTGAGAACTCGTAATCCTTCCCGTCACCTTCATAGTTC
>DATARH010000146.1:0-4526 GCA_036264235.1 Allostellaceae bacterium
CGGGCCGAACGCCTCTTCCAGAGCCGGCTTCAGTGGGCCGGCGCGCTGCCCGGCCGACTCCCGAAGCACCTCGCGCGGGTCGGGCAAGTCGTGCGGCGGCGCCGCCCGGTCGAGGATTGCTGCGAAATTCTGTTTGATTTCAGCGATGACGGCATTCACCGCGATCAGCTGCTCCGGGCTCGGGCCCGCCGCGGTCGGCTGCGGCGCCGCGTCGTCCGCTGCTGCCCGCGCCGGCGCGGCATCGGGCAACGGCACCTGCGTCGTCTTCTTGATCTTGCCGCAGGCCTGCAGCACCGCGGCGACGCTCTCCGGCAGCGGCGGCAGCTTTTTCTTGCCCAGATCGGCGTCGACGATGGTCAACGCCGAGAGATTGCGCTGCCGATGGTTGACCCACCACGAATCGCCGACGATCACGCCGGGCACCAGGCCTAGCGACGACAGCAAGCGCATGCGGTCCTGGACGTTGAAGCGGCGCGGATCGGTATCCGCCGGCGTCGGCGGAATGCCGAATGCCGGATGAGCGAAGCGGATGCTGATATTGTGGAACGGAAACGAGCGCGGCACTCCGGCAGCGACACCGAGCAGCGTCGCGAACGGGACCTGCTCGCCGGCGGCCGGCGACCCGACATGGTTGCCGATCTGCCGCGTCGGTTGGGCGATCGGAATGCCGGTTTCGACGGGTGCGACGGTCGTGGTGAACCGCTCCAGCTCCGGAAACCGCTTCAGCGCACGCTCGACGGAGGAGAAACTCGTGATCATCGAGTCGGCGAATGCGAATTGCACGGCCGGTTCGCCGACCCCGGCGGCGAGGAACGCGCCGTGCACCCGCTCCAGCACCGAGGCGAGCTGTTCCCGCCGATCGGCGGCAAAAATCGTGTGCACCGCGACCCGCATGCCTTCTCTCCGCTAAAGCCGAGCCGGGCAAGTTATATCTGCCGGTTCTTTATCCTCGGTAAAGAGTCCGCACGACGCGTGCCGGCCTATTCGGCTGTCGCCGTAGGGCGGGTGGAGCGCAGCGCAACCCGCCATTTGATTCGCGCCGCAGACGGCGGGTTTCGCTGCGCTTCACCCGCCCTACGATACGATGATGGCGCCTCAGCCGATCGCTTCTAGTTCGTCGATGAAGCCGCGGATCACGCCGAGCCCTTTCGACCAAAAGGAGGGGTCGGCGGCATCTAGCCCGAACGGCGCCAGCAATTCGCGGTGACGCAAGGTGCCGCCGGCGCGCAGCATCTGTAGATAGCGCTCGGCGAACCCTTGATGCGCATCCTCGTAGACCGCATAGAGCGAGTTCACCAGACAGTCACCGAAGGCGTATGCGTACACATAGAACGGCGTGTGGATGAAGTGCGGGATGTAGCTCCAGTAGAAGCGGTAGGCATCGTCGAAGCGGATCGCCGGCCCCAGGCTCTCGCGCTGCACTTCGAGCCAGATTTCGGCGATGCGGTCGGGTGTCAATTCGGCCTCGCGCCGCTCGTCATGCACGCGCATCTCGAAGGTGACAAACGCGATCTGGCGCACCACCGTGTTGAGCATGTCCTCGACCTTGCCGGCGAGCATGATCTTGCGCTTCGCCGGATCGGTCTCGCGCGCCAGCAGCGCCCGGAAGGTCAGCATTTCGCCGAACACCGAGGCGGTCTCGGCCAGCGTCAGCGGCGTGTCCGACATCAGCGGCCCCTGCCCCGCCGCCAGCACCTGGTGCACGCCGTGCCCCAATTCATGCGCCAGGGTCATCACGTCGCGCACCTTGCCCTGGTAGTTCAGCAAGAGATACGGGTGCGCCGCCGGCACCGTCGGATGCGCGAAGGCGCCCGGCGCCTTACCCGGCCGCACCGGCGCGTCGATCCAGCGCGAGGTGAAGAACCGCTCGCCGACCGCCGCCATCTCCGGCGAGAACGCGCGATAGGCCGACAGCACGGTGCGCTCGGCCTCGGGCCACGGGATCGTGCGGTCGTCATCCTCCGGGAGCGGCGCGTTGCGGTCCCAGAACGGCAGTTCCTCGACGCCGAACCAGCGCGCCTTCAGCCGGTAATAGCGGTGCGACAGATCGGGGTAGCCGGCGCGCACCGCCGCGATCAGCGCGTCGACGACATCGTCCTCGACATAGTTCGACAGGTTGCGCGACGAGATCGGCCGTGGGAATTGCCGCCAGCGGTCCTCGACCTCCTTGTCCTTGGCGAGCGTGTTGGTCACCAGCGAGAACAGCCGCGCGTTGTTGCCGAGCACCTCGCCGATCGACAGCGCCGCCTCCTTGCGCACCGCGCCGTCGCGGTCCGACATCAGGTGCATGATCTCGGGCTCGGTCAGCTCGCGGCCGCGGAACGGGAAGCGCAGCGCCGCGATCGTCTCGTCGAAGAGGCGCACCCAGGCGCTGCGCCCGGCGACCGATTTCTCGTGCAGCAGCTTTTCGAGATCGTCCGACAGCTGATGCGGCCGGAAGGCGCGCACGTCGCGCAGCCATGGCCGGTAATGCGCCAGCGCCGGGTCGGCGGCTTTGGCTTCGAGATCGGCATCGTCGAGCCGGTTCAGCTCCAGCGTGAAGAACAACAGCTCGGTCGAGATCGCGTTGATCTTCTCCTGCATCGTCTGGGCGAAGCGGCCGATCTCGACATCGGCGACATTGCCGGCGCGCAACAGATCGGCGTAGCTGAGGATGCGGCCGGCGATCTCCTGCAGCCGCTCATATTCGGCGATCGCGGCCCCGAGCTCGGCGCCGGACAGCGCCGCAAGCCGGCCCTGGTATTTATCGCGGAACGCATCGGCGTGCGTCCCGAGCGAGGCGAGGTCGCGGGCCAGCTCCGGGCTGTCGCGGCCGGGGTAGAGGTCGGAAAGGTCCCATTCGGGCAGCGGCCCGAGATTCGCCGGCGCCGCCCCTGCCTCAGCCTTGTCCATTCGAAGCATCGCTCCCTCGACCGGCCAATTCCGCTATGATGGCCAATATGGGGGGAACGGGCGGTCGCGCCAGACGCGGTCGCCGGCGCCTTGAGGACACGGGGAAATCGCGTATGGATTACGGAACCTTTCGCAGCCTGCCGGGGATGTTCTTCGACCGCGCCGAGGAGCGCGGCGAGCGGCCGTTCCTGTGGGCGAAGCACGATGGCGCCTACCGGCCGTTGAGCTGGACGCACGCGGCCCACGGAGTCAGCCGGTTGGCGCGGGCGCTGGTCGCGCTCGGCATCGAGCCCGGCGACCGGGTGGCCCTCGTCTCCGAAAACCGACCGGAATGGGTGATCGCCGACCTCGCGATCATGGCGGCCGGCGGCGTGACGGTGCCGGCCTATGTGACGAACACGGTCGAGGACCACCGCCACATCTTCGGCAACAGCGGCGCCCGCGCGGTCATCGTCTCGACCCCGACCCTGGCGGCGCGGGCGATCGCCGCGGGGGCGCAGGTGCCGAGCGTGCGCCATGTGATCGCGATCGACCAGCTGCCCGAGGCGGCCACCGAAGCACCAAGCCCGGTGCCGGTGCGGCATTGGGACGAGACGCTGGTGCTCGGCGCCGCGCAGCCCGACGATTTGGTCGCCCGCATCGCGGCGCTGAAGCCCGACGACACCGCCTGCCTGATCTACACCTCGGGCACCGGCGGTGTGCCGAAGGGGGTGATGCTGAGCCACCGCAACATCATCGCCAATTGCCACGGCGCCTATCGCCTGCTTGAGACGCTCGGCCTCGGCGACGAGGTGTTCCTGTCGTTCTTGCCGATGTCGCATTCCTACGAGCACACCGCCGGCATGTTCTTCCCGATCTCGATCGGCGCGGAAATTTACTTCGCCGAGGGTGCCGAGACGCTCGCAGCCAACCTCGTCGAGGTGCGACCGACGATCATGACCGCGGTGCCGCGGCTCTACGAGACGATGCACCAGCGCATCGCGCGCCAGATGGAGCGCGAGCGCGGGCCGAAGCGGACGCTGTTCGAGAAGGCGGTCGCGATCGGCCGCAAGCGGCTCGCCGACGAGCCGGTGTCGTTTCGCGAGCGGCTGTTCGACCCGCTGCTCGACAGGCTGGTGCGCGACAAGGTGCGGGCCCGCTTCGGCGGCCGGCTGAAGGCGATGATCTCCGGCGGGGCGCCGCTCAACCCGGCGATCGGCAGCTTTTTCCTGGCGCTCGGGGTGCGCCTCCTGCAGGGCTACGGCCAGACCGAGGCGGCGCCGGTCATCTGCTGCAACCCGCCGCCGCGGGTGCGGATCGACACGGTCGGCCCGGCGCTCGATGGCGTCGAGGTCAGGATCGCCGAGGACGGCGAAATCCTGGTGCGCGGCGACAATGTGATGAAGGGCTATTGGAACGATCCCGAGGCGACCGCGCGCGCCCTGACCGATGGCTGGCTGCACACCGGCGATATCGGCCGGCTCGACCCCGACGGCTATCTGCGCATCACCGACCGGAAGCGCGACTTCATCAAGAATTCCGGCGGCGACATGATCTCGCCGGCGCGGGTCGAGGGCGAATTGACGCTGGCGCCGGAGATCGCCCAGGCGATGGTGGTCGGCGACCGCCGCCCGTTCCTCGCCGCGATCGTCGTG
>DATARH010000151.1:0-2118 GCA_036264235.1 Allostellaceae bacterium
CCCATGGCTCGAGGACGCGCTCATCCCCGGTGATGACGAAGCCGCGCTGCCCCGACTCCATGTCGATGAGAAGATTGCGTATTTCGCGGGCAATGCTGAGCTCCGCCTGGGAGTTCACGAGGATATTTCGGGAGCTTTCGGCATCGGACATCGCCAACAGCAGGGAGATGAACGCACCGAGCACGATGACTACGAGTACCCCGCCCGCCACCAGCAGTCGTGCGGTCAGTCCGGATCGCATCGCGGCTCCCGGTGAATTCGCAGCGGGCCGCGGGGGGCGAATTTCGACTTGTGCATCGGGGGGCGGGCGGGCCGAACGCTGGCCCCACCGGAGCCGGGGGGCTCCACGCCATCACACCCAATGACCGGACGGGTCCGTGAATCCGCGAGCGCTCAGCAACGCGGCGCCCGCCCCGCTTTCGCGTATGTACATAGCGCTCGCTCCAATTACGCCGCACTGTCCGCGCGCACCGTACTTGATGTATTCAGCCGCCAAACGTCGCACGACACTTGTCAATGCCCAACAATCATATAAAGCCTGGCAACCTGGCCGAGGGCGTTCGCAGCAGGCCGGCACTCAGGGGACCATCGAGTCGGGTGTAGCTCGGCGGGCTATGCTGAGTGATTCGGCCTCACCTCATGAAAGCCGAGATAGATGTGAGCTTCTGGGTGATGTCGCAGAAGCGGTTAACGTGGCCGGGCTGGTGTCGTCGATGCCTGCACTGACTTCATTCCGCGATACGTGGTCGGCCGCAGTACGCCAGGCATCCGCAGGCATTCTGTCGTTGCTGCTGCGCCCGTCGCCTCCGCCGGTGGCGCTGGGGCTTGCTGTTGCAGCGTTTCTGATCGCGGCAGAGACCCTTGTGCTGTATCCGCTCAAGCAGGTCGTCCCCGCGGACCTGCTGCTGGTGGTCTATCTGTTCGGTGTAATGGCAATCGCTAGTGTTTGGAGGTTCTGGCTGACGGTGGCGATATCGGTGGCCAGCGTCCTAGCGTTCGACTACTTTCATACCCCGCCCCTGTACGAGATCACTTTAGATACGGCGGCGGACCGTACGGCGGTGGTGACTTTTCTGGCGGTTGGGCTGTTGACCGGCATCCTCGCCGGCGTGGCCAGATCGCGCGCCGCCGCGGCCGATCGTGCCGCCGAGCGGGCCGGTTCGTTGGCCGAGCGCCAGGCGGCGTTGCGGCGGGTGGCCACTCTGATTGCGCGGGGGGTTAGCCCGGCGGAGGTGTTCGCCGCGGTGGCCGAGGAAGTGGCCCTCTGCTTGCATGTGGAGATGGCGGGGGTGATGCGCTATGAGGCCGACGGTGCGGCAACGATCGTGTCCGGTCGCTTCGAGTCGGAGTCTCAGAAGCGAACCCTCATGGGCTCGCGCTGGTCCTTGGAGGGCGACAACATACCGGCAATGATATTGCGCACCGGGCGGGCCGCTCGTATGGATACCTTCGACAACGCCGCCGGTGCCCTTGCCGCCGGCTTCCGCGAACTGGGCGTGCGGTGCGCGGTGGCGGTCCCAATCGTTTTCAACGAAACGGTGTGGGGACTGGCCGGCGTGGTCTCCT
Source organism: Allostellaceae bacterium (assembly GCA_036264235.1). Taxonomy (GTDB): domain Bacteria; phylum Pseudomonadota; class Alphaproteobacteria; order ATCC43930; family CGMCC-115725; genus DATARH01. The sequence goes on from DATARH010000151.1 coordinate 1,567, forward strand.
CGAAGCCGGGGCCGCTACCCGCGGACACCGAGGCACGCCTCAGCGACTTCGCCGATCTGATCGTCACCGCTATCGCGAATGCCGCGACCCGCGACGAACTGATCGCGTCACGCGCGCGGATCGTGGCGGCCGCCGATGACGCCCGGCGCCGGTTCGAACGCGACCTGCACGACGGAGCTCAACAGAGGCTGGTTTCGATGGGACTCGAACTGCGCCTGGCCGAGGGCTCTGTGCCGCCCGAACTGCAATCGCTCAAGGAACAGCTGTCGCGCGTCGAGGGCGAGGTGACCGACGTGTTGACAGATCTGCAAGAGATCTCCCGCGGAATCCATCCCGCGATCCTCTCGCAGGGCGGCCTCGGCCTGGCGCTGAAGACGCTTGCGCGCCGCTGTCCGGTTCCGGTCAACCTTGACTTTGCTGTTGAGCGACGATTGCCCGATGCGGTCGAGGTCGCCGCCTACTACCTGGTGGCCGAAGCACTGACCAACGCCGCCAAGTACGCCAAAGCCTCCGAGGTGAAGGTCCGCGCAGAAACCAGCGGCGCCGATTTGT
>DATARH010000158.1:0-5157 GCA_036264235.1 Allostellaceae bacterium
GACACCGAGCTCACCGCCGAGGATTGGCAGACGATCGCCGCCGGCTTCAAGGACATCGTGCAAACCGAAACGAAAAAGCCATTCCCGCAGGATGTGAAGGAACAGCTCTGGGGCGCCATCGCGGCGGTGTTCGGTTCGTGGATGAATGCGCGCGCGGTGACGTATCGCCGTCTGCACAACATCCCGTCGGAATGGGGCACCGCCGTCACCGTGCAGGCGATGGTGTTCGGCAACCAAGGCGATGATTGCGCCACCGGGGTTGCCTTCACCCGCAACCCCTCGACCGGTGACAACGAGTTTTACGGCGAATATCTCGTCAACGCACAGGGCGAGGATGTCGTCGCCGGCATCCGCACGCCGCAGCATTTGACGATCGCCGGCAAGACCGCAAGCGGCTCGCAGCTGCCGGCGATGGAAGAGGTGATGCCGCCGGTATTCAAGGACCTGCTGCGTGTCCGCGGCATTCTCGAAGACAAGTACCGCGACATGCAGGACATCGAGTTCACCGTCGAGCGCGGCAAATTGTGGATGCTGCAGACGCGCACCGGCAAGCGCACCGCGCAGGCGGCGCTGAAAATCGCGGTGTCGCTGGTCGAGGAAGGCGTTATCGACAAGGAGGAGGCGATCCGCCGGATCGAGCCGAATTCGCTCGACCAGCTACTGCACCCGATGCTCGATCCGTCGGCGAAGATGACGGTGCTTGGCCACGGCCTGCCGGCCTCGCCCGGCGCCGCGTCCGGCAAGATCGTGTTCTCGGCCGACGAGGCGGAGTCGCTCGCCGCCAAGGGCGAGGCGGTCATCCTGGTGCGGATCGAGACCAGCCCCGAAGACATCCATGGCATGCATGCCGCGAAGGGCATCCTGACGACCCGCGGCGGCATGACAAGCCACGCCGCGGTCGTCGCCCGCGGCATGGGCCGACCCTGCGTCTCGGGCGCGGGCGAATTGAATATCAACTACGAAGCCCGCACCCTGGCGGTGCGCAATCACCTCGTCCATGCCGGCGACCTGATCACGCTCAACGGCTCGACCGGGGAAATCATTCTCGGCGAGGTGCCGACGATCCAGCCGCAATTGTCCGGCGATTTCGCGACGCTGATGGGCTGGGCCGATGCGCTGCGCAAATTGCGCATCCGCACCAACGCCGAGACACCGGCCGACGCGCAGGCGGCACGTGATTTCGGCGCCGAGGGCATCGGCTTGTCGCGCACCGAGCATATGTTCTTTGAAGCGGATCGCATCGAGCCGATGCGTCAGATGATCATGGCCGATGAGGAGCCGGGCCGTCGCGCCGCGCTCGCCAAATTGCTGCCGATGCAGCGCGCCGATTTCGTCGAGCTGTTCCGCATCATGCGCGGTCTGCCGGTGACAATCCGGCTGCTCGATCCGCCATTGCACGAATTTCTGCCGAAGACATCGGACGAATTCGAGGAGCTGGCGCGCGCCGCCGGCAAAACCGTCGCCGAGGTGCGTCAGCGCACCCATTATTTGCACGAGGCCAACCCGATGCTCGGGCATCGCGGCTGCCGGCTCGGCATTACCTATCCCGAGATTTACGAGATGCAGGCCGCCGCGATATTCGAGGCGGCGGCGGCGGTGATGAACGAAACCGGCGAGGCGGTCGAGCCGGAGATCATGATCCCACTGATCGCGACCCGCCGAGAATTCGACATCCTGAAGGAGCTGGTCGACCGCGTCGGCAAGCAGGTGATGGCAAAGGCAGGTGTCGAGGTGCCGTACAGCGTCGGCACGATGATCGAATTGCCGCGTGCCGCGCTGATGGCCGGCGAGATCGCCAAGACCGCCGAATTCTTCAGCTTCGGGACCAACGATCTGACACAAACAACCTATGGCATCTCGCGCGATGATGCGGCGAGCTTCAGCAGCGCTTATCAGAAGCTCGGTATTTTCGAGCACGACCCGTTCGTCACGCTCGATACCGTCGGGGTCGGCGAAATGGTGAAGATCGCCACCGAACGCGGCCGCGCCAGCCGGCCGGACTTGAAGCTCGGCATCTGCGGCGAGCATGGCGGCGACCCCGCCTCGATCCAGTTCTGCCGCGATATCGGCCTCGATTATGTGTCGTGTTCGCCTTATCGGGTGCCAATCGCGCGGCTCGCCGCGGCCCAGGCCGAGCTCGTCGGTGAATCCGGGACATCGACCGCATGAAATACGCCGTCACCGCGTTTTTCGTCCTTCTCGCCGGTATCGCAGCGGCAAACGCGCAGACCGCGCCGACCCCGTTGGCGCCGCCGGTCAGCCCGACCCCCGTGCCCGCGCCGCCGTCACCGCTGTCGCCGATCCTGACCAATCCCGGTCTGGCATTAACGCCCTATGCGCCGCGCGCCGTTGCGCCGAGCGGTGCCTCGGTGTCGCCACTGAACCAGCAGCAGATGCAGTCCTACCGCAACGATCTGATCGGCCAGCAGCGGGCGCTCGAACAGCAGGGCGTCAGCCCAGCCTCGCCGCAATACCGCGACATCCAGCAGCAGCTTAACCAACTGAACAGCGGCCGATAACTGAATCCCTCTCCCGCACCGCGGGAGAGGGTGGCCGAGGCGTCAGCCGAGGCCGGGTGAGGGCATGCGCCGGGAGACCCTCACCCTCCCACGCCCTCGGCGCTGGCCCCTCCCTCTCCCGCGATGCGGGAGAGGGGCTTTTCCATCTCATCCACTCGCATCCAATCCGGATGCAACGGCGTCACCGTCGCGTTTCCCACCGACAGCACTCGATTTTCCGACACCGCCTCCACCCGCAACAGCGCCAGGCCGATCCCGTCCCGGCTCGAACGCATCTCACCGGCTTCCTTGCCGTCGAGCGTGGCAATATCTCCCGCCGCCGGCGCGGGTCCGTCGATCTTCACCGGAAACAGTCGCTTCTTGATCAGGCCGCGGTACTTGGTGCGGGCGGTCAACTCCTGCCCGATATAGCAGCCCTTCTGCCAGTCGACGCCGTGCAATTCATCGAAGCCGGATTCGAGCAGGATCGATTTCTCGATGACTAGGTCGCGGCTGCCGTCGGGAATGCCCAGCGCCAGCCGGTGCCGGTCATAGGTCGCGAAATCCGCTTCGGTGAGATCGAGCGCCGCCAATGCCAACCGGATCGTCTCCCGTGGCCCGATATAGCGCGCCCCGAGAGCGGCGAGTCGCGGGTCGACCAGCGCGATGCCATCGCCGGCCGGGCGCGCCGCACCTGGCTCCGCCGGCAACTCGAAGGCTGCGAGTGCATCCGGGCCGAACACCGCCGCCACGGCGAGTTCCGGCCGTTCCTCCACTGCGACCTTCGCCCGCAACCGGTACATCGACAACCGCCGCTTCAGATCGCCCAGCCGCTCGGCTTCGCCGTCGAGCCGGAGTTCGTCGCCGACATCGATCATCGGAAAATCGTGCAGGTACTTTCCCTGCGCCGTCAGCAGCGCCGCATAGAGGGCGCGGCTCGGGGTAAGCTTCGCGACGTCGTTCGATACCAGCCCCTGCAGGAAGCCGACCCGATCCGGGCCGGTCACGGCCAGGATCCCGCGCTGATCGAGGATGGCGAAGCTGGCCAGCGGCATCGGCCGAAATCCGCTACAATGCAGGGCGATGAACCCGCCCATGAATGTAGGGAAGCCGCGGCTGACGCGCCACTCCCGGCCGGCACCGAGTGCCGCCGCAGCCCGCAGCACGTCCCGGCCTCCCCGATGCACATCCTGTTCGTGACCGCGACGCGGATCGGCGATGCCGTATTGTCGACCGGTCTCTTATCCCACCTTATCGAGCGGCATCCGCAGGCGCGGCTGACGATCGCCGCCGGCCCCGTCGCGGCGCCGCTTTTCGAGGCGGCGCCCGGTTTGGAGCGCCTGATCGTCGTCAACAAGGAGCGTTGGCGGCTGCACTGGCCACGGCTGTACGCGACGGTCGCGGCCCGGCGGTGGGATCTCGTCGTCGATCTGCGCGGCTCGGCGCTGGCCTGGCTGTTGCACGCCGGCGAGCGTAGGGTCATGGGCAAGGGCGACGATGGCGAGCACCGCGTTCGGCAGTTGGCCCGGTTGTTCGACCTCGATCCGCCGCCGGCGCCGCGTCTGTGGACTGCGCCGCCGCACGACCGCGCCGCCGAGGTGGTGATCCCGACCGGAGCACCGGTGCTGGCGATTGGCCCGGCCGCCAATTGGCGCGGCAAGCAATGGCGGGCGGAGCGCTTCGCCGAATTGGCGCAGCGTCTGACTGCGCCGGACGGGCCGTTGCCGACGGCGCGGGTCGCGGTGTTCGCGGCCGCGCATGAGCGCAAACAGGCGTCGCCGCTGTTGACGGCGATCCCGCCGGACCGGGTGATTGACCTCGTCGGCCGCACCGATCTCCTGACCGCCGCCGCCGCGCTCCGCCGTTGCAGCCTGTTTATCGGCAACGATACCGGGCTGATGCATATCGCCGCCGCGGTCGGCACCCCGACACTTGGCCTGTTTGGCCCGAGCCCGGTCGCGCAATACGCGCCCCGGGGCCGCTGCACCGCGGTTGCCGAGACGAGTTTGCCAAGAGAGTCTCTGTTTCCGCCGGGTTTCGACCATCGGACCACCGACACACTGATGGACAGCTTGTCGGTCGACGCCGCCGAGGCCGCCGCGCGGCAGCTGTGGCTGCGGGCCGAGAGCGCCGCGGCATGAGCCTTGCCGCAGAGGCACAGCCGTCAGCGGCGCAGAGTGCGACGCCACTGCTGTCGGCGCTGGTGGTCACACATGACGAGGAGGCGCAGCTTGCCGAGTGTCTGTCGTGCCTCGGCTTTGCCGACGAAATCGTCGTCGTGCTGGACCGCTGCCGCGACCGCTCGCGCGAAATCGCGCTTCAATTCACCGACCGTATCGTCGAGGGCACCTGGGAGCGGGAAGGGCCGCGGCGGCATGCCGGGATAGCGGCCTGCCGCGGCATCTGGATCGTCGAAATCGACGCCGACGAGCGGGTCGCCCCAGAGCTTGCCGCGGAAATTCGGGCGGTGGTGGCGACGTCAAATGCGGCTTGGCATCTGGTCCCGATCGACAATTATATCGGCGATCGGCTGGTCCGATATGGTTGGGGCGCCTCGTTCGGTCGCTCGGCGCATGCCGGGCTCTATCGCAAGGGTGCGAAGGTTTGGGGCGATCAGCGGGTTCATCCCGCGCTGACCCTAAGCGGCCTCCAGGGCCCG
>DATARH010000228.1:0-17949 GCA_036264235.1 Allostellaceae bacterium
CGATGATCGCGATCCTTGAGAACTTTCAGGGGCACAACGGCACCGTCGCGATCCCGGAAGCGTTGCAACCCTATATGGGCGGACAGGACATCATAGAGCCGGCGAATGGCTGAACGGTCGATCCCGGATAAATGCCGGATCTTGATTGCGAATGATGACGGCATCGAGTCGCCGGGGATCAAGCTTCTGGAGAAGGTCGCCCGCGAGATCACCTCGGATGTCTGGGTTGTGGCACCCGACCAGGAACAGAGCGGCGCCAGCCATTCTCTGACGACGCGGCGGCCGCTTCGGGCGCGCGAACTGGGCGGCCAACGCTTCAGCGTCGACGGAACGCCGACCGACTGCGTGGTCGTCGCGGTTCGGCGGCTGCTGCGCGACAAAGCACCCGACCTGGTGCTGTCCGGGATCAATATGGGCGGCAATGTCGGCGAAGATCTGAATTATTCCGGCACCGTGGCGGCCGCGATGGAAGCGACGCTGCTCGGCATCCCGGCGATGGCGTTGAGCCAGGACTATGACGACGGCGAGCCGATTCCCTGGGAGACGAGCGAAGCTTTCGCGCTCGAGGTGGTCCGGCGTCTGCTGCGGCTGCCCTGGCCCGAACACACGCTCTACAACATCAACTTCCCGGGAGTGCCGTTGAAGGAGGCAAAGGGCTTCGCAGTCACGCACCAAGGCAAGCGCGCGATCTCCGATAACCTGACCGACGGTGTCGACCCGCGCGGGAAGCCCTATTACTGGATTGGCCCGGCCCGCGAGACCGGTGAGGCCGAGCCCGGTACCGATGTCGCCGCGGTCGCTGACGGTTGCGTCTCGATCACACCGATCTATCTCGACCTGACCAACATCCCGGTCCTGGCGTCGCTGAAAAAGCTGTTCGAATAAGGCCCGATTCGGACGTCTACAGGCTGGTGCGCCAAAGCGCGGCCGACAATGACCCTCGGTTCCTGCCGCCGCGGGGAATCCCTTCTCGGCTTGGCCGCACCCTCTCTACACTGACCGCGCTCTCTTGCCCGTCGGGCGCGCGCAAGGAGGGGGGATGGGGACCAACCAATTTGGTTGGCGCGGCGTGAGCCGTGTCGCGGTGGCGTGTAGCTGCGCCGCCGCTCTGACGTCATGCGCCGGCTCCGGGCCGCTCGCGCCGGCACCGGTTGAGATCAGGGGTGCTCCAATCGGCGCCAGAGACGTCGCGGGGACGAAATCCGATCGGCCGCCGTCGCGATACCAGCCCGCGCCACGCGGGGCAAACTACGTCACCGTACGGCCGGGGCAGAGCCTCGGCGGCATTGCTCATTCCTATCATGTGCCGGAGCAAGAGATCATCGCGGCGAACCACCTGAAGCCGCCGTATAAGCTCGCGGCCGGCACACGGCTGCTGATCCCGGGCGGCGGCGGACCGCAGGAAACGGTGAGCGAGCGTGTCGCGGCGGTGCCGCCGTCCCGTCCCGAGTACTTGCCCGTCGGGCGCTCGTCCGATGTCATTCCGCTCGACGGTCCGGCGCCGGCCAAACTGGCTGCCGCGCCGCCGCCCGCATCGCCCGCAGCCGCGGCCGTAGCGGCCGAAGTTGCGCGCGAGGGCGAGCGGCCATCTCGGCCCGCGAACCCCGCGGCTGGTGCCAAAGCGATGTTTCCACCCCAGCATGACGAGGTCGAACACGCCGATGCCGCGCCGGTTACCATGCATGGCGGTCGCTTTTCCTGGCCGGTGCAGGGACGGGTTCTGGCGAATTACGGCTCGGGCGCCGGCGGCGCTCATAACGACGGCGTCAACATCGCCGCCGCCCGCGGCGCGCCAATCCGGGCGATCGAGGGCGGGGTCGTCGCCTATGCTGGCAACGAGCTACGCGGCTACGGCAATCTCGTGCTGGTCAAGCATCCGGACGGGCTGATCTCGGCCTATGCCCATTGTGACGAGCTGCTGGTCAAGAAGGGCGACAAGATCGGTTCGGGGCAGGTGATCGGCCGCGTCGGCTCAAGCGGCGGCGTCTCTGAGCCGCAACTGCATTTCGAGTTGCGTCGCGGCAAGCAGCCAGTGGATCCCCGCCAATTCCTTGGGCCGGCCCCGAGCGCGAGCAGGGCTGCGTCAGCCGGCTAGTTCAGCTCAGTGGTTTCCCGATACGCCCGGCCAAATCCTGGATGAATTGCCAGGCGACGCGGCCCGAGCGCGAGCCGCGGGTGATCGACCATTCGTTGGCCTCTGCCTTGAGCCGATCCTCCGGAACATCCAGCCTGTAATGCGCTGCATAGCCGCGCACGATCGCGTGGTAGGTGTCCTGGTCGACATTGTGGAAGCCGAGCCACAGCCCGAACCGGTCCGATAATGAGACCTTCTCCTCGAGCGCCTCGGCGGGGTTGATCGCGGTTGAGCGCTCATTCTCGATCATCTCGCGCGCCATTAGATGGCGGCGGTTTGATGTCGCGTACAGCACGACGTTGCTCGGCCGGCCCTCGATGCCGCCCTCGAGTACCGCCTTCAGCGATTTGTAGCTGGTGTCCTGCTGGTCGAACGACAGGTCGTCGCAGAACAGCACGCAGCGCCGCGAGCTGCCGCGCACCAGCGACAACAGCCGCGGTAGGCTCGGGATGTCTTCACGGTGAATCTCGATCAGCGCCAGAGCTCCAGGTCGAGCCTCATTGATCGCAGCGTGGACCGCCTTGACGAGCGCACTCTTGCCGGTGCCGCGGGCCCCCCACAGCAGCACGTTGTTGGCCGACAAGCCGGCAGCAAAGCGCTCGGTATTCTCGCGCAGGATGTCACGCACGCGGTCGATCCCGCGCAACAGCCCGATATCGACCCGATTGACGCTCGGCACGGGTTCGAGCCACTCGCGCTCGGCATGCCAGATAAAGGCGTCGGCGGCTTCCAGGTCGTTAGCCACGAACGCCGCCGGTGCCAGGCGGTCGAGCGCGTCCGCAATCCGGTGCAACAGCGGCATCAGGTCGGGCTTGGACATCGGTTATTCGGCGGAAGGGCTGTTTGCAGGGCGCGGACGCTATCACACAGGTTCGGCTCGGGAAAACCGCGCCGACCTCCGGCCATTGCCCTTTTACAGGGCATCGCGTACCAATTCCGCCGCGCGTTGCACCGCTGCCGGCTGCGCCAGGACGCCGCTTGTCGTGTCCGGCGCTATGTACCATTTCGAGGTCGATGCCGATGCTGATTTCCCCGGCCTACGCCCAAGGCACAGGCCTGTTCGACAGCCAGAGCGCGCTGGTCCAATTCCTGCCGCTGGTCCTGATCTTCGTCGTCTTTTATTTCCTTCTGATCCGGCCGCAGCAGAAGAAGCAGTCGGAGCACAAGACAATGCTCGAAGGGTTGCGACGCGGCGACCGTGTCGTCACCGGGGGCGGCATCGTGGGAACGGTCAATAAGGTGGTCGGTCCCGAGGAGGTCGAAGTCGACATTGCCCAGGGCGTCCGCGTGAAGGTGCTGCGTAGCACGATCAGCAGCGTATTGGCAAAACCGGACCCGGCGGCCGCGCGCGAGGCCGCTAAGGAGAAGGACGCCGCGCGCCGCGAGGCCGACAAGGCATAGGCGCGCGCCCTCAGCATGCTCTATTTCGCCAATTGGAAAGTCCTGCTGATCTGCGGCGTCTGTTTGCTCGGCGTCCTCTTCAGTCTGCCAAACCTGTTCACGCCGACACAGCTGTCCCGGCTTCCGGAAGCGATCCCGCACAAGCAGGTCGCGCTTGGCCTTGATTTGCGGGGCGGATCCTACCTGCTGCTCGAAGTCGATTTCGCCAAGGCGCAGCAAGAGCGCCTCAACACGCTGATCGACAGCGTCCGGAATGCGCTACGCGACGCTCGCATCGGCTATACCGGGCTCAATGTCGAGGGTGACGCGATTACCTTCGCGATCCGCGATCTTCCGCGTATCGAGGACGCACGTCAGGCGCTCGGCAAAATCGATCCGGACCTTACGGTGCAGATCGGCGCTGATGGTTCCGGCACGCTAAAATTCAACGAGGCGGCGACCCAACAGCGGCGCCGCCAGGCGGTCGAGCAGTCGATCGAGATCATTCGCCGCCGGATTGATGAGACCGGTACGAAGGAGCCGACGATCCAGCGCGAGGGGGCGGACCGCATCCTCGTCCAACTGCCGGGCGTCGATAACCCTGAGCGCGTCAAGGCGCTGCTCGGCCGGACCGCCAAGCTGACCTTCCAGCTGGTCGATCAGAGTGCCTCGGTTGAGGACGCGCGGCGCGGCCGGATGCCCGCCGGCGACGAGATCCTGCCGGCGGCCGATGAGGGCCACGGCAGCCGCAACCCCGGCGCCGGCGCCTACTTGGTCAAGAAGCGGGTCATGGTCGGCGGCGACACGCTGACCGATGCCCAGGCGACCTTCCAGAACAACGAGCCGGTCGTCAGCTTCCGCTTCGATGCCGTCGGGGCGCGCCGCTTCGGCGATGCGACCCGCGAGAATGTCGGAAAGCCGTTCGCGATTGTGCTCGACAACAAGGTGATCAGCGCCCCGGTTATTCGCGAGCCGATCACCGGCGGCGCCGGAATTATCTCCGGCAGCTTCACCGTGCAGAGCGCCAGCGACCTCGCGCTGCTGCTGCGCGCCGGCGCTTTGCCCGCCCCGATCACGATACTCGAAGAGCGTACGGTCGGCCCCGATCTCGGCGCCGACTCGATCCATGCCGGCGCCGTCGCCAGCATCGTCGGCGTGCTCCTGGTGATCGTGTTTATGGTGCTGTTTTACGGGCTGTTCGGTATCTTCGCCGACATCGCGCTGATGTTCAATCTGTGCCTGATGCTGGCGGCGCTGTCGCTACTCGGCGCCACGCTGACCCTGCCCGGGATCGCCGGTATCGCGCTGACAATGGGGATGGCGGTCGATGCCAATGTGCTCATTTATGAGCGCATCAAGGAAGAATTGCGCGGCGGCCGGTCGATGCTGTCCTCGCTGGAAGCGGGCTTCACCCGCGCCTTTGGCACGATCCTCGATAGCCATGTTACGACATTGGTCGCCGGCATCCTGCTTTATTGGCTCGGCTCCGGTCCGGTGAAGGGCTTTGCGGTGACGCTCAGCATCGGGGTTCTGACGTCACTATTCTCCGCGATCCTGGTCACGCGATTGCTGATCGTCACTTGGCTGCGGCAGCTTAAGCCGAGGGAAATCCCGCTGTGAGACCGCTGATTGTTATCCGGCGAGTGCCGAAGATCGATTTCATGCGCTGGCACTATTATGGTTTCGCCTTTTCCGTGGCTTTGAGCCTGCTGACTGTGGCCTTGTTCTTTGTCGAGGGGCTCAACTACGGGATCGATTTCACCGGCGGCACTCTGGTCGAAGTGCGCACCACCAACGGACCGGCCGATCTGGCCGCGATGCGGGCGAAGCTCGATGCGCTGAAGATCGGCGAGCCTTCACTTCAGGGCTATGTCGATCAGACCACCGCCGAATGCGCGTCCTCGCCGCCTTCTTGCGTTCTGATCCGGCTCCCGGAGCAGGAGGGGGGCGACGCCGCGCAGCAAAAGGTCGTGCAGAAGGTGCGGGACGCTCTCGGCCCGGGAGTCGAATACCGGCGCACCGAGGTCGTGGGTCCGAGCGTTGGCAGCGAATTGATCCGCGCCGGCGTGCTGGCGACCGTGCTCGCGCTCGGCGCCATCATGCTCTACGTCTGGTTCCGGTTCGAATGGCAGTTCGGCCTCGGCGCCACGGTTGCCACCCTGCACGACGTGATCACGACGGTCGGGCTGTTCGCGATCTTCCAACTCGAATTCAATCTGACGACGCTGGCCGCGATCCTGACGATCGCCGGCTATTCGATCAACGACACCGTGGTGATCTACGATCGGGTGCGCGAATCGATGCGGAAGCACCGCACCATGCCGTTTCGCGACCTGATAAACCTGGCGCTCAACGAGACGCTGTCGCGCACGATCCTGACCGTCAGCACCGTCGCGCTTGCGGTCCTGGCGCTGCTGTTCTTCGGCGGCGAGGTATTGCGAGGCTTCAGCATCGCGATGCTGTGGGGCATCGTGATCGGTACCTATTCTTCGCTCTTTATTGCCGCGCCGATCCTCTATTACGTGCAGCCGAACCGCCGCGCGATCGCGAAGGACGCCACAGCCGATGCTCCCGCCGAGCGGGCGGCTCGGTAGCGGCAACATGGAGCTGACGCCGGTCGGCTCGGGCGGACGGCAGGTCATCGAGCGCTACAGCGCGGTAGGCTTTCGGGTCAGCGGCGTCGTCTATGCCGGTCCGGTGCTGGTGCTTCCGGAGACGACGGTCCTTTGGGAGGAGGCCGCCGCGACGATCCAAAGCCTGGCACCGGTCATCGCACACGGCGGGGTCGAGATCCTGCTGCTCGGTGTCGGACTCCGGATGACCGCATTTCCTGCCGCGCTGCGTCAATCGCTGAAAGCGAGCGGCATTGCCCTCGAAGTCATGGACACCGGAGCCGCCTGCCGCACGTTCAACCTGTTGATTGGTGAAAGCCGCCGCGTCGCCGCGGCCCTGTTGCCGCCGGCGTGATCGACCATCCTGGCATGCCGATTGCTTTCTAACTGGGTAGCGTGGAGCACGTCGATGGCGCCCGACGGCGGCAGCACAGCATTGGCGACATTCGGCATCGGCCACAATGGTGGGCCGCCGCTCGATCCGAACGCCTCTTGGCGGGCGTTCTGCTGGAAGAAGGCTCATGCCCAGGCCTGGAAAACGCCGCCGCGCGAGATCGCACTCGCCCGGCTGGCTCGCGCCGAAGCACTCGGGATGACCTATCGCGAATACACCGCGATGATCCTGGATCGCAGCATTCATCTGTAGTCCGCTAGCGCGTCAGCGCCCGCATGCCGCGGTCGATGCCGTCCAAGGTCAGCGGGAACATGCGATCCTCCATGATGCGGCGGATCATGGAGATGCTGGTCGTACCGCCCCAATACTTCTCCGGCACCGGGTTGATCCACACCGCCTTCGGGTAGTGGTTGAGCAGGCGGCGCATCCACATTTCGCCGGATTCATCGTTCCAGCGCTCGACGCTGCCCCCTTCCTTCTCGATCTCGTAGGGGCTCATGCTGGCGTCGCCGACCAGCACGACCTTATGGTTCGGGTCGTACGTCCGAAAGATCTCCATGACGTCGATCTGCTCGACATGGCGTCGGCGCGAATCCTTCCACACCGTGTCGTAGAGACAGTTGTGGAAGTAGAAATGAACGAGGTGTTTGAACTCACCGCGCGCCGCCGAGAACAGCTCCTCGCAGACCCGGACGTGGTCTTCCATAGAGCCGCCGACATCGAGGAACAGCAGCAGCTTCACCGCGTTGTGCCGCTCCGGCACCATCTGCAGATCGAGCCAACCGGCATTGTGCGCGGTCGAGCGCACCGTGCCCGGCAAGTCCAATTCCAATTCGGCGCCTTGGCGCGCGAGCTGTCGTAGCCGGCGCAACGCCAGCTTGATGTTGCGGGTGCCGAGCTCGATTGTGTCGTCGAGGTTGCGGTATTCGCGTCGGTCCCACACCTTGACCGCGGTGCGGTTGCCGCCCTTGCCGCCGATGCGGATGCCCTCCGGGTTGTAACCGGAATTGCCGAACGGCGAGGTGCCGGCGGTGCCGATCCATTTGCTGCCACCCTGATGCCGGCCCTTCTGCTCGGCGAGGCGCTGGCGCAAGGTCTCCATCAACTTGTCCCAACCGCCCAGCGCCTCGATCTGCGCCTGTTCTTCCGGTGTCAGAAAGCGATCGGCGAGCTTCTTCAGCCACTCCTCCGGGAGTTCGGTTTGCGGGTCGGCCGGGCTTTCGAGCCCCTTGAACACCTGCCCGAATACGCGGTCGAACCGGTCGAGGTGACGTTCGTCCTTTACCAGCGCCGAGCGCGACAGGAAGTAGAATTCTTCCACATCAAAGCCCGCGACGCGCAGCCGCATCGCTTCCAGCAGCGTCAGAAACTCGCGCAGCGACACCGGTACCTTGGCGGCGCGCAGTTCGAGAAAGAACGGGATGAACACCGCTCTATCCGCGTTCCCGACGGTTCAGGAAGGCGAGCCGCTCGAGCAGATGCACGTCCTGCTCGTTCTTGAGCAGCGCACCGTGCAGCGGCGGGATCAGCTTCTTCGGGTCGCGGCTGCGCAACACCTCGGGCGGGATCTCCTCGACCAGCAGCAGTTTGATCCAATCGAGCAACTCCGAAGTCGAAGGCTTCTTCTTCAGCCCCGGCACGTCACGAACCTCGAAGAAGATCGTCAGCGCTTCCTCAACCAGCTCCTGCTGCAGGCCGGGGTAATGCATGTCGACGATCTGCTGCATTGTCTCGCGGTCGGGAAAGCGGATGTAATGGAAGAAGCAGCGGCGCAGGAACGCGTCGGGCAGCTCCTTCTCGTTGTTCGAGGTGATAAAGACGATCGGCCGCTGCTTCGCGATAACGCTGCGGCGGAGTTCGTAAACGTAAAATTCCATGCGGTCGAGCTCGAGCAGCAGATCGTTCGGAAACTCGATGTCGGCTTTGTCGATCTCGTCGATCAGCAAAACCGGAGCCACGTCCGCCTCGAACGCCTCCCACAATTTTCCGGGTTTGATGTAGTTCGAGATGTCGTGCACCCGGTCATCGCCGAGCTGACCGTCACGCAGCCGTGCCACGGCGTCGTATTCGTAAAGGCCCTGCAACGCCTTGGTCGTCGATTTGATGTGCCAGGTGATGATGTCCTTGCCGAGGCCGCGGGCGACCTCATGCGCGAGGATCGTCTTGCCGGTGCCGGGCTCCCCCTTGACCAGCAGTGGCCGCTCCAGCGCGATCGCGGCATTCACCGCGACCTGCAAATCCGGGGTCGCCAGATAGCTGTCGGTACCTTCGAAGCGCTGCATGTGCCGTCCGTTGCGATAGGGAGGGGGAACTCAGTCCTGGGGATCGAACCAGAGGGGGCAGTTGTAATCGATCGTGATCTCGTCACCGGCTGCGATCGGAACCAGCGCGATCAGGTCGAGTGTATTCCACGGGAAGTTGCGCCGCACCCGCGCATTCGGCTGGCGCGAGTGATTGCACAGCGACAGGACGCCGAGCGCCAGTGCGCCGCTGCCCTCGCCGTCGGGGTCGCCGTCCCAGTGGAAATAATAATCGTGCAGGATTGTACGATCGACTGTCGGGCAATCCGTCGCCGGGATCACGATGATCGGCGCTGCTTCGATCAGTGCGCCGGCGGCAATCGGCACGCGCGCGAAAATTCCGCGGCCCTTTGTCGGATCGATGCGGATTTCGAGCAGATCACGTCCTGGGCTGTTGCCGGGCCGAAGCGAAGGATCGGGCGCGCGCTCGGCGCGCGCCGGTGACGCCGGCATTCTCCGATCTTGCGGCGATAAAAGCGCCTAGACGTGCTCGCGCGGGCGCTCGGCTACCCCGGCCGGGGTGGCCGGTGCAGTCGCGGTGGACGCCGCGGCAGGCGGCTGAACTTGCGCTGGCGGGCTCGCCACGGCCTCGTCCTCGCCCTCGCCCTCCTTCATCCCGGCCTTGAATGCCTTGATCCCCTTCGCGAAGTCGCCCATGACCCGAGGCAGCTTGCCGGCGCCGAACAAGACCAGGACAATGGCCAGAACCACCAGCCAGTGCATCACACTCATCGAACCCATAATCGAACCCCGGAAGCTGAAAACGCCCTATTTTAGCAAATGATGACCCGATCCGCCCGCGAATCATTCCCGAGGGCCGGCAAAATCGGGGTATGCGACACGAAGTCGTCGCGAACGCCGAAAAATCAACCCCGAAGCCGGATCATCGGAGCCGTAGATGAGCTATTTCCCGCCGCCTCACCCTGCGTTGTGGGAGAAATGCGACCCTGCGGCATCGGGTCTCGATCCCGCCGGCGTAGCTGCGGCGGCCCGACATGCCGCCGAGCACGAGACGCCATGGAGCCGCGATCTCGGCCATATGGTCGAGAGCGATTTCGGCGAGATGCCGCCTTGGAACGAGGCGCTCGGCCCGACCAAGCCGCGCGGCGGCCCCAACGGGCTCTTACTGCGCGGCGGCCGGATCGCCGCCGAATGGGGCGACACGTCCAAGGCCGACATGACCTTCAGTGTTGCCAAGAGCTATCTGTCGATCCTGGCGGGGCTGGCCTGGGAGCGCGATCTGATCCGCGATCTCGACGAGCCGGTCGGGCGTAGCGTCGGTGATGGCGGTTTCGAGCCGCCGCACAACGACAAGATCACCTGGCATCACCTGTTGCAGCAGACCTCCGAATGGGAGGGGACACTGTGGGATAAGCCGGACCTGATCGACCGGCACCGCACCGTCGGCGGCCGGCCGGCGACCGGAGAGAAGGGCACCCACCGCGACCTGCAGGTACCAGGCACCTATTGGGAATACAACGATGTCAGGGTCAACCGGCTGAGCCTCGCACTTATGCGGATATGGCGCCGGCCGCTGCCCGATGTGTTTCAGGAACTCGTGATGGAGCCGATCGGCGCCTCCGCCGATTGGCGCTGGGAGGGCTACCGCAATTCCTGGGTCGAGATCGATGGCAAGCGCATGCAATCGGTGCCGGGCGGCTCCCATTGGGGCGGCGGGGTCTTCATCCACGCCCGCGACCAGGCGCGGATCGGGTTGCTGCTGGCGCGGGATGGCGTGTGGGAGGGGCGCCGCATCCTGTCGGCGGAATGGATCGAGCGGATGCTGCAACCTTGCCCGGTATACCGGCAGTACGGCTATTTCTGGTGGCTCAACACCGACCACGCGCTGTATCCGAGCGCGCCTGACAGCAGCTACTACGCCCGTGGCGCCGGCGGCAACCTGACCTGGATCGAACCGAAGCTCGATATCGTCGCGGTGTTGCGATGGACCGATCCTGCCGCGATGGACGGATTCATGCGGCTCGTCCTCGGTGGTTAGCGCGATTACCGAAACAAACCAAAAGCCGTTGCGGCAGAGGCGGATTGGCGTTAACCCCTGATCCGCTCACTTGGCCTCGGCTCATCGGGATCGTATGGCGGCGGGAAACCTCGTTCAGGGCGCGCTTTTCACCGTCATCGTGGTTCGGGCCGGGCTGTTGCGCGATGGCGAATTTGCGCGCGAACTGGCGCAGCAGGTTGAGCGCAGTCCGCGATTTTTCCGCAATGCACCGGTCGTGCTCGATCTGCGCGGTGCCGAGGGGTTCGCCCGCCCGGAAGAGTTTCGCGAGGCGCGCGCGCTATTGCGCGGTCAGACGCTGACCTTGGTTGGGGTACAGAACGCGCTGCCGGCGCAACTCGAAGCCGCTACCGCCGACGGCCTCGCCAGCTTCGCCCCGACCGCGGCACAGCCGAGCGGCCGTCGCGCCGCCGCGACCGCTGCCGAGAGTACCAACGCGCCGGCTGCCGCGACGCCGGAACCCGCGCCAGAACCGGCACCGGCGCCGCGCCCGCCCGCTGCGACAAAGACAATGCTGGTCACCGAACCGGTGCGCTCGGGGACGCAGCTTTTTGCCCGCGGCACCGATCTGATCGTGGCCGCCGCGGCGAGCGCCGGATCGGAGCTGGTCGCCGACGGCAACATCCATGTCTACGGCGCGTTGCGCGGCCGGGCACTGGCCGGCGCCAGCGGCGACCGCAAGGCCCGAATCTTCTGCTCGCGGCTCGAAGCCGAGCTCGTCAGCATCGCCGGGCACTATCTCGTCAGCGAGCAATTGCCGGCGGATTTGCTGGGCTCGCAGGTGCAGATCGCGCTTGTCGATGACCGGTTGACCATAACGCGAAATTGACGCTCATTGAGCGGTGAGGGGCCCGCGGAGGAAACATTTTGGCGAAGGTCGTGGTGGTCACATCGGGCAAGGGCGGTGTCGGTAAGACGACCACCTCTGCCGCCTTTGCCGCCGGGCTGGCGCTGCGCGGGCACAAGACCGTCGTTATCGATTTCGATGTGGGTCTGCGCAACCTCGATCTGATCATGGGTTGCGAACGCCGTGTCGTTTTCGACTTCATCAACGTGATCAACGGCGATGCGAACCTGAACCAGGCGCTGATCCGCGACAAGCGCAACGACAATCTCTACATCTTCCCGACCTCGCAGACCCGCGACAAGGACGCGCTGAAGCGCGACGGTGTCGAGCGGGTGCTCGAAGAATTGAAACAACAATTCGATTACATCGTCTGCGACAGCCCGGCCGGGATCGAGCACGGCGCGATCACGGCGCTCTATTTCGCCGACAGCGCGGTGATCGTGACCAACCCCGAAGTCTCCTCGGTACGCGACAGCGACCGGATTATCGGCATCCTGTCGTCGCGCTCGCGGCGGGCGGAGCGCAACGAGCCGCCGGTCGAAATCCAATTGCTGCTGACGCGCTACGATCCGGCCCGGGTGGCGAAGGGCGAGATGCTGACAGTCGAGGATGTCGGCGAGATACTCTCGATCCCGCTGCTGGGCGTGATCCCGGAATCGGAGTCGGTGCTGCGTGCCTCGAACACCGGCACCCCGATCGTCTTCGACGAAGAGAGCCCCGCCGGCCGCGCGTATCACGATGCGGTGGCACGCTTTCTCGGCGAACAACGCGAGATGCGGTTTGTCGAGCCCGAGCGCCGGGGCTTCCTACGCTTACTGTTCGGCAGGGCATGATGCGGCTGTTCGGTTTTCTGTTTCCGTCACGCCCGACCAGCGCCGCGATCGCCAAGGAGCGGCTCAAGATAGTCCTTGCGCATGAGCGGGCCGGCAGCAAGGCGCCCGATTTTCTGCCGAAACTGCAGCGTGAACTGATCGACGTCGTCGGCCGCTATGTCGAAATCCGTGACGACATGATCCGCGTCAATCTCGGCCAGTCCGGCGGTACCTCGCTGCTCGAGATCAACATCGAG
Source organism: Allostellaceae bacterium (assembly GCA_036264235.1). Classification (GTDB taxonomy): domain Bacteria; phylum Pseudomonadota; class Alphaproteobacteria; order ATCC43930; family CGMCC-115725; genus DATARH01. The sequence continues at coordinate 12,754 of DATARH010000228.1, forward strand.
ATCGAAGGCGCCAAGCCAAAGCAGCCGGGACCGATCGGCGGCCTCGCCACGGCGGGAGCGCCGGCCGGTGCGCCGGGCCCGAACGGCTCGCGTTCGAAGCGCCACTAATCCCGCAGCCAGGCTGGAACGCAACCGGGCCGCACTAGGGCACGTTACCAAACCATGCATCGACGCTTGCTCAACGCCGATACCGGCGCGGTCTTTGGCTTGGTCGCCGGGATCATTCTCGGCTCGCTGGCGCTGAACCTGAGCGGGGCCGGTGATCCGCCCCGCTCCGGGGACGATGCGCCCGGTCACTCCGCCGCAGGTGCGGCGGTAATCTCCGGCGTCGTCAGCGGCTCGACCGTCGCCAGCCACCGATAACCGACTGCGCCCGCAATTCCACCCAGGATCGGCGCGAGCCAGAACAGCCAGAGCTGCGCCAGCGCCCAGCCCCCGACCAGGATCGCCGGGCCGGTGCTGCGTGCCGGGTTCACCGAGGTGTTGGTGATCGGGATGCTGATCAGATGGATCAGGGTCAGCGCCAGACCGATCGCGATCGGCGCGAAGCCGGCCGGCGCCCGGGCATCGGTCGCGCCCATGATCACGAACAGAAAGCCGGCGGTCAGCACCAGCTCGGAGATCAAACCGGCGGCGAGCGAATAGCCGCCCGGCGAATGCTCGCCATAGCCGTTCGCGGCGAAGCCGGCCGCGAGGTCGAAGCCGGGTTTGCCGCTGGCGATCAGGTAAAGCAGCCCGGCCGCAACGATCGCACCGGCGAGTTGCGCGAGGATATAGGGCAGCAATTCGCCGGCCGGAGTGCGGCCGCCGGCGAACAGCCCAATCGTCACCGCGGGGTTAAAGTGACCGCCCGAGACGTGCCCGAGCGCATAGGCCATCGTGAGGACCGTCAGGCCAAACGCCAGAGCGACGCCAACCAGCCCGATCCCGACTTCCGGGAATTTCGCTGCCAAGACTGCGCTGCCGCAGCCACCCAAGACCAGCCAGAAGGTGCCGATAAACTCGGCCCCGAGTTTTTTCGACAACGGCATCTTCCACCCCCGGTTTATTTTGCTGCCGTTGGTGAACGAAGACCGGGGCGGTTCGGTTCCTACGTATTGTTACTTACGCGCTGTCGACCAGCACCAGCTCGGCATCCTCGGTCGCGGAAATCAGCAATTCCGCTTCGTCGCGGATCGCCGCGCCGTCGCGCGGCTCCAGCCGTGTGCCGTTGACCTCGACCGCGCCTGTCGCCGGAACTAGGTAGGCGTGGCGACCGAGCTGCAGTTTGTATGACACTGTCTCGCCGGCCTTCAGCGTCGCGCCAAGCACCCTCGCGTCGGCGCGGATCGGCAGCGCGTCTCCGTCGCCGGTGTCGCCGCTCGCCAGCGGCACCAGCCGGCCCGAGCGGTCGCCCTTCGGGAACGGTTTGGTGCCCCAGCCGGGCTCGCCGCCGCGCCGGGTCGGAATGATCCAGATTTGAAAGAGCCGCGTCGGTTCGCTCTCGCGGTTGTATTCGGCGTGGCGGATGCCGCTGCCGGCCGACATCACCTGCACATCGCCGGCCTCGGTGCGTCCCTTGTTGCCGAGGCTGTCCTCATGGGTGACGGCACCCTGCCGGACATAGGTGATGATCTCCATGTCGGCATGCGGGTGCGGCGGAAACCCGCTGCCGGCCGCGATCTCGTCGTCGTTCCAGACGCGCAGCGCACCCCAGCCCATGCGCTCGGGGTCGCGATACTGCGCGAATGAGAAATGGTAGTGCGTGTCGAGCCAGCCGAGTTGCTCGGAGCCGAGGCCGGCGAACGGTCTGCGTTCGATCATGTGTATCTCGCCGTGCGGGTCAAAAATTGTGACCAAGGTGAAATAAGTGACCAGGATCGGATCGCAAGGACGCAGACGCAGCGGACCAGGGCATACCGCGATGACCGCCGATCAGATCGCCTTGCTCATTTCGGCGCATTCCGCCTGCATCAGCGGGTCGGGGTCGTGCCGGATGCGGCGCCAGATGTCGCCGCCCGGTGCGAGGCGCGCGCAGGCCCAGGCCGCGGTGGCGCGGACCAGCGACGAAGCGTCGTCGAGGCAGCGCTCGGCCGCGTCGATGAGTTCCGGGTCGCTCGGCGGGCCGTTGCCGATCGCGATCAGGACGTTGCGCAGGAAGCGGTCGCGGCCGAGCCGCTTGACCGCGGCGCCGGCGAACAGCGCCCTGAAACCAGCGTCGTCGAGCCGCGCCAGTTCGGCGAGCTTCGGCGCGGTCAGCGCGGCGCGTGGCAGGAAATCGGGTTCCTTCGCGGCGTCGGCGAATTTGTTCCAGGGGCAAGCCGCGAGGCAGTCGTCGCAGCCATAGATGCGGTTGCCGATCGCGGCGCGGAATTCGTGCGGGATCGGGCCTTGGTGCTCGATCGTCAGATACGAGATGCAGCGCCGCGCATCGAGCCGGTACGGCGCCGGAAAGGCGTCCGTCGGGCACGCGTCGAGGCAGCGACGGCACGAGCCGCAATGGTCGGCTTCCGGCACGTCGGGTTCGAGTTCGCGGCTCAGATAGATTTCGCCGAGAAATAGCCAGGAGCCGAAATCGCGCGACACGAGGTTGGTGTGCTTGCCCTGCCAGCCGAGCCCCGCCTGCTGCGCCAGCGGCTTCTCCATCACCGGCGCGGTGTCGACGAAAACTTTGAGTTCGCCGGGCCAGCGGCCGGCGATCCAGCGGCCGAGCGCCTTCAGGCGCTTTTTGACAGTGTCGTGGTAGTCGCGGCCGCGGGCATAGACCGAGATCGCGCCGCGATCCGGCTGCGAGACGACCGTCATCGGGTCGTCCTCCGGGGTGTAGGCCAGGCCGAACACGACGATGGTCTTCGCGTCGGGCCACAACACCTGCGGGTCGCCGCGCCGCGGTGCCTTGGCGGCGAGCCAGCCCATATCGCCGTGATACCCGCGGCGCAGATATTCGGCGAGATTGTCGCGGGCTTCCTCGGCCAGGTGTGCGCGGGCGAAGCCGACCGCGTCGAAGCCGAGCGCCAGCGCCTCGTTGCGGATTGCCTCGCGGATTTCGGCGGTGTTTTGGACCGCGGACTCCTGTGCATCAGTCGAAGGGCCGGCCGCCTTTTGCGGGCGAGACGCCCGCGGTCCAAAGGCTGACTCCGGTGAGGTAGCCATCAGCCGCGGCCGCGGTAGGAGGGGACGCCGGGATCCGGTAGCCACAGCCCGTCGGGCGGCGCGCCGGTCTGGTAAAAGACGTCGATCGGGATGCCGCCGCGCGGATACCAGTAGCCGCCGATGCGCAGCCATTTCGGCGCTGCCGCCTCGACCATGCGGCGGGCGATCGTCAGCGTGCAATCTTCGTGAAAGGCGCCGTGGTTGCGGAACGAGCCGAGGAACAGCTTCAGCGACTTGCTTTCGACGAGCTTTGCCTCGGGTGCGTAGTCGATGACGAAATGGGCGAAATCGGGCTGGCCGGTGATCGGGCACAGCGCGGTGAACTCGGGACAGGTGAAGCGCACCAGGTAGGTGAGCCCCGGATGTGGGTTCGCCACCGTTTCCAGCACCGCTTCCGCCGGCGAGGCGGGAAGGGGTGTTTGGCGGCCCAATTGGGTTAAATCACTCATGCCGCCTCGGCCAGATGCGCCGTCGCGAAATCGGCGAGCCGGCCCTTGGCGATTGCCGCCCGCATCGCCGCCATCAGATCGGCGTAATACGTCAGATTGTGCCGGGTCAGCAGCATGCTTGCGAGGATTTCGCCACTTTTGACGAGATGGTGCAAATAGGCGCGGCTGAAGCCGGTGCAAGCCGTGCAGCGGCAGTCCGGGTCCAGCGGCGCCGGGTCTCCGGCGTGGCGGGCATTGCGTATATTGAGCGTGCCGGCGCGGGTAAAGGCTTGGCCGGTGCGGCCGGAGCGGGTCGGCAGCACGCAGTCGAACATATCGACGCCGCGCATCACCGCGCCGACCAGATCGCCCGGCTTGCCGACCCCCATCAAGTAGCGCGGCCGCTCGTCCGGCAAAGAGGGCACGGTCGCCTCGACCACCGCGAAGGTCGTCGTCTGACCCTCGCCGATCGCGAGGCCGCCGATCGCATAGCCGTCGAAACCGATCTCGACGAGCCGCGCCGCCATGCTCTGCCGCAGATCGGGATGGACGCCGCCCTGGACGATGCCGAACAGGCCGTGCCCCGGCCGGTCGATAAAGGCGGCGCGCGACCGCTCGGCCCAGCGGATCGACAATTGCATCGACGCCTCTACCGCGTCGCGCGCGGCCGGGAACGGGGTGCATTCGTCGAACGCCATTGTCACATCGGCGCCGAGCAGGTGCTGGATCTCGATCGACCGCTCCGGGGTCAGCAGGTGCCTGCTGCCGTCGAGATGCGAGCGGAAGGCGACGCCCTCCTCGGAGATCGTCCGCAAATCGGCCAGCGACATGACTTGAAAGCCACCGGAATCGGTCAGGATCGCGTGCGGCCAGTTCATGAATTTGTGGAGTCCACCGAGCGCGGCGATGCGCTCGACGCCGGGCCGCAGCATCAGGTGATAGGTGTTGCCGAGGACAATGCGGGCACCGGTCTCGGCGACATCCTCCGGGGTCATCGCCTTGACCGTCGCCGCGGTACCGACCGGCATGAAGGCCGGCGTCTCGACCGGCCCATGCGCGGTCATGAGCCGGCCGCAGCGGGCCGCCCCGTCCCGGGCGACGACTTCAAAGCCGAGGCTCACGACGAGACACCCAACCACAGGCTGCGAGTCTGAATTTGGCTCACCTGAAAATTCAGGTGAAATTCAGGTGAGATTCGCGCAAGGGTTGAATAGGTCCGAAATACGAAGGGCGATCCTGTAACGCTGAGATGTACTGCCCTGCCACGCCCAGGCGTGTGATTTTTGTTCATGAAATGTTCATATAGCAATTCTGGCGGCGATCGCAAGAGGCCCACCCTTATTTCGATGGTTCGATCAGGCAGGCATCACCATAGGAGAAGAAGCGATAGTGCTCGGCCACGGCATGGGCATATGCGGATTTGATCCGGTCGAGACCGGCGAGCGCCGCGACCAGCATCAACAGGGTCGAGCGGGGCAGGTGGAAATTGGTCAGCAGCAGATCGATCGCGCGGAACCGATAGCCGGGCAGAATGAAGAGCCGCGTCTCGCCCGCGAACGGCGCGATCTCGCCGGTCTCCGCCGCGGCGCTTTCGAGGAGGCGCAGGCTGGTGGTGCCGACCGCGACGATGCGGCCG
>DATARH010000231.1:0-2039 GCA_036264235.1 Allostellaceae bacterium
GTCGAGAGCGACCCTGAGCTCGACCGGCTGTTTCCGGAGTTCTACGCCTCGCGGATCGAGGTGCGGACTGGTGACGGACGACGGCTTGTGCGCCGTAACGACATTGCCCGCGGCTATCCCGAGACGCCGATGACACCGGAGGAACTGGACGACAAGTTCCGGGCGCTCGCCGGCTCGGTCTGCCCGCCGGCGCGGATCGCGGCGCTGTCGGCGGCGCTCGATAGCCTCGCCGAGGCGCCCGATCTGACAGCACTCGCCGCGGCGCTCGGTGCGCCTGTCGCATGAGCGGGTTCTCTCCGGCCCTCCCCGTTCGCATCGGGCTCGCCGGGTTCGGCAATGTCGGGCAGGAGCTGGCGCGGCGACTAACCGCCGGCGTGGTGCCGGAAGCGCGGCTTGCCGCAGCGACGGCGCGCGATCTCGACCGTGCCCGCGGCAACGCAGCGAAATTTGCACCGGCTCCGGAGATCGTGCCGCTCGCCGAACTACCGGCGCTGGCCGACATCGTCGTCGAATGCGCCACGGCCGAGAGCTTTCCCGAAATCGCGCAGACGGTTCTTACGGCGGGCAAATACCTGATCGCAGTCAGTGCCGGTGGCGTGCCGAATTGCCCCGAGATGATGGAACTGGCGCGGGCGCATGGCGGCCGGGTGCGGATCGCGTCGGGGGCGATGCCGGGGCTCGACATCATCCGCTGCGCCGCCGAGGGCGGCATCAGCAGTGTGCATCTGCGCTCGCGCATCAAGCCGGATTCGATGGCACATGAGCGCTATGTGCTCGACCGCGGCCATGATTTCGGGGCGCGGCCGCCGACCGCGCCGGTCAAGGTGTTCGAGGGCAGCGCCGGCGAGGCGGCGGCGGCGTTCCCGCGGCATTTCAACGTCGCGGTCTCACTGTCATTGGCCGGCATCGGCTTCGACCGGACCACGGTGGAGGTCTGGGCCGATCCCGGTATCCGGGGCGCGATCCACCACGTCGAGGTCGAGGGCGAGGACATCGCACTGACATTGGAAAGCCGCAACCGCCCGTCGCAGAACCCGCGCACCAGCCGCATCGTCGCCCCGAGCATCATCGCCGCGATCCGCGCCCTCGTCGCACCCGTGACGGTCGGCAGCTGATGCCGGAAATTGAAATCCGGACGGCTACCAAGGCCGATTGCGACGTGTTGCTGCAATTGATCCGCGAATTGGCGATCTACGAGAAATCGCCCGACGCGGTGATCGCGAGCGAGAACGATCTGCGTCGCCACGGCTTCGGGCCGCAGCGCGCCTTCGAGGCGCTGCTCGCTTTCGCGGACGGGCGGCCAGCCGGGTTCGCGCTGTTCTTCACCAATTTCTCGACCTGGCTCGGCAAGCCCGGCCTCTATCTCGAAGACGTCTTTGTCAGCGAATGGGCCCGCGGCCTGGGGCTCGGACACCGCCTGATGGCGCGCCTGGCTGCGATCGCGGTCGAGCGCGACTATGGCCGGCTCGACTTCTGGGTGCTGCACTGGAACCCGGCGCGCGGCTTTTACGAGCGGCTCGGCTTCCGCCACATGGCCGAGTGGTTGCCCTATCGCGCCGAGGGCGACGCGCTCCGCCGGCTTGCCGCGGAAAACTTCTAAAGCGCGACGTCGGCGACCCCGAAGGTGGCTGGTGACCAACCGTATTTTGGACCGACCTCTTTCACCCTTCTTGGGCTGCGGTGGCCGTCTCCACACCGACCGGTCGCGCCGGCTTCTGCACGAACCATTTCGGCCCGCAGAGCTGCAGCTGCAAGCCGAGCTCCGCCGCCCATTCATCGGTTGCGCGGATCACGTCCGGCCAAACTGGGACGTAATCGTCGCCGACCAGGTACCCGCCGGGCTGCAGCAACTCCCAGTAGGTCTCGATGTCCCGGCGCACCGCGGCATAATCATGCGCCGCATCGATGTGAATCAGCCCGGCGGTCACCCCGGCCTGACGCAGAAGGAATGCGGCGTTTTCCGACGATTGCGCCAGCGGCACGATACGCGAGGCGTGGCCGCGGTGCAGAACGTTACTAAGGAACTGCCAATAGAGCAG
>DATARH010000234.1:0-12243 GCA_036264235.1 Allostellaceae bacterium
GTGCTCTATGTGCTCGACGAGCCGTCGATCGGGCTGCATCAGCGCGACAACGACCGCTTGCTGGCGACCTTGCGGCGGCTGCGCGACCTCGGCAACACGGTCATCGTCGTCGAGCATGACGAGGAGGCGATCCGCACCGCCGACTGGCTCGTGGATATGGGACCGGGCGCCGGCGTGCATGGCGGCCACCTCGTGGCTGAGGGGACGCCCGAGGAGGTGATGCGGGTGCCGGCGAGTATCACCGGCCAGTACCTGACCGGGATGAAGCAGATCGCGGTACCGGCGGTGCGCCGCACCGGGCATCCGGGGCAGATCCTGAAACTGGTCGGCGCCCGCGGCAACAATCTGAAGGAGCTGACCGCGGAGATTCCGCTCGGCACCTTCTGCTGCGTCACCGGCGTCTCGGGCGGCGGCAAATCGACCCTGATCATCGAGACGCTGTACAAGGCGCTGGCGAAGCGGCTCAACAACGCGCGCGAGACGCCAGCGCCGTTCGAGCGGCTCGACGGCGCCGAGTTCCTCGACAAGATCGTCGATATCGACCAGTCGCCGATCGGCCGCACGCCGCGCTCGAACCCGGCGACCTACACCGGCTGCTTCACCCCGATCCGCGACTGGTACGCCGGGCTGCCGGAGGCGAAGGCGCGCGGCTATCAGCCGGGCCGCTTCTCGTTCAACGTCAAGGGCGGCCGCTGCGAAGCCTGCCAGGGCGATGGCGTCATCAAGATCGAGATGCACTTCCTGCCGGACGTCTATGTGCAATGCGACGTCTGCCACGGCAAGCGCTACAACCGCGAGACGCTGGAGGTGACGTTCCGCGGCAAGAGCATCGCCGACGTGCTCGACATGACGGTCGACGAGGGTGCCGATTTCTTCCGCGCGGTGCCGGCGATCCGCGACAAGCTGGTGACACTGCAGCGGGTCGGGCTCGGCTACATCCATGTCGGCCAGCCGGCGACGACCCTGTCGGGCGGCGAGGCGCAGCGGGTCAAACTGGCGAAGGAATTGTCACGCCGCGCCACCGGCCGCACGCTGTACATTCTCGACGAGCCGACCACCGGGCTGCATTTCGACGATGTGCGCAAGCTCCTGGAAGTGCTGCATGCGCTGGTCGAGACCGGCAACACGGTGCTGGTGATCGAGCACAATCTGGAAGTGATCAAGACCGCCGACTGGATCATCGACCTCGGCCCCGAAGGCGGGGATGCCGGCGGCCACATCATCGCCACCGGCACCCCCGAAGACGTCGCCACGGTCGAGGCCAGCTACACCGGGCAATACCTGCGGCCGTATTTAAGGACGAAGCTCCCGGCCCCGCGGCGACGGCGCGCGGGGTGATGTGCCCGCCGTCGGACCGCGGGCGCCTGGCCCGCGTTGCAGCGGTTGCTGCGGCTGTCGTGTTTGCGGCGATGTCAGCCGCGCATGCCGACGATTTGGCTTGCGTGAGCACGACCTTCCGCATCGTCGGCGCCAACGACAAGGTCTGCGTCAGCGCCTTCGACGACCCGAAGGTCCCGGGGGTCGCCTGTGACATCAGTCAGGCCCGGACCGGCGGGGTAAAAGGAACTTTTGGCCTTGCCGAGGACCCGTCGCGGTTCTCACTCTCCTGCCGCCAGACCGGTCCGATCTCAGTCGATCTGAGCCAGTTGCCGAATGAGGAATCGGTCTATTCCGAGCGCACCTCGATCTTCTTCAAGCACACCCGCATCTACCGCATCGTCGACAAGAAGCGGAACACGCTCGTCTACCTCGCGATCAGCGACAAGATCATCAACGGCTCGCCGCAAAACGCGGTCTCCAGCGTCCCGATCGCGCCGTGGGGGCACTGAGAACATGAGACGCCGTGTTCCGAAGCTGAAGACCGACGGAGAAGCGGAGGCATTCCTCGACGCCGATTTGTCCGATCTCGATTTCTCGAAGTTCGAATCGGGGCGCCTGCGCATTGAGGAAGGGAACCCTTCCGTCCAGGAAAGCTCCTGCGGTAGCAATCAGAAGCTAAGAACCAAGGCAACTCGCCGGAAGGCAGGGTCGACTACACCGCGGCGGTGAATGCGCGGATCATCCCGTCGAGCGGACGGCGCAGGGTCGTCTCGTTGGTGTGCAGGGTGAATTCGGCGCCGTCCGGTGACACACGCCGCGGCGGGCGGATGACGATGCCGCGTTCCGCGAGGCGCTGCGGCAGCGAGGCGGCGTCTTCGCCGGTCACACGCAGCACGCTGACATTGGTGGCGTCGGGCGGGCGCTCGATCGACACCCGGTTGTGTTCGCGCAATGCGGCCAGCAGGCGGTCGAAGGCGGCCACCGCTTCGGTGAAGCGGTCGGCGAAGCCGTCGAGGCAATGCAGCGCGACCGCCGCGTCGGGCCAGGCGTGCGGCAATCCCCCGCCGAACATCCGGCGCTGGTGAAAGAGGCCGTCGAGCAGCGCGCGTGGGCCGGCGAGGATCGCGCCGGAGGCGGCGTTCAGGTACTTCCATAACGACACATAGACGGTGTCGAACAGCGCGGCATAGGCGGCCGGCGGGATGCCCGTGTAAGCGCTCTCGATCAGCAACCGGGCGCCGTCGAGATGGAGGCCGATGCCGTGCTCGCGGGCATGGCCGCAGATGCGGCGCATCTCCGTGAAATCGAAAGCGGCGCCGTCGCAGCGGCGCACCGGCGTCTCGATCGAGATCGCGCCGACTGGCACCGCGACGCGGGCGTCGGCCGGGCCGGCAATTTCGGCCATTGCCTCGTCGAACGTGAAACTCGCCCTGCCGGGCGCCAGCGGCACCAGGTTGAGCCCGCTCAGCTGCTGCGCGGCGTCGCCCTCGTCGCAATAAAGGTGGCTCTCGCGCTGGACCAGCACGCGGCGGCCGGTGCGGGCGAGCAGCCGCAAGGCCAGATGGTTGGCCAGCGTGCCGGTCGGCAGGAAGACCGCCGTCTCCTTGCCCAGCAGCGCGGCCATCCGTGCTTCCAGCTCGGCGACGACACCGCCGCGCGAGTAATCGTCGGGCGCGATGCCGCGGCGCTCGGCGATCTCAGCCAGAAGGCGGGCATAGGCGACCGGCGACAGGCCCAACCCGTCCGAGCGGAACTGCACCAGCCCGGCACCGGGATCCGCCGCGTTCGCCATGGTCCGCTCCTCGTCCGTTGCGTTGTACTTGCCTCAGACCGTGCTTGATTGCACCTAATCCCTTATGGACCCGGTGCCCAGGGAATCAGTGCATGTGATCGGCGGCGGGCTCGCCGGCAGCGAGGCGGCGTGGCAAGTGGCGCGCGCCGGGGTGCCAGTGGTGCTGCACGAGATGCGCCCGGTGCGCGGCACCGAGGCGCATGTCGGGCCGGGTCTGGCCGAGCTGGTGTGCTCGAACTCGTTCCGCTCCGACGATGCCGAGCGCAATGCGGTCGGGCTGTTGCATCGGGAGATGCGGCTGTGCGGCTCGCTGATCCTGTCCGCCGCCGATGCGCACAAGGTGCCGGCCGGCGGCGCGCTGGCGGTCGACCGGGTCGGCTTCTCCGAGGCGGTCGAGGCGTCGCTGGCGGGCGCGCCGCTGATCGAGATCCGGCGCGAGGAGATCGCCGGGCTGCCGCCAGGGGATTGGGACGAGGTGATCGTCGCGACCGGCCCCCTGACCTCGCCCGCGCTGGCCGAGGCGATCGTCGGGCTGACCGGCGAAGAGTCGCTGGCGTTTTTCGACGCGATCGCGCCGATCGTGCACCGCGACACGATCGATTTCGACACGGCCTGGTTCCAGTCGCGCTACGACAAGGTCGGGCCGGAGGGTGACGGCGCCGACTACATCAACTGTCCCCTCGACCGCGAGCAGTACGAAGCGTTTGTCGCGGCGCTGCTCGCCGGCGACAAGGTCGAGTTCCACGAATGGGAGAAGACGCCCTATTTCGAGGGCTGCCTGCCGGTCGAGGTGATGGCGGCGCGCGGCGCCGACACCCTGCGCTTCGGGCCGATGAAGCCGGTGGGCTTGCGCGACCCGCGCACCGGGCAGCGGCCGCATGCGGTCGTGCAGCTGCGCCAGGACAACGCGCTCGGCACGCTCTACAACATGGTCGGGTTCCAGACCAAATTGCGGCACGGCGAGCAGACCCGCATCTTCCGGATGATCCCTGGGCTGGAGCGGGCCGAGTTCGCCCGTCTCGGCGGCTTGCACCGCAACACCTTCCTGAACAGCCCGCGCCTCCTCGACCGCGAGCTGCGGCTGAAGGCGATGCCGCGGCTGCGCTTCGCCGGTCAGATCACCGGCGTCGAAGGTTATGTCGAGAGCGCCGCGATCGGCCTGCTCGCCGGTCGCTTAGCCGCCGCGTCGCGGCTGGGGCGCGAGCCGGCGCGGCCGCCGGCGACGACGGCGCTCGGGGCGCTCTTGCGGCACATCACCGAGGGCGCCGACGCCAAGAGCTTCCAGCCGATGAACATCAATTTTGGCCTCTTCCCGCCGCTGTCGCCCGAACCCGCCCGGCACGCCGACAAGAAGCCGCTGCTGAGCCGCCGCGCGCTCGCCGATTTGGATGCTTGGCTCAGAGGGACTGAGCCGGCAAGCTGACTCTGTCAGTAAGTCATCCCGGGGCGGCCGAATGGCCGAACCCGGGACCCATGACCACAGGCCCGTGTGCATGGGTTCCGGGCTCGCCGCCCAAGGGATTTGGGGCGGCGCCCCGGAATGGCCAGAAGAGATTGGGAAGGCGAAACATGGCGCTGCGTACCGGCAAACAGTTTCTCGAGGCGCTGAAGGACGGGCGGCAGATTTTCATCGACGGCGAGCGCGTCGCCGATGTGACCAAGGACCGGCGGCTGGCCGCAGCGGCGCACAGCGTCGCCGAGCTGTACGACATGCAGCATGACGCAAAGCTCACCGACCAGATGAGCTTTGTGTCACCATCCAGCGGCGAGCGCATTGGTCTTTCGTTCATCGAACCGCGCAGCGTCGACGATCTGATCCGCCGCCGCGGCATGGTGAAAGTGTGGATGGATGCGACCTGCGGCATGTTCGGCCGCAGCCCCGATTTCCTCAACATTATGCTCACCGGCCTCGCCGCCGCGGCGCCGGAGTTCGGCAAGCAGGACAAGCGCTTCGCCGACAACGTTCGCGCCTACCATGTCGAGGCGCGCGAGCGCGATCTCTGCATGACGCACACGCTGTTGAACCCTCAGGTCGACCGCTCGCGCCCGGTCGAGCGGCAGGAAAAGGACCTCGCCGCCAAGATCGTCAAGGAGACCGATGCCGGCATCGTGATCGACGGCGCCCGCATGGTGTCGACCCTGTGCGCCTATTCCGACGACATCCTGGTGATGCCGTCGACGTTTCTCGCGACCAATGCGGACGCGGCGCCCTATGCGTTCGGCTTTTCGATCCCGGTTGCGTCACCGGGGCTGCGCTTCATCTGCCGGCCCTCGGTGGTGCACCAGAACGCCGCCTCGCCGATGGATTTTCCGCTGTCGTCGCGGCTCGACGAGGGCGATGGGCTGGCGGTGTTCGACAATGTGCTGGTGCCGTGGGAGCGCGTCTTCATCCACCGCGACCCGGAGATGTGCAACGGCCTCTTCCAGCGCACCCAGGCGATGCCGCAGGTGATGCACCAGACCTCGACCAAGAATCTGGCGAAGGCCGAGTTCATGATGGCGCTCGGTTTCGCGATCGCGCGCTCGACCAATATCGACGCGCATTTGCACGTGCAGGGCATGCTGGCCGAGTTGATCGAGCACGTGGAATTCGTGCGCTCCTGCATCCGCGCCAGCGAGGCCGACGCCGCGGTGAACAAGCACGGCATCATGACGCCGGCCGAGATGCCGCTGTGGACGGTGCGGATGATGTTCCCGAAGATGTTCGTGCGCGCCTGCGAGATCATCCAGCTGATGGGCGCCGGCGGGCTGGTGGCGGTGCCGTCCTATGCGGAACTGTCGGGACCGGCGGCGGCCGATGTCGAGAAATACGCGCAGGCCGCCAATGCCGACGCGCCGACAAGGGTGAAATTGTTCCGCCTCGCCTTCGACGCGGCGGTGTCGTCGTTCTCCGGCCGGCAGCAATTGTACGAGCGGTATTATTCGGGTGACCCGGTGCGGCTCGCCGGCGCGCTCTACGCGCTCTACGACAAGGAGCCGCATGTCGCGCGCATCCACGGCATGCTGAATGAGATCGAGGCGCGCGCGAAGGCGTGACCGACCCCGGTTCCGGTGCGCCCGCTCATTTCGTCAGCATACGAACGCCGACGACCACCAGGATCAACGCCAGGATCGGCCGCAAAACCCGCTCCGGCAGGCGTGCGCTCATATGGCTGCCGAGCATGATGCCCGGCACCGAGCCGATTAGCAGGGATGCCAGAAGCCGCCAGTCGACGGCGCCGAGCAGCAGATGTCCGAGCCCCGCGACCAGGGTCAGCGGCACGGCGTGCGCGACATCGGTGCCCACCAGCCGCACCAGCCGGACCCCCGGATACAGCAGCACGAGCAGCGTCATCCCGAGTGCGCCGGCGCCAACCGAGGAGATCGTCACCATCACCCCGAGCAAGAAGCCCGACGCGACGGTCAGCGACCCGGTCCAGTGGCGCCTATCACCCGCATGGCGGTCGATCATCAGCCTGAGCCACGGTCGCGCGATGACCGCCGCCGCGCTCAGCAGCAAGGCGATGCCGAGGATGACCGTGACAAACCGCGGCGACGTCCCGCCGCGAACGCCGGCGGCGTAGAGGCCGGCGATCGTCAGCGCCGCGCCCGGCAGGCTGCCGGCCGCAAGCCGCGCGACAATCCGCCAATCGACATTCTGGTTGCGGCCATGCGCGAGACTGCCAGCGCTCTTGGTCACCGCGGCATAAAGCAGGTCGGTGCCGACCGCGGTGGTGGCCTGCGTGCCGAACACCAGGATCAACAGCGGCGTCATCAAGGACCCGCCGCCGACCCCGGTCAGCCCGACGAGCAACCCGACGACGAACCCCGACAACACCGAGAGGGGGCTGATCGATGTAAGCAGATCCATCGCCCGCTCTTGCCTTGTTGCTGCACCCGGCGAATGCAGCCGGCGAATGCGGCTGGCGTGCCGGCGCCGGTCAGGCGAAGGCCGGCATGACCTCGCGGGCGAAGAGCTCGGTCGAGCGCATCGCCTCGCCGTGGCTCATCGTGCCAAAGGCGAAGTCGCAGACGAAATAGCTAGCGCCGGAGGCTTCCGTCACCTCGGCGACATAATCCTTCACCTTGGCCGGGGTGCTGGCGATCGCGTGGCCGTGTGCTTCCAGCGCATCCCATTCGGTCGGCAATGACGCGCCGAGCGGAAACGGCACGTCGTATTTCGCCCACAGATGCTCCATGTGCTTGCGCCACGGCTTGTAGGCGCGCCGCGCCGTGTCGCGCGCCGCCGCCTCGGTCTCGGCGAGCACGATATGACGGTTGATGCCCATCAGCGGCAGATCGGTTTCGGCGCGGCCGAGCTTCTGCCATTCCGATCTGTAGAGATCGATGATCGCGCGCGCCGCGCTGGTGTCGCGCAAGGTGACGATATGGGCGCCGCGCTCGGCCGCCCACGGAATGCTGTCGGGCCGGCTGGTGCCGTACCACAATTCCGGGAACGGCTGCTGCACCGGCTTCATCACGATCGGCACATGGTCGAAATCGTAGAACTTGCCGTGATAGGTCAGCTCGTCCTCGGTGAGGCCGATCTTGATGACCTCGTAGGCCTCGCGGAACTGCTCGGCGCCGGTCGCGAAATCGATGCCGTAGAAGCCGACCTCGATCGGCGAGATGCCGCGGCCGACGCCATACAGGAAGCGGCCGCCGCTCAGCTGGTCGAGCATGCACACTTCGTCGATCAGCCGCAGCGGGTGATACAGCGGCAGGAGGTACACCATCGGGCCGAATTTGAGCTTTTTGGTGCGCTGCGCCACCGCCGACAGGAAGACGCTCGGCGACGGCGCGTAGCCCAGCGGAGTATTGTGGTGCTCGGCCAGGTGATAGCCGTAGAAGCCGGCGCGGTCATAAGCCTCGATCAGCTTCAGCCGATCCTCGAAATGGCGCTGCAGCGGCGCACCGCTGTCGTCGAGGTGGTCGAAAATCCCGAATTGCATGGGGGCATCTCCTAATTCGACAACATTGTGTCGCTGATCTTCTCGGCCGTCATCAGCGTCGGGAAATTGGTGTTGGCGCAGGGCACGGTCGGGAACAGCG
This sequence comes from Allostellaceae bacterium, assembly GCA_036264235.1. Lineage (GTDB taxonomy): Bacteria > Pseudomonadota > Alphaproteobacteria > ATCC43930 > CGMCC-115725 > DATARH01. Next base: position 8,144 of record DATARH010000234.1, read on the forward strand.
AGGCATCGACGACGCGCAGCCCGGTGACGCCGCGCACCCGTCCCTGATTGTCGGTCACCGCCATCGGGTCGCCATCGGCACCCATGCGGCAGGTGCAGGTCGCGTGCCAGACGCCGATCCCGGCCTTGCGGATGAAATCTTCGAGCGCCTCGTCGTCGGTCATCAGCTGATCGAAGCGGTAGCCCTCGAGGACGTAGCGGTCCATCAGCCAGCGGCGCAGCCAATCGGGGCCGTCGAGCAGCTTGGCGAAGATGCCGGTCATCCGCCGGTTCTTGTCGTTGACGACACCGATCGCCCGCACCCGGTCGCTGTAGCTGGCCGGGAACTGGTCGCAGACGACCTCGCCGAGAGCGCCGTTCAGATGCATCGCGCCGAGCCGGCGGAAGCCGTCCATCAGCCGTTCGAGGTCGCGGCGGTCGGACAGCAGGTTGAATTCGACGATCGGTTCGGCCCGCCAGTCGGGCGAGGTCAGCTTGACCTGGCCGGTCTCGGACAGGGTCTTGTAGACGCAGATCAGCTGCGAGGCGATCTGCTCGCCGACCGCGTGCCAGGCCGATTTGCTGACGACGGCGACGAACATGTCGCCGGGCGCGACGCCATCGATCCCCGAGGAATAGCGCAGCGCCAAGAGGATGTGGCGGCGGGTCTTGCCGTTGAGCCGCGCCGCCGGCCGCATAAACGACGACACCGACACCGACGGGTGGTCCATCAGCCGCTGGCCGACGCCGGGCAGGTTGGCGCGGACCTCGATGCCGAGGTCCTTGAGGTCGCCGGCGGGTCCGATGCCGGCGCGCAAGAGATGCGCCGGCGAATGGATCGCACCGGAGCAGACGATGACCTCGTTGGCCCGGAACTCGGTCTCCTTGCCCTTGACCAGCGCCTTGACCCCGACGCAGCGGGTGCCCTCGAACAGGAGCTCGGCGACCTGGGTCTCGGGCGAGATCGTCAGGTTCGGGCGCCGGCGGGTGCCGTTGTCGAGATAGCCGATCGCGGCCGAGACCCGGCGGTCGTAGAGGTTCGAGATCGTGATCGGGAAATAGCCGTCGCGGTATTCGCCGTTCTGGTCTTCGATGTATTCGTAGCCGGCCGATTTGAACGCGTCGGCGACCGCCTTGGCGTGCTCGCACCACAGCTCGGGGAAGATGCGGCGCACCGGGATCCGACCATCCTTGCCGTGCCAGGGGCCGTCGAAATCCATGTCGCGCTCGACCTTCTTGAAATAGGGCAGCACGGCGTTCCAGTTCCACCCCTTGGCGCCGCGCGCCTCCCACCCGTCGTAATCGGAGGGGGCGCCGCGATTGGCGAGCTGCCCGTTGATCGAGGAGCCGCCGCCCATCACCCGCGCCTGTTCGTATTTGCGCAGTGGCGGCCGTTCCTCGGGCCGGTTGTGCGACACGATCTCGGTGTGGACCTTGAGCTCCTTCCAGTGGAAGCGCGGGTCGAAATAGGCGGTACCGGGATAGGAATCGATGATCTCCGGCGGCACCTGGCCGTCCGGCGTGTCCAGCCCGGCCTCGCAGACCAGGACCTGGTTGCTGCCGCGGGCCGATAGCCGGTTGGCCATGACCGAGCCGGCCGAGCCGCCGCCGACGATGATGTAATCATAGGTCATTTCCGCCCCCTGTTTCTTCCCGCCGATGTTACCGAGGCAATGCCGGCAGGAGAAGATGCTGGTCCGATTTCGGGGCCCGCCTAACGGAAGGCGATGGCTGTCCCCGGGCGAACTGCCGAATTGGGCGTTTTCGGGCGCAAAGCGCTGCCTGCGTCGTTGCCCAGATCAGGAGAGCGGCGCATGCCGCTTCTTCTTTGTAAAGGAGGATGATCTCGATGAAGAGAGTGCTCTATGGCGCCGCCGCGCTGGCCGCGGTCGCGCTCGCCCCGGGGCTGGCATCGGCGCAGTATTACGGCTACTACGCCCCGCAGCCCTATTACGGCTATAGCGCGCCGGCCTATTACCAGCCGTACGCGCCTTACGCCTATGGCGGAATGCCGTTCTACAATGTGCCGCCGGGCTATGTGGCCCCGAGCATGGCTCCCGGCGCCGATTGGGGCCAGGCTACCGCCAGCTCGCACGGCACCACGGTTTGGGGCACGTCGAACACCTATTATCCCTGGTATTAGCGAGCAGCAGCCGCGCCTGCTTGTGTCAACTCTGACGCAAGAGGGCGCGGCCGCGCGCGCCCGTTCTGCACGGTTCTGCTCAGATCCGACGGGGCGCCGTTTGCGCAATCAGCAAAGACCATCGCTTGCTGTTGACGCGTCAAACGGAGAGGCTCGATGACACGACTGCTTGGGATCGGGGCGGCGATCGTCGTCCTCGGCGCCGCAACCTGCGGGGCCGCACTGGCGCAATACCAGGCCTATCAGCCGAACCCTTATCCAGACATGCCGCAATACGGCAGCAGCTCCTACCAGTATCCGCCGGGACCGGGTGGGCAATGGCAGCAGAGCTACCAGCGTGGCGCGCGGCCGGAACTCAGCGGCAGCGTCAGCGTCCCGCCGGATGTGGCGACCTCGTCGGGCACGACGATTCCGAACCCCGCTTACATGCCCTCGGCGGAACGCCTTGGGACCGATGGCGGCATTTATGTCCCCTACGGTTATTACGGTCGCTGAGCCGATACGCGTTTTGAGGCGTTTACCTCCGCGGGCAATCAACCTCGAGGAGGCTCAGATGCGGATCGGCCATGCGGTGCTCGGCTTGACATTCCTCGGCGCGAGCCTCGTCGCGGGAGCGACCGCAGTGCCGGCGCAGACCTCGCTGACCGCGAGCCTGCCCGGCATGCAGGGCGGCACCGGGTCCAGTTCGCACGGTACCGGGTTCAGCGGAACCCTCGGCGATCCGGATTACTACATCGCCGGCAGCGATCTTCCCGAAAGCGAGGGCCATTACCCGGGACCGTACGGGACGATGGGAACCGTGGCCGGCTACCGCAACGCGGCGCCGCCGGCCATGCAGTACACCCCTGCTCTGCCGATGCAATACAACTGGGGCTACCCCTACCCCCGCTGAGCGAGCGCCGGCGAAAGTCCTACTGGCAGCCGTCTCGCTGAGTCATTCGCCGCGGCGGTGCGCATAACGATACCGAACTCGGGTCTCGGTACCCGCTGGCAACGCGCTCCTGCTTCTTTCGCGCCTCATCCTCGGCATCGTAGCCAATCACCTGAGTGCCGGCGGCGGCCCGGGCCGCGTCTTGGCTAGACAAGACCGGCCGCATCTCGGCGGTGCAATACGACTTCCCCGATGGGCAATTGATGACCCTTTGATCGTCGGCCCGGCCGATCGCCGGCAGCAAGCAGCCGGCGGCCAGTACGGTCCCCAGCAAAAGATGCACGCGCATGATGCGCCCCCGTCAATGTTCAATCACCCCGATCGTCGACGAATTTTCCTAACGACCGATAAATCCAGAACCGGCGCCGGGGCCTGTACTGAAGGTTGACGAACCGCAGAGCCGGGAACGCTAGCCTAGGTTAAGCGTTTCCGACCCAGCAGCGGCAACCGCCCGCCTGCTTTCGTCTCCTGGAAGGAACCTCCATGAAAACCATGCTGTACAAGGCGGCAGGGATCGCGATCCTCGTTGCCGGTACGTCGAGCACGGCGCTTGCCCAATATCAGCCCTACGGTTATCAGCCGTCCTATCCGGCCTACGGTCAGCCAACCTACGGCTATGCCGCACCGGGGTGCGGCGGCTATGGCCAACCTGCCTGTGCGAACAATGCGGCGGCGGGCGCTCTGGGCGGCGCCGCAACAGGCGCGGCGATCGGCGCGATAGCCGGCGGCGGCAAGGGCGCGGCGATCGGTGCGGCCAGCGGCGCGCTGGTTGGGGGCGCAGTCGGCAGCACGCAGCCGGCCTACGGCTACGGCTATCCCGCGCCGGCGCCGGCCTACGGCTATGCGCCGTCCTACGGCTACAGCAGCTATCCGTACCGGTAACACTGGGCGATCGGCAGGGCGGGTGGCGCGCTAGCGAAACCCGCCGACGCCGAGCCGGAATTCGGCGGGTTGCGCCCGGCGAGCCGGGCTGCACCGCCCTTCGGCTTGAAGGGCGAGCCCTGGTCAGCCGCCGCCGATCTTCGGGATCAGCACGACCTCGCTGTCG
>DATARH010000247.1:0-5606 GCA_036264235.1 Allostellaceae bacterium
GGCGACCCCAAGCTTGGTAAACGGGCGCAAAAAGGAACGCGATGCCATCACGCTTGATTTGCGTTTCGCCTAGCCGCACGTCGGTTCCGTCTCGTTCGATGAGAGAGAATATTTCAAGTGGAACGCCACCTTTGGTAATCAAATTCGCTGCCAGTAATTCTTGTCGATCCGGCGACTCGCCGGCGCGCTGATATGGCTTGAGAGGATCGGCGGGGGCTGTCCAGAACTCTCCCAGACTGATCACCGCGTCCACGGCGCTATTCAAAACTTTATTTCCCAAAATCCGCATCATCAAAAATTTCTGAGCTTGGTCCTCCGGACGAATCGCAAATAGGTCAACGGTTTTCCGGTCCCGGAGCAGAAAGAAAATTGATTCGTGGTACTTATCCTTCAAAAAAACTCTTCGAGCCGTTGCGAATAAGCTCAACGCGATTTGCTCCTCACTCCCCTCCTTCAGGACCGAAGTCGCCGGCCTTCATCTCGTAGCGCTCGGCTGCTTGCTTGGCGCTTTTCAGATCAAACTTCTCACGCTTCTGCTCCAGTTCCACCGGCTCGCCGGTTGTGAGGCTAAAGTGGAGCGAGCGTCTATCCGCGTGCCCAACCATGCAGGGGAGTCGACCACCACGACCACCTTCATCCAGGCGCTGGCCGGTGCTGGCATCGAGGGTGCTCATTGCCTCCAATCCCATTTGGCAGTGAGCATCGCTTAGCAACTCGACTAATCGGCCATAAGCGATCGCGACCGCGTCGAGCAGTTCAAAATCGGGAAGAGTGTTCTCCACCCAACGTCGCTCGACCCGGAGCATCCCGTGGTTTCGAATGTGATCTCCTAGATCATTAGCAGGAATGCTCTTGATCAGCCTCAATGGGGCGTCGGATAGTCTCGCTGGAACCTGTACCATCGGCCCTTCATCCAAATACGACGCGACGATGCTAGCTCGAATAAAGCTGCTTGCCTCTAGATCACCTTCTTTCTCGATTTTGTTCCGAGCATCGACCATCCAACTCATCAACCGGTTTGCCTTGAGGCCTTTCTGCCAAGCGCCATACCAAGTTTCGAAATCCGGAATCACTTTCTTCTGTTTTTGAAGAATAAACGTGACTGTACGCACTGTCTGGATGGCAGTCTGAATTGCCAAGCGAAACCGATCCGGATGAAAGTAGGCGGCCTCGGCTTGGTGCCGCTGCTGGTGCAAATCCTCCAGGCGTCGATGAACGGCGGCCAACGGACAAGATGGCTCGTGTTGGGCGGCGCTTTCCATTGCTGATAGATAAGATCGGCTTGCTCTCGACGCTACTCGCCCGAGACCAGGACACGACCCGGACAGTGTCGTGCTTGCGACACTTGCTGAGCGAGGACTACGGGCCGCTGCAGATCACGTTGAGGAGCGCCTGGCGCTTTTCGACATTGACCGCCTGCAGCGCGCGTTCGAGGGCGGCCGGCAGTTCGGCCGGGTCCTCGACGCGTTCGCCGTAGCCGCCGGCGGCGGCGCAGACCTGCTCGAAGGCCGGCAACTCCTCCAATTCGATAAAGGGCGGCTTGTTGCTGCGCGACGCTTCGCCCTGCGGGTACATGCCGAGCGTGGCGCGCCGCACCGCGCCCCACATCGCGTTGTTGGTGACGATGAACAGCACCGGCAGTTGGTGCAGCGCCGCGGCGTGGTGAACCGCGACCGGGTTCGAGAAGATGTAGGAGCCGTCGCCGAGCACGGCGACGACCTGGCGCTCGGGCTTGGCGAGCTTGACGCCGAGCGCGGCGCCGGCGCCCCAGCCGAGCCCGGCCGCCGGGCTCGACCCGAAATAGCCGCCGGGCTGGGTCGAGCCGCAATGCTCGTTGAGCAGCGTGTACTCGTTGACGAGGATCGAGTCGGGGTCGCGCTGCTCGGCGAGGCAGGCGCTGACCCAGGCCGGATGGATTGGCCGCATCGATTTCGCCTCGTCACGCAGCTTGCGCCAGCCGGCGCGCTGCGCCTCGCGGCGTTCGGCGACCCGGCGACGGCGTGCCTCGACATCGCCGGCTACCGGCGCCAGAGCATCAGCAAGCGCCGGCAGAGTGAGACGCGGCGCGCCGGTGATCGCGACATCGCAGGGGAAGCCGCGGATCGGGTAGCGGCTGAACAGCGGGTCGGCGCCGATATGGATCACCTTGCAATCGGGCGACGGCGCCTTGCGGCTCGGCAGCCAGGGCACGTCGCATTCGAGGACGATGATCGCGTCGGCGCCGTCGAGCAGCGGCGTCGGGTCGTAGCCGAGATGGCAGGGATGATCGGATGGCAGGCACAAATGACGCTGGCGATGTTCGACCACCGGGATCGCGAAGCGCTCGGCGAATTCGGTCAGCGCGGCGACCGCGGCGGGGTCGCGGCCGGCATCGGCGGTGATGATCAGCGGGTGCTGCGCTTTGGCGAGGAGGCGTGCGGCCTCCTCAATGGCACTGTTGTCAGGCGCGGGCGGCGAGGCCGCGGCGCGGCGCGACGGCGAGTCGAAAGTGAAGCCGGGCAATGGCTCCGCCAGCACCTCGCGCGGCAGCGACAGGTACACCGGCCCCTCCGGTACGGTCGTCGCCAGGTTGAGGGCGCGGTCGACCACGGTTTCGAGCTGGGCGCCGTTGCGCAGCTCGTAATCCCACTTGACCGCCTCGCGCAGCATGCCGGCCTGGTCGAACATCTCCTGCGCCCAGTGGATGTAGGTATCGCGCGCGCCGGCCAGCCCCTCCTCGGTCAGTGGCGAGCGGCCGGCGGTGAAGAGGATCGGCACATTGGCGCGTGCCGCGTTGAGGACGCCGCACAGTGCGTTGGCGGTCCCGACGCTGACATGCACCATGACGGCCGGCACCTTGCCCGACGCCGCGGCATAGCCGTGCGCCATCGAGAAAGCGGTGTTCTCGTGGGTGCCGAGTATCGGCTGCGGCGCGGCGAGCCCGGTATGCGCCGCCTTGGCGTAGGCCTCGACGATCGGCGCGAAATCGGTGCCCGCATTGGCGAACAGGTATTCGACGCCGCGCTCGGCGAGCAGCGCCAGATAGGCCTCGGCGACGCTGCCGACTTCGAGTTTCTTCCGGCTCATGCGATGCTCCGAGGCTGCCATTGCGAGGAGCGCCAAGCGCGACGAAGCAATCTCGACGGGCAGGGCACACGCGGCGCGAGATTGCTTCGCTTCGCTCGCAATGACAATCAGGAGGACGCGAATGGCGGAGCATAGCGAGAAACAAAAGATGCTGGCGGGCGAGCTGTACCGCGCGACCGGCCCCGAGCTGACCGGCGAGCGCCAAGCGGCGCAGCGCCTGCTGGCGCAATACAACAATACCGCGAGTGACGATCAGGCCCGCCGGATGGCGCTGCTGCGCCGATTGTTCGGCGCGGTCGGCGAGAACCCCGACATCCTGCCGCGCTTTCATTGCGACTACGGCTACAACATCCGCGTCGGCCGCAACTGCTTCATCAACTACAACTGCGTCTTTCTCGACTGCGCGCCGATCGAGATCGGCGACGATTTGCAGATGGCGCCGGCGGTGCAGCTCTACACCGCGACGCACCCGCTCGACCGGCAGACGCGGGTCGTCGAGGGGCTTGAAATGGCCTACCCGATCCGGATTGGCAGCGGCGTCTGGATCGGCGGCGGCGCGATCATCCTGCCCGGGGTGACGATCGGCGACGGCGCGGTGATCGGCGCCGGCAGCGTCGTCCGCAACGACGTGCCGGCCGACACCCTCGTCGTCGGCAACCCGGCCCGGATGATCCGCTCCGTCGCCTGAACCCGGCAGTGACAGCGCCGGCCGGGATCGGCTATGGCTGAGCCGAGCGCTTCTCCTTTTGCAAATGAGGCCGCCGCGATGATCCTGTCCCTGTCCGGCCCGAGCCAGCCGCCGGCGGCCGGCGGAGCGCCGCGCCGGCTCGTCATCCTGCTGCACGGGCTCGGCGCCGACGGCAACGATCTGATCGGGCTCGGGCGCTTCTGGGGCCGGCTGGTCCCCGACGCCGAGTTCGTCTCGCCGAGCGCGCCGTTCCCGTGCGACATGGGCGGGTTCGGGTATCAATGGTTCAGCGTGCAGGACCGCAACCCGGAGTCGATGCTGGCCGGGGTGCGAGCCGCGGCGCCGGCGCTCGACGCCTATATCGACGAGGAATTGCAGAAGCGCGGGCTGGGGGCGGGCGACGCGGCGCTGGTCGGCTTTTCGCAGGGCACGATGATGTCGCTGTATGTCGGGCTGCGGCGGCAGAAGCCGCTCGCCGGCATCCTCGGCTTCTCCGGCCGGCTGATCGCGCCGGAGCTGCTGGCCGAGGAGGTGCGCTCGCGGCCGCCGGTGCTGCTGGTGCACGGCACCGACGACCCGGTGGTGCCCTATGACAGCCTGGCAGCGGCCGAAGCAGGACTGAAGGCGGCGGGGGTGCCGGTCGAGACGCTGTCCTGCCCCGGGGTCGAGCACAATATCGATCAGCAGGGGCTGGAACGCGGCGGGATGTTCCTGCGGCAGGTCCTCAGCCAGAAGACGCCTTGACGGTATCGGGGAGCTTTTTGCCGCCGTCTTCCGGCAGCAGCTTTTTCAGCGGGTCCAGCATTTTCGCCTGATCCCATTCGGCGGCGCCCTCGACGCGGCCGAGCACGTCGCCCTTGGGGCCGATCACGATGCTGGTCGGCAGGCCGCGCACATTGAAGGCATGGCCGACCTTGCTTTCCGGGTCGAGATAGACCTTAAGCTGGTCGAGACCGAGCTTGTCGACGAAGGGCGCGACCACCTTGCCGCCGCCATGGTCTTCGGAAACGGCGAGCAGCACAAAGCCGTCGCCGAGCGCCTTCGGCAGCGCCGCCAGTGACGGCATCTCCTTGATGCAGGGCTGACACCAGGTCGCCCACAGATTGATCAGGACGAGCTTGCCCTTGAGATCGGCGAGGACGACCGCCTTGCCGTCGCTGTCGGTGACCGAAATCTCCGGCGCTGGCTGCGGCGGGTCGGCCGGGATAAACTCGCCGAGCTTGGTTTCCGCCATCGCCGTGGTGGCGCAGGCAAGCCACAGCGCGAACACCAACGGGCACCATTGTTTCATGAACCCGCGCCTCCAGCGCAGCGAGCCGCCGAGATGGCATCGGTAAAGCCGGCCAAAGCGCAGCCGGCGAATGCCCAGTCGGCAAACCCATTGTGGGGCGGCCGCTTCGAAGGCGGCCCGGCCGCGATCATGCGCCGCATCAATGCCTCGATCGAGTTCGACAAGCGCCTCTGGGCGGAGGATATCGCCGGCTCCGCGGCGCATTGCGCGATGCTGGTCGCGCAGAACATCCTGTCGCCGGAAGATGGCGCCCGCATTGCCACCGGTCTAGAGCAAATCCGCGGCGAAATCGAGGCGGGGACCTTCGTCTTTCGCGAGGAACACGAGGACATCCACCTCAATATCGAGGCGCGGTTGGCGGAGCTGATCGGGTCGCCCGCCGGGCGGCTGCACACCGCGCGCTCCCGCAACGACCAGGTCGCAACCGATCTCCGGCTGTGGGTGCGCGCCGCGATCGACCGCATCGACACCGCGATGCGCGATCTGCAGGCGGCGCTGATCGACCGCGCCGAGGCCGAGGCCGATACGGTAATGCCGGGCTTCACCCATCTGCAGATTGCG
>DATARH010000269.1:0-6152 GCA_036264235.1 Allostellaceae bacterium
TCGCGAGCGTCAGCGGGTCGGATGGCGTGCGCACCAGCGCGGTCTTGATCAGCGCCGCATAGGGCAGAAACACCGGCAGTGACAGAACCAGCAGAGCGAACGCAACAGCAGGCCACCGCCACATCCCAAGCCCGACCGGCCGCGGCGCGCCGGAGCGCCCGCCGATGACGGTGTAGCCGCGCCGGCCGAGCAGCGCCCGCTGGCCGCGCAACAGCAACATCGTCACCACGAGCAGCGGCATCGCGGCCGCCGCGGCGAGATGCGGCTCCGGCGGCGACTGGAACAGCGCCCAGATTTTCGTGGTGATCACATGAAACCCGGCCGGCAGCGCCAGGATCGCCGGCACGCCGAACTGCGTCAGCGTTTGCACGAACGCAACGAGCGCTCCGGCCAGCAGCGCCGGCAACACCATCGGCAAGGTTACGCGCCGCAACGTCTGTGCCCGTCCGGCGCCGAGGATCGCCGACGCGTCTTCCAATTCGGCCGGGATGTTGTCGAGTGCGTTCGCGACCAGGACGAACACATAAGGAAAGCTGTAACACGCCATCGTGAACGCGACGCCGGTCGCGGTGTAGATGTCGAACAGATGGTCGTACTCGCCGGCGCCCGTCACGCTTCGGTACAGCTGGTTCAGCAACCCGCTGTTTGGCGCCGCGAGCAGCTCCCACGCGATCGCACCGAGAAAAGGGGGCGTCACGAACGACGCGGTGACCAATGCGCGGATCACCCGGCGCAGCGGCAGGTCGGTGCGGGCGACCAGCCAGGCAAGCGGCAACGCTGCGGCGCTGGCGCCGAGCGCGACGCTGACCGCGATTTCGAGCGCCGTCAGGTACGGCGCCCGAAAGCTCGGATCGGCCGCCAGTTGGATAAAATTTCCGAGTGTCACCGCGCCGCTGTTGTCGGTGACGCTGTACCAGACGAGCCAGCCGAGCGGCAGCACCACCAGCCCGCAAAGGAACAGCCCGAGCAGGATGAGCACCACCGACGAAAGTTCGGGCAGCCAGAGCGAGCGCTCCCGCTGTCGCGGAATCGCGCTCGCCATCGGCTAACGCTGTCGCTTGGCGCAGAAGAAGGTGGAGCGTCCCGCCTGCACGATGCGCCGCACCCCTTCGGCGCAGGTGCAGCCCGGGCACGGTTCGCCCTCGCGGGCATAGACCGCCCAGCGGTGCTGGAAATAGCCGAGCTCGCCATTCGCCTGCACATAGTCGCGCAGCGACGAGCCGCCGGCCTCGATGGCCTCGCCAAGCACTTCGCGGACCGCCAGCGCCAGCCGCTCGGCCCGCGCACCGGCGACGGTCGCGGCCAGCCGCCGCGGCGATACGCCGGCACGGTAAAGCGCCTCGCAGACATAGATGTTGCCGAGCCCGGCGACGATGCGCTGGTCGAGCAGCGCCGATTTGATCGGCGTCATTTTGCCGGCCAGCTTCTTCGCCAGATAACGGCCGTCGAAATCCGGCCCGAGCGGCTCCGGCCCGAGCCCGGCCAGGAGCGGGTGCAGGTCGATCTCGCTGCGGCGTAGGTAATCAAGCGTGCCGAACCGGCGCGGGTCGTTGAACCGCACGACCGTGCCGTCGTCGAGTGTCAGCACGACGTGGTCGTGCTTTTCTTCCGGTAAATCGCCGTCGCCGGCGACGACCCTCCCCGACATGCCGAGATGCAGCAGCAGCAGCCCGTCGGTGTCGAGCTCGATCAGGATGTATTTGCCGCGCCGCCCGAGTTCGCCGATCCGGGCGCCGTCGAGCCGCTCGGCAAGCATCGGCGGAAACGGCCGGCGCAAATCCGGGCGCCGCAGCTCGGCGCGGGCGATGCTGCGGCCGGTCATCTTTAGCGCCAGGCCGCGCCGCACGGTCTCGACTTCGGGAAGCTCGGGCATGTGCAATGGTTTCAGCGATGCGATCCGGCTATCTTCCTGCCCGATGCGCGAGGACGAGACAAGCGCGGAGGCCGAATTCGGGGCCCGCCGCGTCGCCGCCGAGGAAAAGGCGCCGCTGGTGCGCGGCGTCTTCGACAGCGTCGCCGGCCGCTACGATCTGATGAATGATTTGATGAGCGGCGGCATCCACCGCTGGTGGAAGCAGGAAATGGTCGCCTGGCTCAGCCCGCGCCCGGGCCAGCGCCTTCTCGACGTCGCCGGCGGCACCGGCGATATCGCCCGTCTCGCCTTGCCCCGCCTGGACCCGCCCGCCGGTTGGGTGGCGGTCTGCGATGCGACCCCGCACATGTTGGAAATCGGCCAGGCGCGGGCGATCGACGACGGCATCCTCGCCGGCATCGAATGGCTCGCCGGCGACGCGGAGGCCCTGCCCTTCGCCGACCGCAGCTTCGATCTCTACACGATTGCCTTCGGGCTGCGGAACGTGACTCGGATCGAGCGCGCCCTCGCCGAAGCCCGCCGCGTGCTGAAGCCGGGCGGCCGGTTCCTGTGCCTCGAATTTACCCCGGCGATCTCGCCAATGTTGCAGCCGCTCTACGACCTCTACAGCTTTGCCGTCCTGCCGCTGCTTGGGCAGATCGTCACCGGCGACCGCGATGCCTACACCTATCTGGTCGAAAGCATCCGTCGCTTCCCGGCGCAGAGCGAGTTATCGGACCTGATCACCGCCGCGGGACTGGAGCGGGCGCGCTTCCGGAATTTGACCGCCGGTGTCGCGGCGCTTCATTCCGCCTGGCGTCTCTGAGCAACCCGGCGGCTCTGGGTGTTCCGCAGCCTCCGCCATCTCGCGCGCCTCGTCCGCATCGTGGTGACGCTGGCGCGGCACGATGCGCTGTTTCCGCTCGACCGCGTGACCGGCACGGCGCCATTCCTGCGCGTGACCCGGCTGGTGCGGCGGCGGCGCGACGTTGCCGGTTTGCGCCCGGGCGAGCGCCTCGCCGCGGCGCTGGCCGAGCTCGGCCCGAGCTTCATCAAGCTCGGCCAGATCCTCGCTACCCGCGCCGACCTGCTTGGCGACGATATCGCCGCCGATCTCGCGCTGTTGCAGGACCGGCTGCCGCCCTTTCCCGGTGCCTTGGCAAAGCGGTTGATCGAGGGCGAGTTCGACCAGAAAACCGACAGCCTCTTCCTCGCTTTCGATGACGACGCGGTCGCCGCCGCCTCGATCGCGCAGGTGCATTTCGCGACGACGACGGATGGTCGCGAGGTCGCGGTCAAAGTGTTGCGGCCCGGAATCGAGCGCGCCTTTGCCCGCGATCTCGACCTCTTTCTGTGGCTGGCGCGGTTCGCCGAGCGGACCCAGCCCGGCCTGCGCCGGCTTAAACCGGCCGAGGTCGTCGAGACGCTGGCCCAGTCGGTGCAGATCGAAATGGACCTGCGCTTCGAAGCCGCCGCCGCCTCGGAACTGGCGGAGAATTTCGCGGGCGACCCGAATTTCCGGGTGCCGCGCATCGATTGGCAGCGCACCGGCCGCACGGTGCTGACGACCGAGCGCGTCGCCGGTATCCGCATCGACGACCGCGAGGCGCTGATCGCTGCCGGTCACGACATCCCCGACCTGCTGCGCAAGTCAGGCGCGGCTTTCTTCAACCAGGTGTTCCGCGACGGCTTCTTCCACGCCGATATGCATCCCGGCAACCTGTTCGTTGATGCCGACGGAGCGTTGGCGGTCGTCGATTTTGGCATTATGGGCCGGCTCGATCGCGAGACCCGCTACTACCTTGCCGACATGCTGATCGGGTTCCTATCGGGCGACTACCGCCGCGTCGCGCAAGTGCATTTCGATGCCGGCTACGTGCCGCGCCGGCGCTCGCTCGACGCCTTCACCCAGGCCTGCCGCTCGATCGGCGAGCCGATCCTCGAGCGTCCGCTGCAGGAGATCTCGATCGCGCGATTGCTGGCGCAATTGTTCCATGTCACCGAACAGTTCGAGATGGAGACGCAGCCGCAACTGCTGCTGCTGCAAAAGACCATGGTGCTCGTCGAGGGGGTCGGCCGTCGCCTCGATCCCGCGGTCAACATCTGGACGATGGCGCGCCCGCTCGTCGAGGAGTGGGTGCGCGAGAACCGCGGCCCGGAAGCGCAGCTGCGCGACCGGCTCGAAGACCTGGCCGAGCTGGTCGACCGCATCCCGCGCTTGTTTCGCGGCCTCGACAAGCTCGTCGAGGATTGGGCGCGCGAGGGCGTCGTGATGCATGCCGAGAGCCTCGCGACCCAGGCGGCGCACCGCGCCCGCTTGCTGCCGCTGCTGGTGATCCCCCTATGGCTCGCCGCCTTCGCGCTGATCGCGATCGCGGTGATGATCCAGGTGGGACGCTAGCGACATTCCCGCCCTCGCTCCTGTACTATGACGGCCGGGCGCGCGCGTGGAGGATTCATGCTGCAAGGCCGGCGGGTTCTGCTGATCGTCGCGGGCGGCATCGCCGCCTATAAAAGCCTCGAACTGATCCGGCGCTTGCGCGACCGCGGCGCTGCGGTCCGCTGCGTGATGACCGAGGCGGCGGCGCAATTCGTCACCCCGCTCTCGGTCGCCTCGCTAAGCGAGGACAAGGTCTACAGCGAGCTGTTCTCGCTGACCGATGAAAGCGAGATGGGACACATCCGTTTGTCGCGCGAGGCCGATCTGATCGTCGTCGCGCCGGGAACCGCCGATCTGATCGCGCGCATGGCGGCGGGCCGGGCCGACGACCTCGCCGCCGCGGTGCTGCTGGCCTCCGACAAGCCGGTGCTGATCGCGCCGGCAATGAACGCGATGATGTGGGCGCATCCGGCGACCCAGGCCAACCTCGCGACCCTGGCGGCGCGCGGCGTGCTGCGGGTCGGCCCCGCTGCCGGCGACCTCGCCTGCGGCGAAGTCGGCTTTGGTCGCATGTCCGAGCCGGCCGAAATTCTCGCGGCGATCGAGCAATTCTGCGCCGGCAGCCAGACCCTCGCCGGCCGCCGCGCCCTCGTCACCAGCGGCCCGACCCGCGAGCCGATCGACCCGGTGCGGTACCTCTCGAACAATTCCTCGGGCAAGCAGGGCCATGCGATCGCCGCGGCGCTGGCGGCGCGTGGCGCCGCGACCGTGCTGGTCTCCGGCCCCACCCAGGAGCCGACCCCGGCCGGCGTCACTCTCGTTCCGATCGAGACCGCGGCCGAGATGCTGTCCGCCTGTGAGGCGGCATTGCCGGCCGATATCGCGGTAATGGCGGCGGCGGTTTCGGACTGGCGGATCGCGACGGTGGCGGAGCAGAAGCTGAAAAAGAACGGCAAGAGTCCGCCGACCCTGCGGCTCACCGAGAACCCGGACATCCTCGCTACGCTGTCCGGCCGCCGCAACGATCGTCCGGCGCTGGTCGTCGGTTTCGCCGCCGAGACCGAAAACGTCGTCGCCAACGCCAGGGCAAAGCTGGCCAAAAAAGGCTGCGACTGGATTCTCGCGAACGACGTGTCCCCGGCGACCGGCACCTTTGGCGGCGAACGCAACACGATCCATCTGGTCGAGGCATCCGGCGTCGAGGATTGGCCCGCGATGACCAAACGCGAGGTCGCCGACCGGCTCGCCGACCGCATCGCGGCCCGGCTTGGCGCCGATCTGGTCGCGCCCATCCGCGTTCCGGGCGCTGCCAGCGACCCGCATTGAGCTTCGGCATGCCGGGGCTGCCGGTTGAGCTGCAGATCCTCGATCCGCGGCTGCCGGAGTGGGGTTTTCCGCATTGGGGGTCGAGCCTCGCAGCTGGTCTGGACCTGCACGCCTGCCTCGAGATGCCGATGCGGCTGGAGCCGCAGGCGCCGGCCGTACTGATCCCGGCCGGCATCGCCTTCCGCATCGGCGATCCGGAATGGTGCGCCCTCGTGCTGCCGCGTTCCGGCCTCGGCCATCGCGACGGGCTGGTGCTTGGTAACGGCCTCGGCCTGATCGACGCCGATTACGAGGGGCCGCTGCTGATCTCGGCCTGGAACCGCAACCCGCCGCGGCGCGGCGCCGGCGCGATCGCGATCAATCCGGGCGACCGCATTGCGCAGGTCGTCTTTGTCCGCACCACGCGGCCGGAGTTTGCGGTTGTGACCGCCTTTTCGGAAACCGGCGCCCGGCAATCCGGCGGCTTCGGCTCGACCGGCGTCGCTTCCCTTGCACCCGTTCCGCTTGTCCGAAGGGCCGGTCGCGGCGACACTCGCAAGCGGCGATGATCCGGCTGACCAAGAAACTCCTGTTCGCGATCGAGGCGGTGCTCGA
>DATARH010000290.1:0-1780 GCA_036264235.1 Allostellaceae bacterium
CGTAACGCCTCCAGCGTTGCCTCTGCTACGACGCCATCCTCGGCGATCGTGCCATCGTAATCGGTCGCGAGTGCAACGAAATACATCGGCTGATTCTCTGTTTCGTCTGGTTGCGTCAACGCCACGAACGGCAAAGCGAGAAGCGTTCATTGCTCAGAAAAGCGGGCGGAGAGCTTCGGGATTGGACTTCTGGTCCGGTGCCGGATCGTTCGTGGTCACGGGCGGCGCAACGGCACCTGGGGAAGCCTTTTCCTCCCGGGCGCCTTCTCCTGTAGCCGACTGAGAGGCGAGTGCCGGCTCCGGCCCGGCTTGCGCCTCCGGCTCAGGTGGCGCGATTGCTATCGCTTGCGTCTTTTCAATTAGGAGGGTTGCCTCGGCGGGGGCAGCAATCGGTCGAAAAATCGCTTCTTCCGGCTCGCCGCCGGCGCTCGGACGTTCGTCCGGCCTCCGCCAGACGAAGGCATCGAGCTTTCCCGTTACCGGCGAGGCCGGCAACCACTGCTCCGACATGACACCGCCGGCGATCCAGCACGCATCGCGCGGCGCCCGCGACGCCCGTGCCAGCCATTCGCGAGCATATCCCGTTTCGCCATGCTCGGCCTCTTCGATTTCCGCCATGAGGAGGCACACGCGGACGGTCGGCCGCGCGTCCCCTTCGATCATCGGCAGCAAGGCTTCGCGCGCGCTTTTATAGTCGCAAGCGGTTATCGCGGCGCTGGCCAGGGCTATCCGGCTTTCGGGATCGCGTGGCGAAAGCTTGGCGAGGATGCGCGCCCGCGCCAGACGATCCGCGTTGGAATCGCCCGGACGCAGATCGAGGTAGAGCTTCGCGAGTTCCGGATGCGGCGCCAGCCGCCAGGTTGTCTCAATTGTTTTTGCCGCCTTGCGCGCGCCGCCTTTGCGCATAAGGAGCCGCGCGGTCAGCGCGACCGCCGGCACGAGGTCCGGCGCGCGTTTGATCGCCGAGCGAGCGAGATGCAGCGCGTCGTCCGGCGCCGTTTGTTCCTTGCCGAGCGCGATCGCCGTTGTCAGCACCGCGTGTTGCCGGTCCCGAGTTGTCCTGTCGATTAAGTTTCCATTGTTTTCGAGCACCGCCAATGCGCTTTGCCAGTCCTTTGCCGCGACGTGCCGTTCGAGAACCGCCGCCGCCGACCAAGGTAGGGCGGCGATATCATGCGCGGCACTCGCGAAGTGATGTGCCAATTCGAGGTCGCCACGCCGATGGGCGTGCGCATGCAGGCCGCGTAAGCCAAGCAGACGCGTGCGCTCGCTCCGGGTCATTTCCTTAAACGCAGCCTCCACGGCGCGGTGATCGCCGGTAAGCTGCGCTGCCTCCGCCCTTAAGAGCAAGGCCAAGGGTTCGTCCGGCAGAAGTCTCTGCACTTCGGCGGCGGCCTTGCCGGCGAGCCGCGCATCGCCCGTGCCCACGGCGACGATGCCGCGCGAGAGGGCGGCATAGCCCTTTTCGCGGCGTCGCGTCCGGTTCGCAACGGACATCGCGGGTGGAAATCGAAAGGTGAAGCGCAGAATGTTCCATATCATCACGAGCGCGGCGAGCAAGGCGAGCAGAATTCCGAGCCCGACCAGAAACGACGTTTCGATCCGGTAGCCTTGCCAGTTCAGCGTAACCTCACCCGGCCTGTCGATGAGCCAAGCCAGGCCAAGCGCCAAGGCGATGAGGACAACGACGAAAAAGAGGACCCGGACCATGTGTTTCTCGGCGAGGACTTCGTTGTCAGGTCTCAGCGGGCGGAAATCACGACTTCGGCTTGCCCAGGAC
>DATARH010000297.1:0-11434 GCA_036264235.1 Allostellaceae bacterium
TCGGAGGCGGTCAAGGTGTTCTTCAAGCAGGTGCCGGAAATGGCTGTTCTCGCGCAGGGCCGTGAGCAGGTCCGTGTGGGCAACGGCATCCTGACCTATACTGCAACACGCGACTTTGTCGAGGCGGACGGGCTCGGCTACATGCGGCCGAACGATTTCGAGGTGATGGCCGACATGGTAATGAGATATCTGGCCAATCCCGGCGACCGCAGGCCCGACACCGCCAAGCTGATGACCAACCGGTTTGGCGGCCTCAAATTGACTCCGGGCGAATACGCCATCGCGGTAAAGAATGCGGATGAATTCCGGCCGTATGTGAGTTGAGGCACGCCGGGCTGGGCCGGGCCGACCCGCGGAACCGGCTTGTGTTCGGTCGGCCGTCGCAACAGGATCGAGAAGCGCTGACGAAGGTCATGGTGGTCGCGTCGTCGTGCGTCAGATCGTAAATCCGCGCCTTGGCGTCCGTTATCGCTTAAGGCGGATGCACCGTCACATCGGCGACCCGCTCGACTTCGATCCAGATTTCGCGCCCATCCGGCAGCCCGGCGCGATTGTCGTCCAGCGATTCGAATCCTGTCGGTCTCTCTGCCGCCGGGAGTATAAAGCCTCCGCCGGCGGCATCGTTCGCACGAACGGCACATCGGTAACCCGGAGACGCGATGATGGCCACCCTGTTCGATGTGAAAAGACCGCTGCCGGGCGCCTCCTTTGGCGGCAGGCTGCTTCTCGCCGATGCGCATCGGCGCAGCGACCCGCACGCAATCATCGCGGTGGCCGAGCGGGAGCCGCAGTTGCTGACCTCAGCGCTCGCCGAATGCGGCGGGCTGCTGCTGTTGCCGGGCGTGGACACGATCGCGGGCGAACCGGAATTGCTGGTCCAGCTAAGCCGGTTTTTCGGGCCAGAGGTCGAGGATTATCGCCGCACGCTGACCCGCTCCAACATGGTGCACGAAAGCGTGCCGGAAATCTTCGTCGTGTCGAACATCCCGTCGGTCGGCCGGGCGCCGCCGAAGCGCCCCGACCCGCCGCTGACTGCAGAGGGCAAATTGCCGGTGCAATATCCGCATCGGAAGGGCTGGCACACCGACCAGAGCTATCGCCGGCCGCCGCCGGATATCTCGCTGTTCTTTGCGGTCGAGCCGGTGCCGCAGGGCCAGGGCCAGACGCTGTTCGCCGATGGCGCCGCGGCCTACGAGGCGCTGCCGTCCGGTCTGAAGCAACGGGTCGACAACCTCGAAGGTCTGCATGTCCAACTCGGTACCGGGCGCTCGCGCGAGGCGGTGGCGGCAGGCGAACCGGTGCGGCCGCTGGCACCGCATGAGCGCAGCCAGCGCCAGCCGGTCGTGCGGGTGCATCCGGTCACCGGCAGGAAGGCGCTCTATCTGTGCGAATCCGGCCAGATGGACTGGCTCGATGGGCCTTTCGTCGGGATGGAACCCGGGCCAAATGGCGACGGCGCGCGACTGCTCGACGACCTGATGGCGCATCTGACTCGCCCAGAATTCATCTATGTGCACGAATGGAGCTGCGGCGACCTGATCGTCTGGGACAACCGCTGCCTCGTGCATGCGGCAACCTGGTTCGACGCCGCAAAATACGAACGGCTGATGTGGCGCACGACCGTGCACGGCAATCCCGGCGCGCTCTATGCCGGCGAGCGGAAAAGCTGGCTCGTGCAAACGGAGGCTGCCGCGGCTCAATAGCCGCGGGCGGGATCGACCGTATTCAGCAACGGCTCGCCGCGCAGCAAGCGCGCGGCGTTGGTGAACACCAATTCGTAGGTTTTCGGGAGGTATTCGTCGAGATCGTCCGAGGTGACGTGCTGCGTCAGGATCAGGTTGTCGGCATGCCACAGGGGTGACGATCCGGGCAGCGGCTCCGGGTCGAACACGTCGAGGATCGCGCCCGACAGGGCGCCCGAGCGCAGCGCCGCCACCAGCACCTCGTGATCGAGCGAGCCGGCGCGGCCGATATTGAGGAGGCCGGCCTCGGGTTTCATCAGCCCGATGCGGCGCCGATCGATCAGGTTCGTCGTCTCCGGCGTTAGCGGCACCGCCAGCACGATGAAGTCGGCCTCCGGCAATACCGTATCGAGCGCCGAGACCGTGACCATCCGGTCGACATCGGGATGCGGTCTGCTGCCGCGGCGCACGCCGATAACCCGCAACCCGAGCGCCTTGGCGGCGCCGGCGACCGCCGCGCCCATATCGCCGACGCCAACGATCAACACCGTCTTGCCGGCGATCCGCGAGGTGAAGATCGGGTTCCAGCGGGCGTCACGCTGATGGGTGACGATCGCCGGCAGGCGTGCATTCAGCATCAGCAATGCCATCGTCGCCGATTCCCGCAATTTGTCGACATGGATGCCGCTGTTGTTGGTCAGCCTCACGCCCGGCGGCAGCCAGTCGAGCGGCAAGAGCGGTTCGATGCCGGCGCCGATGATGTGAATCCAGCGCAGCCGCGGCGCCGCCGAGGCGAGATCGCCGATCGGCAGCAGCGGGTCGCAGACGATGTCGTTCGAGGTCACGAGAGCGTCGGCGTCCGCGAGCCAGCCGAGGTCGTGCAAATCCTCACCGCGGCTGATACGGATGTCGCTCAATCCGCTGCGCGTCAGGGCGGCGGCGATCGGCGGCTCGGTCATGTGAAAGACCGGCGGCTTATTTGCCCGGGTCTCGAACCGAATGTGCAATCCGCCGCGTTGCATCGTCGGTCACCGCGGGCTCAGCTGAGAATCTCGAAATGCGCCTCGGTCGGCTGCATCCCGATGCCGTTGATCGGGATCATGTCCTGCGGACAGGCGGAGAAGGCGACAACAACATCCATCTCGGCGCGCAGGGCGATATAGCTGCCCGGCGTGCTGACCGGCGGACGGAACTCGATCGCGTTGCCGTCGATGACCGGGATGTTCATGAACAGGTTCAGCGGCGACGGCGTCTCCGGCGGCGTCCGCCCGAGCGCGGCCAGCCCGGCGGCGAGGTTGTCGGTGCAGTTGTCGTGATAGCCGACATGGCCGAGGGCTTGGTAACGGTAGCGGTCGCAGGCGGCGATTAGTGTGTCGTGAATACCGCCGGAGGTGTCCTCGGTGACGGTCAGGATCGGTCGCCGCCGGTTGGTGACAAAAACGCTGCCGATCTTCGGGATGATGCCGCCGATCGACACCCGCGAATGCTCCATCGACATGAATTCTCGCAGATCGTCGGCGTTGAATGCCCAGGTGTCGACGACTTGCTGGCCGCGGCTGTTAATGATCCTGACGGTCTCGCCCTTTCGCATCCGGGCGGCTTTGCCACTGCGGGCCGGGATTTCGACAACAGGCATTCTCCGGACCCTTTCTGCTCCGCTCATCCAGGGCGGCTCATATAGTCGTAGGCCGACAGCACGTGACACTTTACGACGTGGAAGAACTCTTCCACCGTCACATGCTCGTCGGTGCTGCCCATGCCGGTCGGCGACGGCCCGTAGACGATCGCCGGGACATCCTTGTAGCGCCACAGCCGGGCGTCGGTGCCGCCGAGGCTGACGATCGGCGCCGGGTCGATGCCCGAAACCGTGATCGCATTGGCCCGCACCAGCTGCACCATCTCGCTGTCCGGCGGACACCAGCTCGGCGGGTTGTAATTGACCTGTCGATACGATACCTCAGGGTAGCGCGCGACGATGCGGTCGATTTCGGCCAGGATCGGTGGCGCGTCGAGGCCGTTCGGCACCCGAACATCGATCTCGAAGGTGCAGTCGGCCGCGACCATATTGACCTTGAGCCCGCCGCGCACGACCCCCGGATTAACCGTGACACGGCGAGTGATCCGGGAAGCACCTGGCCCTTGGGCGCGATCGATCGCTTCCGCTGCGGCATCGAGTGCAACGGCGAGGTTGCTGCCTTCCGGGATCGGGATGTCCTCCAGCCGTTCGAGTTCGCCGATGACCTTGGCGGCGATCGCGGTGGCGCTCTTGCTCAGATGCGTGTAGGCGCCGTGCGCGCCGCGCGTCCGCACAGTGAATTCGAGCCACAGCGGCCCCTTTTCGCCAAACCGCAGGGTCCACGGGCTGCTCGGTTCGCCATTGAGGCAGCAATCGCCGAAGACTTCCGGGTGATGATCCGACAGGTAGCGCGCCCCGTACGGGCCGAAGGTCTCCTCGTCCGACACCGCTGACAAGGTCAGCCGGCCGTGCAATTCGCCGCGCAACTCGCGGAGATACAGAAAGGTGAAGATCGAGGCCGTGGTGCCGCATTTCATGTCGCAGGCGCCGCGTCCGTAAATGCCGCCATCGACCAGCTCGCCGCCCCAGGGGTCGTGCGTCCAACCCTCGCCGTCGCCGACCGGGAAGACATCGATATGGCCGTTCAGCGCCAGGTGACGGCCAGGCTGCGCCGCCTCGAATGTGGCGACAATGTTCGGCATCACCTCGTTCGGTGCGATGACCCGATAGTCGATAGCATGGCGCGTCAGGAATTCCCGGATGTAGGCCGCGGCCTCGCGCGTGTCGCCCGGCGGGTTGGGACTCCGGCAGCGGATGAAGCCGCGCAGGAATTCGAGCAACACCTCGCGGTCGGTGTCGATCCGCTGCAACAGTTCCGCCTTGCGTCGCTCCATGCCGATCCCCCGTTGCATTCACGCGTCGAGGACGCGCTCGAGGATCCATTTGTCGATCTCGTGCACCAGCGGCTCGCGGTGTGAGAAGCGCCCCGGCCGAGCGAAGGGCGAGTCGAGGCCGCGCTGCTGCCGCTCCGAGGCGACGATGTCCTCTTCGATCGTGATGTCCCAGCGCTTGTAATAATTCTGCGCCACATCCTCGAAATCGTTGCGCGACAGCCGGTCCTTCGGGAACAGCGCGCCATGGATCAGCAGGGTGCGGGACGGTCCTAGCGGATGCAATTCCAGATACCAGGCGCAATCGATCGTGCAGGCGAGATAGGTGCTGGGATAAATCAGCGGCGCGGTCGTGCCGCCGGCCTCGCGCCGGCCGGCGAGGCTCTCGTTCGGCGGAAAGCCGCTGTCGCCTTTCAGCAGCGCCATGCTGTTTTCGTGCTTGGCGAAGGTGATGCAGTACTGCCCGTTGGCCTTCTCGACCCAGTAGCCGGAGCTGCGCGCCGAGGCGTATCTGTTGATCGTCTGCCGGTGCACGGTGGCGATGTGGTACGATTCCTTGGCGTTTTCGACGAACAACTTCCAGTTGCACTCGATCAGATATTCCTTGCGGCGGGAACAGGCCATCCGGTCCAGCCGGTACGGCGCCACCTTTTCCGGCAGGTCGCCGAGATAATCGGCGAGCGGCGCGGGGTCCGGGTCGAAGTTGATGAACAGGAAGCCGCCCCAGCTGGCGAGAGCGATCGGCACAAGCGCGTGCTCGGCCGGGTCGAACCCATGCGTTTGGTCCATCTCGGGCGCCGCGGCGAGGGCGCCGTCGAGGCGGTAGCTCCAGCTATGATAGGGGCAGGCGATCAGCCGGCAATTGCCCTCGCCCTCCAGCAATGCCGAGCCGCGATGCCGGCAGGTGTTGGCGAAGGCACGCAGCTCGCCCTCCTGGTCGCGCAGGACGATGACCGGGACCCCGGCGAAGCTGAGCGTGAAGTAATCGCCGGGCCGACGCAGCCGGTCGGCCGCGCCGATGAAATTCCACACCTTGCGGAATATGCGCTCGACCTCGCGCCTGTAGAACGCCTCGGAGGTGTAGCACCACACCGGCATCGTCTCGGCGTCGAGCAGCGGCCGGCGCACGGCTTCGTAATGCCGCGGGTCGAACATCTCGGCTTCGGCGATCATCGGCTGGGCTCCTGACGGGTCGCGGAGCTGGGTCACGCAATTTACGGGCCGGACCCGCCGCGAACAAGGCAGCCGCTGTTCGGGTGCCGATGCGCGCGTACTATGGCGCCGCGAGGGTGGCCGGAAAGCGGCAATCGAGCGTAGGATGGTCGGCACAAGTCAAAACAAGCATCGGAACAGGCTGGCCGATCGATGTCTCCCCCGGGAGTTTGCACAAGACCCGTGCGGGCCGAACGCCGGCGGCCTGTTTTTTGCGAGCGCAGTCGTACTGATCCAGATGCGGCGGTCCGCGGATGCGAGAGCTGAACCAGGGAGACTTCTGATGCGGCCGATCCTGACCAGGCGAAGCGTTCTGACCACCGGCGCCGCGACGCTGGCGATCCCCTTTTTGTGTCGCCGGCCCGCGCGGGCCGCAGGCCAGCTGGTCGTGCGCAATCCCGGCGGCGCCTGGGACGAGACGCAGCGTCGATACGTTTATGAGCCTTTCACCAAGGAGACCGGCATCGAGGTCGTCGTCGTCGCCAGCACGATGACCAAGATGCTGGCGATGGTGAAATCGGGCAATGCCGAACTCGATGTGGTCGATGGTGGGCTCGACGGGCTGGTCACACTCAACCGCGAGAACGCCCTAGCGCCGATCGATTACGGCAGCTGGAAATACGCCGACCCGAAGGATGTCCCCGACGATTACAAGGCCTCGACGACCCTAGGGCTGGCGCTGTACGCGACCGTGCTCGGCTACAACAAGGAGACCTTTTCCGAGGGCAAGCAGCCGAAGAGCTGGGCCGAGTTCTGGGACGCCGCCAAATTTCCCGGGCCACGCATGCTAGAGGACATGGCGGCCAGCACCCCGAACCTGGAATTCGCATTGATCGCCGACGGCGTGCCGATGGACAAGCTGTTCCCGATCGACCTCGACCGCGCCTTCAAATCGATGTCGCGGATCAAGCCGGCGATCAAGAAGTTCTGGGATACCGGCGCCTTGTCGGCGCAGATGCTGGCCGACAAGGACGTCGTGCTCGGCTCGATCTGGAACGGAAGGCTGGAGGCAATCGCCAGCAAGGGCGCGCCGGTGGCGATCGAGTGGAACCAACACATGCTGCAGGTCCAGGCCTATGGCGTCTTCAAGGACGCGAAGAACGCCAAGGCGGCGCAGCTGTTTCTGGATTTTGCGATGACCCCGAACGCGCAGCTCGGGCTCGCCAAGGAGCTCAATTACGGGCCGACCAATCGCAAGACCTTCGACCTCCTCCCCGCCGAAACGCTCGCCCGGTTGCCCGGCAGCCCGGAGCAGATGAAGCGCTGCTTCATCCAGGACGTGAACTGGTGGGACGCGAACCGCGCCAAGGTCAATTCGATCTGGTCGAAATGGATTCTGTCCTAGCGGCGCCGAGCCCCGCGGCGGCGATGCCGCCGGCCGCACCGACGGCTCCGATTCCGGCGGGCGCCGGGCGTGGCGCCATCGAATTGCGCGGGCTGACCAAGCGCTACGGCGACGAGACCGTCGTCGACGCGGTTGCCGCCGCGATCGCGCCGGGCGAATTCTTCTCGCTGCTGGGGCCATCCGGTTCGGGCAAGACCACGACGCTGATGATGATCGCCGGCTTCGTCCGTCCGGACGGCGGCGCGATCCTGGTCGATGGCGAGGATATGACCGCAGTGCCGCCGCAGAAGCGCGGCTTCGGTATGGTGTTCCAGAATTACGCGATCTTCCCGCACCTGAATGTTTTCGAAAACATCGCCTTTCCGCTGCGGGCGCGGCGCTGGGCCAAGGACGCGATCGAGGAGCGCGTCGGCTGGGCACTGGAACTGGTGCGGCTCGGGCGATTTGCCGGCCGCGACGTGCGCCAACTCTCTGGCGGGCAGCAGCAGCGGGTGGCGCTGGCGCGCGCGATCGTGTTCCACCCGCCGGTGGTGCTGATGGACGAGCCGCTCGGCGCGCTCGACAAGAACCTGCGTTTCGAAATGCAGGTCGAGATCAAGGAGATCCAGCAGCGGCTCGGCATGACGATGCTGTACGTCACCCACGATCAGGAGGAGGCGATGAGCATGTCCGACCGTATCGCCATCCTGAACCGCGGCCGGATCGACCAGGTTGGACTCCCCGGCGACGTGTATGAGCGCCCGGCCAACCCGTTCGTCGGGCGCTTTCTCGGCGAAGCGAACCTGATCGAAGGCATTGTCATCGGGCAGTCGGGCGAGCTTGTCCGGCTGCGCCTGGCTTCGGGTCAGGAATTACGGGTGCCGCGCAGCGCCGGTGCGGTAACCGGGTCGGGGCTGCTGTTCATTCGCCCGGAGCGAGTCGAGATCGCGTCGGGGACATCGGTTCCGGCCGACCCCGGCGCCAATACACTGGTCGGCACGGTGCGGCGCTGCTCGTTACTCGGCAACATCCTGCGCTATGCCGTCGATATCGACGGTATGCCGCCGATCACGGTCGATCTGCAGAACGCGGCAGGCGTCGCGCCGCTGCCGAACGGCGCAGCGGTGGTGCTGCGCTGGCGGGTCGCCGACAGCCTGATCCTCGCCGGCGAGACCTGAACCGGCGATGACGATCACCATTGCGGCGCCCGCTCCGGCCTCGCTCGCCGCTCCGAGGGTGCCGCCCGACCGGATATTGCTGCTGCTGGCACCCGCGGTCGCGATCCTGATTTTCCTGTTCCTGGTGCCGCTGGTGTTGTTCTTTGTCCGCTCATTCACCGAATTCGACGGCACGACCGCCGACTTCATCGACCAGGCCTGGGATTTGCTGCTGTCGCAGGCCTTTCTGACGGCACTGGCGACGACCAACTGGATCGCGCTGATCGTCACCGCCACAGTGCTGCTGGTCAGCTACCCGATTGCCTATTACCTGACGACCGGGACCGGCAGCGGCGTTCGGATCGTGCTGCTGTCGATCGTGTTGCCGTATTTCACCAGCATCATCGTCCGCACCTTCTCCTGGATGGTGCTGCTCGGAGAGCACGGCCTCGTCAACGACACATTGCTCGCGGCGGGGGTGATCGCCGGGCCCTTGCCGCTGATGTACAACCGCCTCGGCGTGCTGATCGGCATGAGTTATGTGCTGCTGCCGTACATGGTGCTGACGCTCTATGCGGCGATGCGCGCGATCGACCCGTCGCTGTTGCGCGCCGCGGCCGGGCTCGGCGCCAGCGGCTTCTACACCTTTCGCCGTGTCTATTTCCCGCTGAGCCTGCACGGCGTGCTGTCCGGCGCGATGATCGTCTACATCCTTTCGATCGGTTTCTTCATCACGCCGGCGCTGATGGGTGGCCAGCACGACGTGATGATCGCGATGCTGATCGACCGCTCGCTCGAGGTCGCGGTCGATTGGCCGGCGGCGGCGCTGATGTCGCTAGTCCTGCTGCTGGTCACACTGGCACTGTACGCGGTCTATTACCGGCTGACCGACATCCGCCGCCTGATAGGAGCGCGGTAGGCGATGCGACGCTGGCCCACCCAGTTGCTGCGCCTTTACATAGCCGCGATGTGCGTATTGCTGTTGGCGCCGATCGCCATCGTCGTGGTGCTCGCCTTCAGCGGCGACGGCTATCTGCGGTTTCCACCGACTTCGTTGTCATTGCAATGGTTCGCTCGTTTCTTCGGCAGCCTGCAATGGCAGCGGGCCTTGCTGTCGAGCCTGATCATCGGCGCGATCGCCTGTGTCGTTTCGACCGCGACCGGCTTTTTCGCCGCCTATGCGTTCTTGCGCAGCGAGTTCCGTGGCAAGAAACTGCTGCTGTCGCTGCTGCTGATGCCGATCGTGGTGCCGAGCATCATCACCGCGATCGCGATGTACTACCTCGCCGGCAGGCTCGGCCTGATCGGCAGCTATTTGTGGCTCGGGCTGTCGCATGCGGTGATCGCGATGCCAATCGTGCTGCTGATCCTGCTCTCCTCCCTGCACGCCGTCGATCCGAACCTGGAGCGCGCCGCGCTTGGCCTCGGCGCCGGCCGCGTGCGGGTGTTCTGCCGGGTGGTATTGCCGATCGCCTTGCCGGGGGTGCTGTCGGCGGCGCTGTTCGCATTTCTCGCCTCGTTCGACGAGTTGCTGATCTCGCTGTTTCTCGCCGGCGTGCATACCCAGACCCTGCCGGTACGGATCTGGAACAGCCTGAACCTTCAGGTCGAGCCGACGATCGCCGCGGTCAGCGCCTTCTTGATCGGCGTCACCACCTTGATCCTGATCGCCGAGGCCGTGCTGCGGCGGCAGATCGAACAGCGGCGCCGCCGCGCACCGGCCTAGGGTGCGCTCAGGCCCCGGCGATCAGCAGCTGCCGCGGCGCGTGACTGATCGGCTCGCAGCCGGTTTCGGTGACGATCACGGTCTCGCCCAGCGACATGCCGAGCCCGGTGTCGCTGTTCAACAGGATCATGTGCAGAAAAAACACCATGTTCGGCGCCAGCACCTGCGGCTCGCCGGCATAGACCATCGGCCAGTCCATCCAGGTCGGCGGGTAAGTGG
Organism: Allostellaceae bacterium; assembly: GCA_036264235.1. Classification (GTDB taxonomy): domain Bacteria; phylum Pseudomonadota; class Alphaproteobacteria; order ATCC43930; family CGMCC-115725; genus DATARH01. Next base: position 10,228 of record DATARH010000297.1, read on the forward strand.
CGCCCATCGTATAGCCGCAGGCATTGAGGAAATGCCCGGCATACCCGGCCTCGGTGAAGACCCGCGCATGAGCGTCGAACACGTGGCCGACCGTGTTGCCCGGCCGCAACGCCGCCTCGCAGGCATCAAGCGCCTCGGCACAGGCCGCGAACATCGGGCGGTGGCGCGGGTCCGGATTGCCGGTCAGGATCACATACATCAGCGCCGCGTGGTAGTGGCGATAGGCGGCGGCGATTTCGAACTGCACCTGGTCGCGCGCCGCGACGGTGTCGTGGCCGGTGTGATAGCGGACCAGCAGCGCCTCCTCGCCGGCGCCCATCGGCCAGCGGCTGGCGCTCGGGTCGCCATCGCCGCGCATGATCGTGCCGATCATTTCGCCATAGACGGTGCCCACCGCGGCGCCGGGCATGGTCAGCCGCTGCGACACCGCGCAGGCCTCGTCGACCAGCCTGCCGGCTTCGCGCAGATAGGCGAGTTCGGCCGGGCTTTTGACGAGGCGCAGCAGCCGGACGAGATCGGAGGCGTCGACCAGTTCGCAGAACCCGGCGAAGACGATGTCGACCATCCGGCCGCGCTGTGCCGTCAGCCCATAGGCGTGGTACTCGGCCCCGATCCGCTTGCCGCGACCGCCATATTCCGCCACCAGCTCGCGCAATTCCGTGGCCGGGTCGGCGACCTCGCGGTCGATCCAGATGCGGATGTCCTCGATCACCGAAGTCAGCCGCGCCTGGCGCAGATCGGCGGAGCGGGTCAGCAGCGCGAAGCAGCCGTCGGCGGCCAGGTACATACCCTGGAACATGCTGTAGCCGCTGGTGTCGTAACCGGTCAGGTAGTACATGCTCTCCTGCCGGAACAGGAGCAGGCCGTCGAGGCCGGATTTCGCCATCTCGGCGCAGGCCCGGTTCCGGCGGGCGGCAAATTCGTCGCGGCTGAAGTGGAGCGCCATTTGCAGTGTCCTTCCGATCGAGCACGAGCTTCTGCGAGGATGATGCGATGAGCGAGTCGAATCTGCCTCCCGGCGAAGTCATCCTCAACGAAGTGGTGCCGCCCGGCCGGCCCTGGGCCCATATGTCGGTAAGGGCGACATCCTGCGGCTGGTGAAACCGGCCCGCCCAGATCAGATTCCCCAACATGGCGTTTGCGACCGGCATTCCCGCCTATCCGAAAGTGGTCTTCACCGGCCTCGAGAACACCCGCAATCTTCTGT
>DATARH010000299.1:0-18974 GCA_036264235.1 Allostellaceae bacterium
CTGCGGGCAGCCGGAATGGTGGGCGAAGCGCTGCAGCTGCTGCAGCCGGGTGCCGCCCCATTGGAACAGGTAGCGGTAGCCGCCGGGGCCGGCGGCGCAGGCCTGGAAATGGCTTTCGGTATCGGCGTGCTCGAGCAGCGCCGCAATCTGGAACTGCTGATACCCGGCATTGTGCAGCCAAGTGGCGATTTCGGTCCGGGCCGCATCCGGTGCTGGCGGAGCCAGCGCGACGCTTTGCGGCGGCTCGGGTGGCGGCGGCGCCGGTTGTGGGGTGAACGCGGTCTCCAATGGCGGCGGCGCGAGCAGGTCCTCGAAGACCGAGCACCCCGACAGGGAAACAGCCATGACTACCCAGGCCGCAGTCGCGGCGCCGGTTCGGACCCCCCACATGCCGCCAAGGGTAGAGCAGCTGGCCGGCTTCGGCAATCAGTCGGCGTTTCGAGTTTAAGACAAAGTCCTCGCCAGTTGACGCGCCGGCGCGGCGGGGCCACCCTGCGGGCAAGCGGTTTCTGAACGCCGTTCGGAAAGGAAAAGCCATGAAGCTGATGTGGTTTCACCTAATGCCCTACACCGAGCTTCCCGAGGATTTCCGGGAGAAGAACCCGTCGGTGTGGGTCGACATTCACTCGTCGCTGTTCGACCCGCGGCGCGCGCATCATATGTACAACGACTTCATGGACGAGCTCGAATTCGCCGCCGAATGCGGCTTCGACGCGATCTGCGTCAACGAGCACCACAACAATGGCTACGGCTTGATGCCGTCGCCGAATTTGATCGCCTCGGCCTTGGCGCGGCGCACCACCGACACGGCGCTGTGCGTTATGGGCAACAGCCTCGCGCTTTACAACCCGCCGACCCGAGTGGCCGAAGAATTCGCGATGATCGACTGCATCTCCGGCGGCCGGCTGATCGCCGGTTTCCCGGTCGGCACGCCGATGGACACCTGCTTTGCTTACGGCCAGAACCCGAGCGTCTTGCGCGAGCGCTACTACGAGGCGCACGACCTGGTGCTGAAGGCCTGGACCGAGCCCGACACCTTCGCCTGGACCGGCCGTTTCAACCAGCAGCGCTACGTCAACATCTGGCCACGCCCGATCCAGAAGCCGCACCCGCCGATCTGGATCCCGGGCGGCGGCTCGGTCGAGACCTGGCGCTGGTGCGCCGATATGGACCACGTCTACGCGTATCTCAGCTATTTCGGCTACAAGGCCGGCCAGACGACGATGACCGGCTTCTGGAACGAGATGAAGCGGCTCGGCAAGGAGCCGAACCCGTACCATGCGGGCTTCCTGCAGACCGTCGGCGTCGCCGAGACACGCGAAGAGGCCTACGAGCTCTACCGCGAGCCGGCCGAATATTTCTACGGACGCTGCCTGCATATCGATGCGCGTTTCGCCAACCCGCCGGGCTACACCAGCGAGGCGACGCTGCGCTCCGGCGTGCAGGGCATGGTGTCGCGGGCGGCCGACGCGTCAGCGCCTCCCAAATATGCCGACAAGTTCCAGATGCTGTCGCGCGAAATGGACGGCATCGTCGACAAGGGTTACGTGATCATCGGCTCGCCGGACGAGGTCGTCGAGCAGCTGACCGAGGTGGCGACCAGCCTCAATGTCGGCCATCTGATGCTGCTGCTGCAGTTCGGCAACATGGGCAAGGACCTCGCCAAGTATAATACCAAGCTGTTCGCCGAGAAGGTCATGCCACGGTTGAAGCCGCTGTTCTCCGAATGGGAGGACAAGTGGTGGCCGCAGCCAATGGCGAAGCCCGAGCGCGCCGAGTTGCCGTCCTTCCAACCGGCAACACTGGCGGCGGAGTAGACGGCCGGGTGAAGCCCGGCCGTGCCGAGTCTTCTATTTGAACGGGTAGCTAAATGCCGCTCCGATCGAGCATATTAAGCGGCGATTTGGCTTTACGGGTGCTTCTCCCAGTCGCGGGCGGAGGCCTCTACTATCTTATGTGGAACTTTTTCTTTGGTTATCCCGGCGCTCTGAAAAATGGAATCTTGATAACGGCGGTGTCTATGAGCTGTCTCACCTTGCAATACGTGTGGCGCAGATTCCGGAAGCAGTAATCTCACAATGAGGGAATAGTGACCGAACCAGAAACCGCCACCGTCGAGATCAACGGTTTCTCCTGCCGCGTTTGGAAGAAGGGCAGCGGCCCGAAACTCGGCTTTGTCAGCGGCTTCGGCGGCTTGCCGAAATGGGTGCCGTTCCTCGACGCGCTGGCGAAGGAGCGCACTGTCGTCGTGCCGTCGCTTCCCGGCTTCCCGGGCGGCGAGCGCGGCCACACTGTGCTCGACAGTCACCTCGATTGGGTGCTGGCGGTCCGCCAGCTGCTGCACGCCGCCGGGCTTGACGGTGCCGATCTCGCCGGCAGCTCGGTTGGCGGCTCGCTGGTCGCCGAGATGGCGGCGATCTGGCCGCAAAGCGTCGGACGCCTCGCGCTGATCGCGCCGTTCGGGTTGTTCGACGAGAAGGACCCGCCGACCGATCCGTGGGCACAGCGTGCGCCCGATTTGCCGGGGCTGATGTGCGCCGACCCGGCGATCTGGGAGGCGCTGAAGGCGGTACCCGAAGGACACAACGATCCGGAATGGCCGATCGAGCAGAGCCGCGCCAGCGAGGCGGCGGCGCGCATCTTCTGGCCGCTCGGCAACACCAAGCTGGAAAAGCGCCTGCCGCTGATCGAGGCGCCGACCCTGGTCCTCTGGGGTGAGCATGACCACATCATGCCGCGGAGCTATGCCGAAAAATTCGCCGATGCCATCAAGGGCAAAACCGAGGTCAAGGTGATCGCCGGCGCCGGTCACCTCGCCGAGCTCGACAAACCCGACGACACCGCCGCCGCGATCCTCGCCTGGACAAAGGCGTAGCCGCCATGCTGTAGGGCGGGTGGAGCGCAGCGCAACCCGCCATGGTTGCCGTGCCGCATTAGTTGGCGGGTTACGCGTCCCATGGAGTTCGGGGGAAACTATGATCAGGCTCGAAGACTACGCCAACAAGTACCAGACGATCCGCTTTGAGCGGCGCGGCGGCATTCTGCAGATGACGTTGCACACCGATGGCGGGCCGCTGCGTTGGGGCTTCCTGCCGCATGGCGAACTGCCGGACGCCTTTTACGATGTCGGCGCCGACCGCGAGAATAAGGTGGTGATCCTGACCGGCACCGGTGACGAATTCTCCGGGCCACGTGCGACCCCCGGCACCTCGTCCTTTCCGACCCGGCCGAACCCCGAGCGCATCGACCGCATCCATTGGGAGGGCCGGCAGCTGCTGATGCGGCTCCTGGAAATCGAGGTGCCGGTGATCAGCGCGATCAATGGCCCGGCCTGGCGTCATTCCGAGATCCCGCTGTTGTGCGACATCGTGCTGGCCGCCGACACGGCACAATTCCAGGATTCCGCGCATTTCCCGTCCGATGTCGTGCCCGGCGACGGCATGCACATCGTCTATCCGCTGCTGCTCGGCATGAATCGGGGCCGCTATTTCCTGCTGACCGGCCAGACGCTCGATGCCCAAAAGGCACTCGAGCTCGGCCTCGTCGCCGAGGTGCTGTCGCCGGACAAATTGCTGGGCCGCGCCTGGGAACTGGCCGAGGATCTGGCGCGGCGACCCACGCTCCTGTTGCGCTACACCCGCCTCTTGCTGACGGAAGCTTTGCGGCGGCAGATGCAGGACCTGCTCGGCTACGGCCTCGGGATGGAGATGCTGGCGCTGATCGAAAAGCCCGAGGGTCAGTAAAGGATAAGCGATGCCGCTCGATCCCGACGCCCAGACATTGCTCGACATGGTGCGGATCGCCAACCGCCCGGCCTTCGAGACCGTGACCCCGGCCGAGGCGCGCAAGCTCTACGCCGCCGGCCGGCCGGGGTTGGCGCCGGAGCCGATGCCGGTCGCGGAGGTTCGCGATCTGACGATGCCCGGCCCGGGCGGCCTGCTGCCGCTGCGGCTGTACCGGCCGGTCGCCGGCAAGTCGCTGCCGGTGCTGATGTTCTTTCATGGCGGCGGCTGGGTTGTCGGCAGCATCGAGACGCACGACACGGTGTGCAGCCATCTCGCGGTGCGCGCCGAATGCGCCGTCGTTTCGGTCGAGTACCGGATGGGGCCGGAGCACAAATTCCCCGCGGCGGTCGAGGATTGCGTCGCCGCCACCGAATGGGCTGCCGACAATGCAGCGGTGCTCGGTGTCGATCCGGTGCGCATCGCGGTCGGCGGCGACAGCGCCGGCGGCAATCTTGCCGCCGTCGTCGCGCTGGTTGCGCGCGATCGCGGCCGGCCGCGACTCGCGCATCAGCTGCTGATCTATCCGGCGACGGATGGCGGAATGGGCCACGCGTCGATCGAACGCTATGGCGAGGGCCATCTGCTGACCCGCGCGACAATGCGCTGGTTCTACGAGCAATACCTGCGCGGGCCCGAGGATGTCGGCGATTGGCGCGTCTCGCCATTGCGCGCGCCCGATCTCGCCGGCGTCGCGCCGGCCCTTGTGCTGACCGCCGAATACGATCCGCTCTGCGACGAGGGCGACGCCTATGCGCGCCGGCTGGAAGCGGCCGGCGTTCCGGTCCGTCACCGACGCATCGAGGGCCAGATCCACGGCTTTGTCGGCAACGGCAAGATCATCCGTGCCGCTGCTCCGGCTCTCGACGAGGCCGCCGCAGCGCTGCGCGCCGCCTTCGCTTAGACCTCACCCGCCCTGTTGCTTCACCAGCGGGCATTTGGACTCGGAGAGCGGCTGGAAGGCTTGCTCGCCGGGGATCGTCTCGACCAGCCGGTAATAGTCCCACGGATACTTCGACTCGGCCGGTGTCTTGATCTGAAACAGGCGCATGTCGTGGACCATCGCTCCGTCGGCGCGGATATGGCCGTCGTGGGTGAAGAAATCGTCGATCGGCGTCGATCGCATTTTCGCCATCACCGGATCGGTGGCATCAGTCCCGGCACTCGCCACCGCCTTCAGGTAGTGCATGATCGACGAATAGAGCGCCGCCTGCGAGCTGTTCGGCATCTTCGATATGCGCGCAAAAAAACGTTTCGACCATTCGCGGGTGGCGTCGTTCAGATCCCAATAAAACGGCTCGGCGACCATCAACCCCTGCGCCGCCTCCAACCCGAGATCGGCGGCGCCGGTGAAGCGCAGGCTGAGCGGCGCGATGACCTGCCGCGGCATGATGCCGAGCTTCGCCGCCTGCTTCACGGTGTTGATCATGTCGGTGCCGGCGTTCGCGACAGCGATCGCCTTCGCCTTCGATTGCTGCGCCTGCAGGAGATAGGACGAGAAGTCCTTGGTGTCCAATGGATGCCGCGCATGACCGAGCACCTTGCCGCCATTGGCGGTGATCACCGCGGCCATGTCGCGTTCGAGATCGTAGCCGAAGCTGTAATCGACGGTGATGAAGAACCAGGTGTCGGCGCCGCGCTTCACTAGGGTGTTGCCGAGCGTGTGCGCGATCGCGTAGGTGTCGAAATTGTACAGGATGCCGGTCGGGCTACAGGCCTCGTTGGTGAGCCGCGTTGCTCGCGCCGCGCTCAGCGACACGATCTTGTCACGGTTGCGGCCGATCGCCTGCACGATGACGGCTTCGGACGAGCCGGCGACGTCGAGGACCGCATCGACATGCTCGGGGCCGAACCAGCGGCGGGCGATCTCGCCCGCCTGATCCTTGTCGTCGTGGTGGTCGGCGACGACGAGCTCGATCGGCGCGCCGAGCACCTTGCCGCCGAAATCCTCGACCGCCATTTTTGCCGCGGCCGCGCTGCCGGTGCCGTTCTGGTCGGAATAAGGACCGGACATATCGAGCAGCAGCCCGATCTTGACCATGCCGTCGGACACCCCGGCGCCCGCGCCGGTCTGCGCGCCAGCGCCGCTCGCGGCAAAGAGCGCGACGGTTAGCACGGCGGCGTAACGGATCGGATGCAAGGGTCTCATGATTGCCGGCAGGGCTCGTCGTAGATCGCGGTGTATATGATGCCGTCGCTTTCGACATACCCGCGATACATGCCGGCACAGTTGAACGGCAAGCTGATCGCGCCGTTGTGATCGATCGCGACGAGGCCGCCGGAGCCACCTTTGGCCGCCAATTCCTCGACGACCGCTGGCGCCGCTTCGCCGAGCGCCTGCCCGCCCCAGCGCAGCCGCGCGGCAATCTCGTAGGCGGCGCCGAAGCGAATGAAGAACTCACCGTGCCCGGTCGCCGACACGGCGCAGCTGGCGTTGTCGGCAAAGGTGCCGGCGCCGATCACCGGGCTGTCGCCGACCCGCCCCGGAAATTTGCCGGTCATGCCGCCGGTCGAGGTCGCCGCCGCCAGATTGCCGGCGCGGTCGCGAGCGGCGGCGCCGACCGTGCCGTGCCGCCGCGCCTCGTCCGGTTCGACCAGATCATCGCCGGCGAGTGTCTGCTGCAGCGCCTGCCAGCGTGCCGCGGTATGGAAGTAGGCCGGCTCGGCAAAGGCCAGGCCTCGTTCCCGGCAGAAGGCGATCGCCCCCTCGCCGATCAGCATCACATGCGGCGAGTGGTCCATCACCGCCCGCGCCGCCAGGATCGGGTTGCGCGGCCCGAAAATCCCCGCCACGGCGCCGACCCGGCGCGCGCGCCCGTCCATTATCGCCGCGTCCATCTCCTGCGTACCGGCGGCGGTGAAGACGGCGCCTCGCCCGGCATTGAACAGGGGATCGTCCTCGAACGCGACGACCGCCGCCGTCACGGCGTCGAGGGCGCTGCCGCCACCCGCCAGAATTGCGCGCCCGGCGGTCAGCGCCTGCCGCAACCCGGCATGGTACAGGGCCTCCTGTGCCGCGCTCATCTCGACACGACGCAAGGTGCCGGCGCCGCCATGCACGGCGAGGGCGAATTTGCCGTCCTCGGTCATCGAACCGTAGCGTTTCCGTCCCGCTCGTTGAGGCCATTGTTGTCATTGCCGGCGCAGCGACGCAATCTCGCGCCGGTGAGGCACCGACTCCGCCTGATTGCTCTGTCGCCGCGTGGGCTCCTCCGAATGAAGGCGCGATGAACCCGCCGAGCCTCACTCCTGCGCTGCCCGCAACGGCGCGCGATGCCAATGCCGGCCTGCGCGGGGCGGTGCGGCTGGTGCTGGTCGGGCTCGGCATTTCGGTGGTGCCGCTCGACACCGCAGTCAATATCGCCTTCCCCGACATTACCGGCAGCTTCGGCCTGCCGATTGCGATGATCCAATGGGTCATCATCTGCTATGTGCTGACGCATGCCGGGCTGATGCTGGCGCTGGGCCGCGCCGGCGACATCTGGGGCCACCCCCGGGTGTTCCGCGCCGGGCTGTTGTGGAGCGGCATCGCGTTTTTGCTGTGCGCGGCGGCGCCGAGCTTCGGCTGGCTATTGTTCTGCCGGTTTCTGCAGGGGATCGGCGCCGGACTGATCATCAGCTGTGCCCCGGCGCTGGTGACGGCGCTTTATCCCGAGGCACGGCGCAGCCACGCGCTCGGCATCTTCACCCTGATGTTCGCGCTCGGCTCTGCTCTCGGACCGGTGATCGGCGGCGCGCTGGTCGCGCGGTACGGCTGGCCGAGCGTGTTCTGGTTCCGCGCCCCGGTCGCGCTGGTGAGCCTTGCCTTCCTACGAGGCTTGCCGCACCTCGGCGGCGCTACGCGCGAGCAGCGCTTCGACATTGTCGGCGCGCTGCTGCTGGCGCTCGGGCTGGCCGGGCTGCTGTTCGCGATCAATGCGTTGCCGCGCCTGTCGCGGGGGGATTATCTCGGGCTGTTGCTGCTGCCGGGTGCAGCGGCGAGCCTCGCCTTATTCGTGTGGTGGGAGCGCCGCACCGCTCAGCCGATCATCCGCATCGATCTGTTCCGCGTGTATCGCTTCGCGCTGGTCAACGCGGCCGGCTGCACGATGAATTTCTCTGCCTTCTCGGTGATGCTGATCGGACCGTATTTCCTGGTCCGGTACACCGGCTTGACGGTGCCGAGCGCCGGCTTGGTGCTGGCCAGCGGTTTTATCGCGATGGCCGGCAATTCGCTGTTAGCCGGGCTGCTGGTGGCGCGGCTTGGCGCGGCTCGCGTCGGCCCGCTCGGAGCGTTATTGACTGCCGCAGGGCTGTGCTCGGTCGCCACCTGGCAGCCCGAGACGGCACCGGTCTTGATGGTGTTGGCGCTGGCGCTGCACGGAATCGGCATGAGCCTTTTCCAGGTCGCCTATATGGAGCTGGTGCTGGCCACATCGCCGCTCGCGGACCGCGGGGTCGCCGGCAGCCTCTCGATGCTTACCCGCACCGTCGGGGTCGTCGGCGCAGCGGCCGGTCTGACATTGCTGTTCCAGACACAGCAGCAAGGAGCGCTCGCCGGCGGCGCCGATGCGACCGCGGCATTCCTTACGGCATTCCGCGTCACATTCCTCGTCGCCGGTGCTCTCGCGGCGGCGACCGCCGGCGCGCTCGTCTGGTCGGCGCGGGGCCGTGGCAACCCCGCAGGTTGATCGGCCGTTTTGCACTTTACACTCGCGCAGCGAGGCACGAGCTATTGCGCACCAGGCGCCGCGGCGAAGCGGCGCTCCCCCCATCGGAGGACGCCCATGGACGACCATGTTTACCGGGTCATCGAAATCACCGGTTCGTCGCAGAAGAGCATCGAAGACGCGATCCAGACCGCCGTCGCCCGCGCCGCCAAAACCCTGCGCAATCTGCGCTGGTTCGAGATCGTCCAGACCCGCGGCCAGATCGAGCAGGGCAAGGTCAGTTTTTATCAGGCCACGCTGAAGATCGGCTTCACCGTCGAGGATGCATGAGCGATATGGCGAAGGCATATCTGGCAGTGCGCGCCGAGGTGCCGGAGGCCGAGCGCGACCGCTTCGACCACTGGTACGAGACCGACCACCTGCCCTGGGCGCTGCGCGCGTTCGGGGCGCGTCGGGCCTGGCGCTGTTGGAGCCGCAGCGCCCCCGGTGTCCACATCGCCTTCTACGAATTCGAATCGGCGGCGGCGGCTGAGGCGGTGACCGGTTCGGACGCAATCAAGCCGCTGGTCACCGATTTCGACCGGGTCTGGGGTGACCGGGTGCCGCGCCGGCGCGAAATCCTCGAAGTCGCGCAGGAACTCGGCGGTTAGGTCAGGCGGCGGCCGGGTGCAGCACTGCGCCCGCCCGCTCGCGTGCGACCAGAAACCCGACCAGTGCCAGATTGGCTATGTTGAATAGGATGCCAATCGCGAAGGCCGGCGCGTAGAAGCCGAAATGATCGTAGAGCGCGCCGGCGAGCCAGCTGCCGACCGCCATGCCGCCCATGCTGACGAATAAGACGCTCGGCACCCGCCAGGACGCCTCGCGTGCCGGGAACAGCTCGCGGATCGCGACGACATAGGCCGGGATGATGCCGCTGAACCCGAGCCCGTAGGCCGCCGAGATCGCAAAGAGGCTGGCCTCGTCCTGGGTCGTCAGAAACGCCGCGATCGCCAGCGCCTGGCAGGCCGATCCGGCCAGCACCGTCTTGAGGCCGCCGATCCGGTCGGTCAGCCAGCCCCACAGCATCCGGCTCATAAAGGCGCTCGCCTGCAGCACTGACAGCATCGCCGCGCCCTGCGCCGCCGGGATGCCGATATCGCTGCAGAACGCCACGAGATGGCCCTGCGGGATCGCCATCGGGATGCAGCAGCAGAACCCGGCGGCGGCGATCAGCGCCAGCACCAGGTTCGGCCGCAACCCAAGGACCCGGGGCCGGCCGCCGGCGGTTTCGGACCCGTATCCGATCAGCGGCTCCGGCGCGCGCCCGAGGAAGAACGCCGCCGCCGGCACCGCGACGACCATCGCGGCCGCGAACACGACCATCGTCATGCGCCAGCCATAGGCATCGATGCCGCGCTCGAAGACGGTCGGCCACACCATGCCCGCGATGTATTGCCCCGACGAGATCAGCGCCAGCGCGGTGCCGCGGCGCCGGTCGAACCAGCGGCTGACATAAACCAGCAGCGGCGGGTAGAGCGCGCCGTTGCCGAGCAGCCCCACCAGCAGCGCATGCGCGGCCAGGATCACCCAGACATTGCCGTAGGACGAGATCACCAGACCGAGCGCAATCATCACGGCGCCGAAGGTGACCGTGGCGCGCACCCCAATCTTCTCGGCGATCCAGCCCATCAGGATACCGCCGGCGCCGGTGCCGAGCCAGGTCAGCGCGCCGGCCAGGGCGACCAGTTGGCGGGCCGTGCCGAGCTCCTCGGTGATCGGTTTCAGCCCGACCACGACCAAGAGCGGCGAGCCGTATGACACCGACAGCAGGATCAGCACGATTGTCGCGGCGACCCAGGAAGCGCGCGACTCGATGCTGTGCGAACCGGGGCCGCGGGTCACTGGCATAGCACCGGCGATCCGGGCCGAGCCGGTCTCGACGAAATCGGCCATCGGCCGGCCACCCTTTTGTTGTGCCTAGTTTTTGGTCAATGACCGCGGCTGTGATACCGCGCCGGCAAGGGGGCGGCAATCGCCCTTAGGGCAGAGCACCGTTGCGGGCGCGCTACCGCCGTGCTTCGCCGATCATGGCCGCCCTGTCGGATTTCCACTGGACGAAACCGCTCCCGACCGGGACAGTCCGGGTCAGCACAGCGAGGACACCGCGATGATCACGAAATTCGACAGCTCCTATTACGGCACCGCCGATATGGAGGACCTCGGCTACATCGGCACGCCGATCAATGAGCGCCAATATTCGCGGGAACAGCTCGCGGCGGCGCTGCACAAGGTCGTCAAATACGCCCAGTGCATGGATGAGCGCGGCTACAACACCTTCTGGATGGCCGAACATCACTTCCAGCCGGAAGGGACGGAGCTGATCCCGAACCTGCTGATGATGGCGATGCACCTGTGTGGGGTGACAAAGAACATCAACATCGGCTGCGGCTTCAATGTGGTGCCGATGTGGCATCCGCTGCGCCTCGCGGAAGACTATGCAATGGCCGACGTTCTGACCGGCGGCCGGGTGATCTTCGGCGTGGCGCGCGGCTATCACACCCGCGAGGTTGAGACCTTCGGCGCGCCATTGATCGATCAGAACGCCAACCGCGAGATCTTCGAGGAAGGCGTCGACATCCTGTTCAAGGCCTTCGAGGGCAAGCCGTTTTCGCACCGGGGCAAGTACTACACGATCCCGCCGGAGGTGCCCTATCGCGGCTACACCCTGAAGGAGATCACGCTGGTGCCGGCGCCGGAGCGCCAGCCTGTGGAATGCTGGCAGCCGATCCAGAGCGGCTCCGACCGCGCCTTCGATTTCATGGCCAAGCACGGCATCAACGGCGTGATTGGCGGTGGTTCAGCCGAGGGCGGCGCCGTCGAGCGCCACATGCTCGGTTTCCAGGCGGCCTATGCCCGCCGCAGCATCAAGCTCGAACTCGGCGAGCGGTTGGCATTGGGCTACCAGTTTCACATCGCGGCGAGCCGCGAGCAGGCGATCCGCGAGGCGGCGCCGCATTACGAAGAGAACATGAAGATGTTCGGCGAACTCCGCCTTGTGCGGGCCTTGACCGACGAGCAGATCGCCGCGATGCGCGACCCGAGGTTGGCCGGCACCGTGAAATTGCCGAGGATCGAGGACGCGGTGAAGGCCGGTGGCTTCCTCGCCGGACGGCCGGAGGACATCGTCGAGCAGCTGAAGGCGGTCGAGAAGCGCTATCCCGGGATTGACCGGGTGATTTGCGCGACGCCCCTCGGCACCCCGCTCGATGTCCAGCTGGAGGATCTCGACCGCTTCGCTAAGGAGGTCATGCCGGCTTTCCGCCAGACCAAGGTCGCCGCGGCCGCCGAGTAGCACTTTGCGCTCTCGGCCACGGTGCCCGGGAAGAGCCGGGACACGCGGTTCGGTTCAGTGCACGCGCGCCCAGATTTTGCGCTTCGCGGCGTAGAAGAGGCCGGCCGCGACGAGCAGGAACAGGATCACCTTAATGCCCATGCGGTGCCGCTCGTCGAGCGTCGGCTCCGCGGCCCAGGCCAGGAACGTCACCACATCATGCGACATCTGCGGCACCGTCGCCTTGGCGCCGTCGGCGTAGGTGACCTGGTTCTCGCTGAGCGGCGGCGGCATCTTGATCTGATGCCCGGGGAAGTACTCGTTGTAGTACATGCCCTCGGGCACCTTGACGCCGGAGGGCGGGTTCTTGAACCCGTTCAGAATGCCGTCGACGTAATCGGGGCCCTCATCGCGCGCCTTGGTGATCAGCGATAGATCGGGCGGCAGCGCGCCGTTGTTCGCGGCCCGCGCCGCCTGGTCGTTCGGGAACGGCTCGGGGATTTTGTCGGATGGCCGCGCCGGCCGCTGGAACATCTGCCCTTCGTCATTGGGGCCGTCGGTCACCTGAGATTGGGCCGCGAACCCCTTGATCTGGTCCTCGCTGTAGCCGAGCTCTTCGAGGTCTCGGTAATAGAGATGCTTCACCGGGTGACAGGCGGCGCAGACTTCCTTGTACACCTGAAAGCCGCGCTGCGCCGCGGCCATGTCATAGGTGCCGAACACCCCGTCGAACGACCATTGCTGATGCGGCGGAGTTGGAGCCTCTTCCTCGGCTCGGAGCGCACCGGCAACCGTCAGCGCTCCGATCAGCAGCGCCGCCGCGAACATTTCTTTCAGCATGTCACGGCCTCTGCGCTGCGGCGCCGGTGCCGAGCACCGCCTCGCCGATGCTGATCGGCAGTGGCCGCGGCCGCTCCAGCTTCCCGATCAGTGGCATCAGCACCAGGAAATGGAAGTAGTAGTAGAAGGTCGCGATCTGGCCGAGCGTCACCACGAACCCGGCGGGCGGTTGGCTGCCGACATAGCCGAGCGCGACCACGTCGATCGGCAGCAGCAAGGACACCCAGCGATAGATCGGCCGGAATCGGGCGCTGCGCACCCGCGAGGTGTCGAGCCACGGCACGAAGAACAGCAGGACCAGCGAGCCGAGCGACAGCACGACGCCGAGCAGCTTGCTGGGGATGCCGAGGAAATCGAACGTGATCGAGCGCAGAATCGCGTAGTACGGCAGGAGATACCATTCCGGCACGATGTGGTTCGGCGTCACCATCGGGTTCGCCGGGATGTAGTTGTCGGCGCTGGCGAAAAAATTCGGCGCGTAAAACACGAAGAACGCGAAGAGGATCAGGAACACGCAGAGCCCGAAGCAATCCTTGATCGTATAATACGGATGGAACGGGATCGTGTCCTGCGGCCCGCGATGGTCGATGCCGAGCGGATTGTTCGAGCCGTGCTGGTGCAGCGCCACCAGATGCAGCATGACGACGGCGACGATGATGAACGGCAGCAGGTAGTGCAGCGAGAAGAACCGGTTCAGCGTCGGGTTGCCGACGGTGAACCCGCCCCACAGCAGCGTCACGATCTTCTGCCCGAACACCGGTACCGCCGAGAACAGGTTGGTGATGACGGTGGCGGCCCAGTAGCTCATCTGCCCCCAGGGCAGCACGTAGCCCATAAACGCGGTCGCGATCATCAGGATCAGGATCACGACGCCGAGCATCCACAACAGTTCGCGGGGATATTTGTAGGAGCCATAATAGAGGCCGCGGAACAGATGAATGTAGACGATCAGGAAAAACATCGATGCGCCGTTCATATGGATGTAGCGCAACAGCCACCCATAATTGACGTCTCGCATGATGCGCTCGACCGAGTCGAAGGCGAGATCGGCATGCGGCGTGTAATGCATCGCCAGCACGATGCCGGTGACGATCATGATCACCAGGATGATCCCGGCGAGCGATCCGAAATTCCACCAGTAGCTCAGGTTCTTCGGCGTCGGATAACCGGTGAGGTCGTGCTCGATGATCGAATAAAACGGCAGCCGGTAATCGACCCAGCGCAGGATGCGGCTCTGCGGCCCTCGATGGGTTGTCGCGGGAACGGTCATCGCGCCCTCCTAGCCGATCTTGATCGCCGTGTCGGAGGTGAAGTCGTATGGCGGCACGACTAGGTTCAGCGGCGCCGGCCCTTGCCGGATGCGGCCGGAGGTGTCGTAGATCGAGCCGTGGCAGGGGCAGAACCAGCCGCCGAACGGACCGCGCTCGTCGCCCGGCTTGTTGCCGAGCGGGATGCAGCCGAGATGCGTGCAGACGCCGACGATGACCAGCCATTCGGGCTTCTTGACTCGCGCCGAATCCGGTTGCGGGTCGCGCAGCGACGCGACGTCGACATCCTGTGCCTTCTTAATCTCCTCGGGCGGGCGGTGGTCGATGAAGACCGGCTTGCCGCGCCACGCGACGGTCAGCCGCTGCCCGACCTGGACCGGCGCGAGATCGACCTCGGTGGTCGACAGCGCCAGCGTGTCCTTGGCCGGGTTGAGGCTGTCGATGAACGGCCAGATCGTCACCGCGGCGCCGATCGCACCGAGCGCGCCGGCGGTCAGCACCAGGAAATCGCGCCGGGTTTCGCCGTCATGGGCCGGTGAAACGTGCGGTTGCGCCGTATCGGTCATTACGAAACCCCGTTGGCCCGCGTTTGGGCGCGCGGACGCCGCGCCGGCCGGAAGCTATACCCTTGAAGAATCGGAACTATGCGACAGACTGCCGCATAAATCGGCGCCTCGGAGAACTCGCCGATCGATCTCATTATGGCGCAGAAACGCTACCCGGTCGCGGGACAAATCGTCGTGCGCATCGCCCTGTTTGAGCCCGATATTCCGCAGAACGCCGGTGCGATTTTGCGGCTGGCAGCCTGCTTTGGTGTGGCGGTCGATCTGATCGAGCCCACGGGCTTTCTGCTCGATGATCGGCGGCTGCGACGCGCCGCGCTCGATTACGGGTCGCATGTCGCGCTCCGCCGCCATTCCTCGTGGTCGGCGTTCGCCGCCGCCCGCGATCCTTCATCACGGCTGGTCCTGCTGACTACCGCCGGCACAGCGCCGCTTGCCGAGTTCGCCTTTGCCGCCGGCGACACTATTCTGCTTGGTCGCGAGACCGCCGGCGTGCCCGATTTCGTGCATGCAGCCGCTGACGCCCGCATCGTGATCCCGTTGCAAGCCGGCGCGCGATCCCTCAACGTCGCGATGGCCGGCGCCATCGCGCTCTACGAAGCGCTGCGCCAGACCGGGCAGTTGCCAAAGCCGTGAGGCGATGACGCAGAGCGAGACCTGGCCTCCGGAAGAGCGCGCGGAACATTGTCGCCGCGCCGCCGATTGGTATGCGGAACTGCGCGACCGGCTGTGCGCCGCGTTCGAGGCGATCGAGGACGCGTATTCCGGCGCGCAGTTCGCCGAGATGCAGCCGGGCCGCTTCGAGCGCAGCGGTTGGCAGCGGGAGGGTGGTGGCGGCGGCACGATGGCGCTGATGAAGGGGCGCGTCTTCGAAAAGGTTGGCGTCAACGTCTCGACCGTGTTCGGCGCGTTCGCGCCGGAATTTCGGGCCGAGATCCCCGGCGCGACCGAGGACCCGCGCTTCTGGGCCGGCGGCATCTCGGTCGTCGCGCATATGCGCTCGCCGTTGGTCCCCGCGGCGCATATGAACACGCGGCACATCGTGACGGGCAAGGCCTGGTTCGGCGGCGGCGCCGACCTGACCCCGATCTATCCCGACGAGGTCGCCGCGACCGCCTTTCACGCCGCGCTCGCCGCTGCCTGCGACGCGTATCAGCCGGACGCCTACGCGAAATTCAAGAAGTGGTGCGACGAGTATTTCTTCCTGCCGCACCGCGACGAGCCCCGTGGCGTCGGCGGCATCTTTTTCGATTACATCGACAGCGGCGATTGGGAACGCGATTTCGCGTTCAGCCGCATCGTCGGCGAGGCGTTTCTCGGGATTTTCCCGGCGATCGTGCGCGACCGGATGAACCAGAGCTGGACGCCGGAACAGCGCCGCCACCAGTTGGTGCGCCGCGGCCGCTATGCCGAGTTCAACCTGCTCTATGACCGCGGCACCCGTTTCGGCCTCAAGACCGGCGGCAATGTCGAGGCGATCCTGATGTCGCTGCCGCCGGAGGCGGCCTGGCCTTAAATTTTCGCGCGTGGCGGCGGGGCACCCTCCGTCACCCATTGGCGCGCCTCATCGAGCAGCCGCACGACCTCGTCGTCCTCGGTCTGGGTGAAGTCGCGGTAGTGCTGGCCGACCGCGTAGAACGGCTCTGGCGTTGCCAGGCAGACGATCTCGTCGCATTCGGGCTTGAGTTCGGCGAGGCTGTCGGTCGGCGCGACCGGCACGGCGAGAACCAGTCGGGCCGGGCTGCTGCGGGCAAGACCGCGCAGCGCCGCGCGGACGGTGCCGCCGGTCGCGATGCCGTCGTCGACGACGATCACCGTGCGGCCGGATGGCGCCGGTGGCGGTCGGTCGCCGGTATAGCGCCGCCTGCGGCGCTCGATCTCGGCAAGTTGCCGCTCGGTTTCCGCCTCGATGTAGCCGGGCGGCGGTGCCACCGCAGCGACGACGGACGGGCTCAGTACGGTTTGCGGGTCGCTGCCGTCGACAACCGCGCCGAGTCCGAGTTCGGGCTGGCCCGGCGCGCCGATCTTGCGCACCAGCAGCACATCAAGGGGCGCGTGCAGCGCCTTCGCAACCTGGAACCCGATCGGGACGCCACCCCGCGGCAAGGCCAGCACGATAGGATCGCGGTCACGGTAGGTGGCGAGCGCTTCGGCAAGCCGGCTCCCGGCGTCGTATCGATCGGCGAAAAGCGGGTCGCAGCGCATCGCTCAGTCAGTCCCGCAGGAGCGCCAGAAATGCCATCGCAACGCCAGCGAGATCGAACCGGCCGCGGCGCAGATCGTGGCCCGCCTCCTCGACCGGGATCAGTTCCGTGGGGGCTGGAATCTGCGTGATCGCGTCGCGCAATTCGGGGATCGCGCCGAACGGGTCGCGGCTGCCATGCACGAACAGCGCTGGGGCGGTAAGGCGCGGAAAGTGCTCGATCCGCAGCCGGTCGGGCTTTCCCGGCGGGTGCAGCGGATACGAGAACAGCAGCAGGCCCTGCGCGATTTCCGGCTCATCGGCGGCGAGCATCGTCGCCTGCCGCCCGCCATAGGATTGGCCGCCGAGATAGATCGGCCCGGCGATGACATCGCGCATCGCCGCCGCCGCTTCCTTGAGCCCGGCGCGGTCGGCGGCGCCCGACGAAGACGGTGGCCCGGTCGGGCGACGCTGGCGGAACGGCAGGTCGTAGCGCAGCACGCAAAGCCCGGCGGCTGTCAGCGCGCCGGCGGCGGCTACCAGCAGGGGCGCCTGGCAGTTGCCGCCCGCGCCGTGGGTCAGCACCAGCCCTCCCTTTGCCGGGCCAGGGGGCCGGTGCAGAAAGCCGCGGGCGCGGCCGTGCTCGAATACGGCGGCGGCTGCGCTCTCGGGGTTCCGGCTCAGCGCGGCGCCACCAGCTTGCGATATAGATGCCAGGTCGCGTGGCCAAGCACCGGCATTACCACGATCAGGCCCAGCAACAGCGGCGCCGATCCCAGCACGAGCGCGCCGGCGACGATCAGTCCCCACACAGCCATCACAATCGGGTTCGCGGCGACCGCGCGCACCGAGGTCGCCACCGCCATGTCGAACCCGACATCGCGATCGACCAGCAGTGGAAACGATAGGACACCGATTACCAGCGCCAGAACCGCGAAGACGAAACCGACGCCCATGCCAATACCGATCAGCGCCCACCCGGCGCCGGTCGTGAGCACGTCGCGCAAAAACGCACCGACCGAAGCCGGCGGCTCGGGCCCGAGGGTCCAGCCGTAGATCGCCATCGCGGCACCGAGCCACAGCAGGAAGAGCGCCAGCACGACCAAACCGAGGCCGACAATTGCCGGGAAGGACGGCGCATGGACGATGCTGAACGCGTCAGCCCAGCTCGGTTCGGTGCCCTGCTCGCGGCGCCGGCTCATCTCATACAGCCCGACAGCGGCGAGCGGACCGATCAGGGCAAAACCGGAGACGAGCGGGAAGACCAGCGGCAGCATGTCGTAGCCGAAGGCGAGCCGGGCCAGAACGAGACCGGCCACCGGATAGACAAGGGCGAGATAGACGACGTCTGTGCGCGACGCGGCAAAATCGTCGAGACCGCGGCGCAGGCAATCGATCAGGTCGGCGATGCCGATCCGCCGGATCGCCGGCGCTGCCTGCGCACCGTAGCGGGCACGGCCAGCGCCCTCGATCGCGTGCCCCGCCGAGCGCAGCTGATCGACACTCCATTCAACCGGATTTCGGACATGCATGTCGCGTCCTCCCGAACCGTTGGTTCGAGGGTCGCGGGCCGCCGTGCGGCAGCACCTTGAACACGGTCGCCGGCCACGTGCGACCGCGACCCGCTTCGGCAAGATATGGAGCGCGCGGGCGCGGTTGCACCCCCATGTTGCCGATTTTCCGGCGGGCAGTGCGCCCGGTTGGTCAGGCCCGGCGGGCGCTCGCCATCCGGATCATCAGCGCAACGCCGAGGCCGAGCAGAACGGGTGTCAGTAGTGCTTTGAACATCGAATTTCCTCCTGGCATTCGAAACAGGCACTCTCCGCGCGGGTTCCTGGACGTGCGGCAGATCGGTTGCTGTTAGGATCAGCCGATTTCAGAACGGATTGGCTTTCCCATGACCTCGACCTCCGACCGGACCGGCATGCCGGGTCACTTCGGTATCCGCATCACCAGCGCCGATAAGGACAGGCTGGTCGGTGAACTCGATGCCGACGAACGCCACCTGAACAATGGCGGCCATGTCCATGGCGGCGCGCTGGCGGCTTTTGCCGATGATCTCGGCGGCGGGCTGGCGGCGCTGAATGTCAATAAGGGCTTCCGGACTACGACCATCGAGTCGAAAACCAACATTTTTCGCGCTTGCGGCCGGGAGCGGCTTACCGGGATCGCGGTGCCGGTGCATGTCGGTCGGCGCACGATCGTGCTGCAGACCTCGATCTACCGTGCCGACGGCAAGCTCGCTGCGATGATGATTCAGACCCAGATGGTGTTGCCCAGAGAGCCGAAACGGGAGAGCGACGCTGCGGGGTGATCAGAGCGCCCGTGTGACGACCGCCTACGAAAAAAGCCTTGGAATTACGAAATACTTTCGTAG
>DATARH010000317.1:0-2211 GCA_036264235.1 Allostellaceae bacterium
CACCGGCCGCGCCCGGTTCAAGGGGCGTTGCTGTCGGATTACTCCTGGACCGAGTTCGCTTCGGACTCGCCGCTGGAGGAAGCCGGATTCGAACTCCCGGTCCCGGTGACAAAAAGAGGGAGCCTCTCGGGAAACAAAACCGTCACAGAGGCGATAAAAGCGGGCTTCGCGGTGCCGCCCGCCCTTTGCAATCTGGCGGGCCGCATCGGCGGTTGCGAAGCAGGACCCAACTTCACGAGGCCGCCATTCGTTTCACCCATCGGGGACCCTCCGGGCCCTCAGCGCCGCCGGTCCTTCATCACAAGGCGCCCCGCGCTGATCCTATTGACCAGCTCTTGCTCGGCTCCCACATACAGCGCATCTCAATCTTAGGTGGTGGGCTCTGTTTCGAGCGTCCGCCAGACGCCAAGAAGGTCGAAATGGCAAAACACAGTGAGTACTTTGTCGAGCCGCATCCGAAGGGGTGGGCTGTCAAGTTGCCCCATGCGGAAAGGGTTAGCGCCACAGCACCAACACAGAAGAAGGCGATTGAACGGGCCAAAGAATTAGCTCCTGAAGGAGTGGTGCACGTGAAGCAGCGCGACGGAAAGTTTCGGCGCGTCTAGATACCCGTCAGCGTGACCCACAGCCGGCCGCTTGCCGGTCGGTCCGAATTCGACCGGTTCGGCTAACAATCGGTCAACCGCTCTCTGGCAAAGCGTGTCACACGCCGATGGCGACGCGCGAACTCGACATTGATGGGCAGAAGAGATCGCATTTCGACCAGCTCACTGGGCTGGCCCCGCCACCCTCAATGTCCTGCCGGCGGCGACGGCGCCGATCGGACGCACGATACCGGGCTGCCGATCGGTGTCCAGATCATTGACGGTTTTCTCGACGACGCCGAGCCGAATAGGCTCCGGCGTGCCGACGAGCTAACAGCAGACGGTGACCACTCTGGGGCGGCTATCTGGCATCGGATTACGGTTGCGATTGAGCGGCTTACCGATACGACCGGACCACTGAACTGAAAATGGTCCGATCTAGCTGGCCCGGGTTGTTCGCTCTGCCAGTAACCAGCGCAACTCTGGCCCTTCGAGTTTCAGATCCATTGCGACTCTCCTCGCGCTCGCGCCTAGACCTTCTCGATCAGGCGAAATAGGCGCTCCGGAGTCATCGGCAGCTCGAAAATCTCGGCTCCGAGCGGAGCGAGCGCATCGGCAAGCGCGTTGGCAATGGCCGCCGGCGCGCCAATCGTCCCTCCTTCGCCCATGCCGCGGAAGCCGCCCACAGTGGACGGGGACTCCGCCTCGAGATGGACGGTCGCTATCGATGGCACCTCGCTCGCGGTCGGGATGGCATAATCGGCGAGGCTGGCCGTCAGGAGCTGACCGGCGGCGTCGTAGATTACCTCTTCGTAGAGGGCCGCCCCGATGCCTTGGGCGACCGCGCCGTGAACCTGACCGTCGACGATCATCGGATTGATCATGTGGCCGCTATCCTCGGCGACAACGTAGCGGTTGAGCTCCACTTTGCAGGTCTCCGGATCAATCTCCGGCGCCACGATGTGCGTTGCCGAGGTAGTCGTGCCGAAATACGGGTCGTAAACTTTGGTGACCTCCAATTCTTCCCGCGCGTCCCTCGGCAGGCGGCCCATTTCGGAATAGACGGCTTTCGCGATCTCCTGGAATGTCAGGGAGCGGTTCGTTCCGCCGACAAAAACCCGTCCTTCCGCAGCTTCGATGTCTTCGGCGAGCGCCTCGAGGAGGCAGCAACGAACCCGCCGAGGAGGTCTCACCCTTTGGGCCTTCCCCTTCCGCTCTCGCCATAGGCTCTACGCCGAGGTGCCGACATCGATGGGATTCGCCCCGGCAGTCAGGTTCGCGTTGGCGATCCGGGCCGTCTTGAGCGCCTATCGGACAGCCGTGCTGATAAGCTCGAACAGCGCGCTGCCTTCGGACTGCGAGCCAGCCGGGCTCTGCTACTCGCAATCATGAAGTTACAGTTAATTAACGTTCGCGAAAGCCCGCTGTCATGTCCTCTGCTCATATCCTGGCCCTGTTTGGGCATCGCCATTAGCCGCTCGGCGGAGAAGAGACAAATTGCAGTACCTTCGGGTGTGTTAGTGCCAGGCCGATTTTCGGGACGTTACTGCCGGCGCTGCGGTGCCGAGATCGCGACCGCGAATTTGATGGATGCTGATCCTGGCATAGATCGGCACCACTTCTCGCT
>DATARH010000003.1:0-16169 GCA_036264235.1 Allostellaceae bacterium
CCGCCGCCCGAGCCGATCGACTGGTAGTTGAGGCTGGTCCCCGTCTTTGCCTTGTAGGCCTCGGCCCATTTGGCGTAGATCGGATAGGGGAAGGTCGCCCCGGCACCGGAAATCTCGGCAGCGCTGACGGGCGACGCGGCAAGCGTCGCGGCCAAAATGCCCGAAAGCAACGCGATACGGCGAGCGCTCACGGCTGTCTCCAGATTGTCAATCGCAATGAACCCATCGGACGACGGGCTGGTGAGTTTTAGCAATGTGGCACGACCGTCTTATGGCAGTTTTGTTGCAGTTTGATGACGGCGATTCCGGCTGTCGCCGGCAGCGGCAGCCACGATTTCCGAGGGGGGCGCGAGGCGAAGCCACACGGTGAAGGTCGAGCCGACTCCCGGCGTGCTCTCGATATCGAGCCGACCGCGGTGCCGATTGAGGATGTGTTTGACAATCGCCAAGCCGAGCCCCGTACCGCCAAGCTCGCGCGAACGGGCGCTGTCGACGCGATAAAAGCGCTCGGTTAGACGCGGCAAATGTTCGTCGGCGATGCCGTCGCCGCGGTCTGCGACGGCGATGCCGAGGAGCCCCTCGGCGATGCGGGGGGAGACCGTGATCTCGGTTTGCAGCCGCCCGTATTTGATCGCGTTGTCGATCAAGTTCTGGAAGACCTGCGCCAACTCGTCCGCTTCGCCGATGACGACCGGAAGATCCCGCGGCAATGAGCACACGATCCGCATTTGCCGCGCGGCGGCACGCAACTCGAGGCCTGCGGCCACCTGCTCGATAACCGGCTCGAGCGTCACCTGCGCAGTGGGTGGCACATGCTCGTTCAGTTCGATGCGCGATAAGGACAGCAAATCGTCGACCAGGCGGGCCATGCGCCCGGCCTGCTCGCGCATGATGCCGAGAAAACGCTCGCGTGCCGCTGCATCGTCGCGCGCCGGGCCGAGCAGCGTCTCGATGAAGCCCACGAGGCTGGTTAGCGGCGTCTTCAGCTCGTGACCGGCATTGGCGACGAAATCGGCACGCATCTGCTCGGCGCGTTTCAAGGCCGTGACATCGTGCAAGGTCAGCACGGCGGCGCCGCCGCCGACCGCCGGTCCCTCGATCCGCGCGACCCGCGCCTCCAAAATGCGGGCAACCGGAATCGAAACCTCGAACTCGACGATGCGCCGGCCGCCGACCCGCAGGACGGCATCGACTGCTGCCAGGAGCGCCGGATTGCGCAAGGACGCCGCGAGATCGCGCGGCTCCGAAACGACACCGACAAATTCGCTGGAGGCCGCATTCGCGCGGACGATGCGGCGGCTTCGGTCGATCAGGATCAGCGGCTCCGGCGCGCCCGCGATGACCGCCTCGGCGGCATCGCGATCGGCGGAAACGGCAAGTAGGCGTTCGCGCCAGGCACGGCGCACACGCAAGACCGCCAACCAGATTCTGCTGGCGATCGGCATGAGTCGGCCGGGCCAGGAGACCGGCGTGCCTTCGGCCATGTCAGTGTCCGGCTCCAGCCGCTCGATAGCGTCGATCAAGGTGGCAAGCGACAGCGCCGGCGGCACCGCGGTGAAAAGCGCGATCCCGATGACCGCGATACAAGCCAGTGCCGTGATGCCTCCATCCGCGCCAAAGGACCATAGCCCGATGACGACCAGGAGACCGGGAATAGCCAGCATCAGCGCCGGTGCCGGCAACGTCCTCAGAACCCGACCCATGCGACCCGCCTCCACTGCGCCGATCGGCACCGGCCATGCTGGCATCGCGATCGGCCGCGCGTCCAGAGAAGCCGGTGGCCGCGAAAATTGCCCGAATTCCGCGATCCGGGCGCGGCTGATATAACAGCGCGATGGAAGAGAACCGATGACCGCCGCCGCCCCTTCGGACGATCTGCGGCCGCTGCTCGGCCGCGTTGCCGCCGGCCACACCCTGTCCGAGAGCGAGGCCGAAGCCGCGTTCGAGATCATCATGAGCGGCAATGCGACGCCATCGCAAATGGGCGCGTTTCTGATGGCGTTGAGGGTACGCGGCGAGACCGTCGACGAGATCACCGGCGCGGCGCGGATCATGCGGGCAAAGGCGCTGGCGATCGAGGCGCCGCCGGGTACGATCGACACCGTCGGAACCGGCGGCGACGCTTCCGGCACGTTCAACATCTCGACCGCGACCGCGCTGGTCGTCGCCGGCTGCGGCGTGCCGGTCGCCAAGCACGGCAACCGCGCTTTCTCGTCGAAATCCGGCGCGGCCGACGTGCTGGCGGCGCTCGGGGTCAATATCGATTGCGAGATGGCGGTGGTGCGCCGCTGCCTTTGGGAGGTCGGCATCTGCTTTCTGATGGCACCACGCCACCACAGCGCGATGCGCCATGTCGGGCCGACCCGGGTCGAACTGGCGACCCGCACGATCTTCAACCTGTTGGGGCCGCTGTCGAACCCGGCCGGGGCCCGGCGCATCCTGGTCGGGGTGTTCGCGCCGCAATGGGTGGTGCCGATGGCCGAGGTACTGGGCCGGCTCGGCGCCGAGCGCGCCTGGGTCGTGCACGGCTCGGGCATCGACGAGATCACGACGGCCGGCCCGACCACGGTCGCGGAATTCAAGGACGGCAGGGTGCGGGAGTTCGAGATCACGCCGGAGGAAGCCGGGCTCGAACGGGCGTCGCTCGACACGCTGAGCGGCGGCGAGCCGGCCCACAATGCGGCATTGATGCGCGAGCTGCTCGGCGGTCTCAACGGCCCGTTGCGCGATGTCGTTCTGCTGAATGCCGGCGCCGCGCTGGTGGTCGCCGGCCGCGCCGCCAAATTGCGCGACGGCATGGGACTGGCGGCCGAGGCGATCGACAAGGGCGCGGCGGCGCGCGTGCTCGATCGGCTGGTGGCGGAGACCAACCGGTGAGAGATGTCCTCGCCGAGATTTGCGCCAGGAAACGCGCGCATGTCGCCGAACGCAAGGCGGCGATGCCGGAAGCGCGGCTGCGCGAGCGGCTGACCGAAGCACCGCCGGTCCGACCGTTTGCCGACGCGCTCGAAACCAAGTTGAAGGGTGGCAAGTACGGGTTGATCGCCGAGATCAAAAAAGCCTCGCCGAGCAAGGGGCTGATCCGCGCCGATTTCGACCCGGCGAGCCTGGCTCAGGCCTATGAGGCGGGCGGCGCCGCCTGCCTCTCGGTGTTGACCGATGAGCCGTATTTCCAGGGCACCGACGAGTACCTGGTCGCGGCACGCGGCGCTGCTTCCTTGCCGGTGCTCCGCAAGGATTTCATCGTCGATCCGTATCAGGTGCTGGAAAGCCGGGCTCTCGGCGCCGATTGCATCCTGCTGATCATGGCGGCGTTGCCCGACGCATCGGCGCGTGAGCTTGCCGCCGCCGCCGCCGAACTCGGCCTTGACGTGCTAGTCGAGGTTCACGACCGCAGCGAACTCGACCGCGCCCTCTGCCTCGATGCCCGGCTGATCGGGATCAACAACCGCAACCTCAAGACGTTGAAGGTCGATCTTAAAACTGCGGAGGAGCTCGGGCCGCTGCTGCCGCGCGACCGCATCGCGGTCGGCGAAAGCGGCCTCGGCGAGCCGGCCGACCTCGACCGGCTCGCCGCGGTCAGGGTGCGCTGCTTCCTGGTCGGCGAGTCGCTGATGCGCGCCACCGATGTTGCGGCGGCGACACGCCGGCTGCTGCGTCTCCCCGACCTGACCCATGTCGATGTCGAAGGGCGCGCCCGCATGGTCGATGTGTCGGAAAAAGCCGACACCTACCGGGTCGCGGTCGCCGGCGCCTGGGTCAAGATGAAGCCCGAAACACTCGCCCGTATCCAGGCCGGTGAGATCGCCAAGGGAGACGTGCTGGCGGTGGCGCGGCTCGCCGGCATCATGGCGGCGAAGCGCACTTCCGACCTGATCCCGCTGTGTCACCCGCTGGCGCTGGCCTCGGTCGTTGTCGATCTTGCCTGCGTGCCGGAGAAATCGGCCGTCGAGATCACCGCAACTTGCCGCCTCAAGGGGCCGACCGGAGTCGAAATGGAGGCATTAACCGCAGCGAGCGTCGCGGCACTGACGATTTACGACATGTGCAAATCGATCGACCGGGCGATGACCGTCACCGACATCCGACTGCTGAAGAAGTCGGGCGGCAAATCCGGCGACTACGAGGCTCCCCAATGATTTCCGTCGAAGAAGCACTACAGCGTCTCCTGGCGCCACTGGAACCGGTGCCGGTCGAACAGGTCTCGGTTGCCGATGGGATCGGCCGCGTTCTCGCCGAGGATTTGGCCGCCCGCCGCACCCAGCCGCCCTTCGCGGTCTCGGCGATGGATGGCTACGCGGTGCGTGCCGAGGACGTCGCCGAGGTGCCGGCGACCCTGAAGATCATCGCCGAGATCCCCGCCGGCGCCGGGTTCGGCGGCAGGCTGGGGCCCGGCGAGGCGGCACGTATCTTCACCGGCGCGCCGATGCCCGAGGGGGCCGACGCGATCGTGATCCAGGAGGACACCGAGCGCGACGGCGACCGCGTGCAGGTCAAGGAAGGCGCGCCGCAGGGCCGGTACGTCCGGCGCGAAGGACTCGATTTTGCCGAGGGCGAAGTGCTGCTCAAGGCCGGCCGGCGCCTCACGCCGCGCGATATCGGTCTCGCCGCGGCGATGAACCGGCCGTGGCTGATGGTGCATCGCCGTCCGGTCGTCGGCATCCTGTCGACCGGCGATGAGATCGTGATGCCGGGCGATCCGATCGGACCGCACCAGATCGTCAGCTCGAATTCGATGTCGCTCGCCGCTTTTGTCACCGCCACCGGCGGTGTGCCGGTGCTGGTCGGAAACGCGCCGGACGATCCGGATGCGCTGCGCCGTATCGCGACGGCGGCGCGCGGTGTCGATCTGTTCGTCACCACCGGCGGCGTCTCTGTCGGCGAACACGACCTCGTCCGCGATGTCCTCGCGGAGGAAGGCCTGGAAATCGATTTCTGGCAGATCGCGATGCGGCCGGGGAAGCCGCTGATGGTCGGGCGCTACCGCGGCGCGCCGATGGTTGGCCTGCCGGGAAACCCGGTCTCGACGCTGGTCTGCGCTCTCCTGTTCCTGAAGCCGGCACTCGACCGTTTGAGCGGCCTGCCCGCCGGTGCGACTGAGACTGTCACCGCACGGCTTGGCGTTGCGCTCAAGCAAAACGACCGGCGCCAGGACTACCTCCGCTCGCGCCTCGTTCGCGCCGCCGACGGCACGCTGGAGGCGGTGCCGTTCGAGGTGCAGGACAGCTCGATGATGCGGCCGCTCGCCGCGGCCGATTGCCTCGTCATCAGGGCGCCGAACGCCCCGGCTCTCGCGCCCGGCAGCATGGTCCCGATCATCCCGTTCCCCGGCGGCGCTTGGCCGCTGTAGCCGCATCGAGGAGCTCGCCCGTGTCCCTGACCTTCACCCCGCTGACGCCGGTCATCGCCGCCGAATGTTCCGGGGTCGAGATCGGCCGGCCACTGTCATCCGAGGACGCGGCAGCAATTGACGCCGGCATGGACAAATACGCGGTGCTGGTGTTCCGTCGCGATGCGCCGCTGACCACAGAGCAGCAGATCGCTTTCACCAGGAATTTCGGCGAGCTGGAGCCGCCGTATACACAGATCAGCAGCCCGGAGGGCAAGCGGCTCGACAATCCGGCGCTGTCCGACATCTCCAACCTCGGACCCGGCGGGCGCATCCTCGACCGCGACGACCGCAAGCGCCTGTTTGGCCTCGGCAACCAGCTGTGGCACAGCGACAGCAGCTACAAGGCGATCCCGGCGCGGTATTCGGCGCTCTGCGCCCATGTCGTGCCACCGCCCACTCCGAACGGCGAAGGCAACACCGAATTCGCCGATATGCGGGCCGCGTACGAGGCGCTCGACGACAAGACCAAGGCGCTGATCGAGGATTTGGTCTGCGAGCACAGCCGCATCTTCTCGAAGGGTGCGCTCGGCTTCTCTTTCACCGAGGAGGAGGTGCGCGCCTTCGCGCCGGTGCGGCAGCGGCTGGTGCGCACCCACCGCAAGACCGGCCGCAAATCGCTGTACCTGTCGTCGCATGCCGGCCGGATCGTCGGTTGGCCGGTGCCGGAAGCGATGCTGCTGCTGCGCGAATTGACAGAGCACGCGACGCAGCGCCAATTCGTCTATTCGCACCAGTGGCGTGCCGGCGATCTAGTGATGTGGGATAACCGCACGGTCATGCACCGGGCGCGGCGTTACGAGGACGAGAAATACCCGCGCGACCTGCGGCGAACGACACTGACCGACGGCGTCCCGACAGTCGAGCAGCAACAGCGCGTCGCGGCGGATTAGCCGCAATCTGCGGTTTCATTTCGATGAAAACTCGCATCGCTTAGGCACGCATTCGAACCATCAAGAACTTGCTTGAACCGGCGCGACTTGATGCTGATGTCTTTGAACACAGCCGCTGCTTGATCCAGCGCTCTGTGTGCTGCGAGTCTGTCGGCCGAAGGGGGCCATCATGTCGAGCGCGATTGCTACGGTCGAGACGACCGCGCAGCCGAAGCCGCCGCCCTGCATCCTGGTCATTTTCGGCGCCGGCGGCGACCTGACCAGGCGCCTCCTGCTGCCGGCGCTCTACAACCTTCGGCGGGCGCAATTGCTGCCGGATCAATTCGCGCTGATCGCGGTTGCCCGGCACGACGAGAATGCCGATAGTTTCCGGCGGCTTCTTGCCGAGTCGCTGCGCCAATTCGTGCGCGGCGACCTGGACCAGGACGACTGCCGCTGGCTCGCCGAGCGCACCCACTATCTCCGCGGCGATCTCGAGGACCCCGACACCTACGCCAAGCTGGCGCAGCTCCTTGCCGAGACGGACAAATTTCTTGGCGGCTGCGGCAATTACCTCTTCTACCTGGCCACCCCGGCGGCGGCGTTCGCGCCGGTGGTGCGGCAGCTCGACCATGCCAGCTTGGTCCGTGAGACGGAGCAGGGTTGGCGGCGCGTCATCATCGAAAAGCCGTTCGGCAGCGATCTGGCCTCAGCGCAGGCGCTGAACCGCGAGATCCTCGGCGTCCTCAACGAACGGCAGACCTACCGCATCGACCATTATCTGGGAAAAGAGACCGTCCAGAACCTGATGGTGTTCCGGTTCGCCAACGGCCTATTCGAACCGATGTGGAACCGCGACCACATCGACCATGTCCAGATCACGGTCGCCGAGACGATCGGGGTCGAGCAGCGCGGCAGGTTCTACGACGCCACCGGCGCGCTGCGCGACATGGTGCCGAACCACCTGTTTCAGCTTTTGACCTTGACTGCGATGGAGCCGGCGGCCGGTTTCGACGCCGACGATCTGCGCACCGAGAAGACCAAGGTGCTCAACGCCGTCCACAGTTTCAGCGGCAAGGACGGGCGCGCCAATGTGGTACGGGCGCAATACGGCGCCGGCAGCATCGCCGGCCGCGAGATCGCGCCCTATCGGCAGGCGCCGAGTGTCGCGCCCGGTTCGGTCACCGAGACCTATGTCGCGCTCAAGGTGATGATCGACAATTGGCGCTGGGTCGGCGTGCCGTTCTACCTGCGCACCGGCAAGTCGCTGGCGCGGCGGCGCACCGAGATCGCGATCCAGTTCAAGCAGGCGCCGCTGGCGTTCTTTCGCGACACGCCGGTCGAGCGCCTGACCCCGAACGATCTGATCCTGCACATCCAACCCGAGGAAGGCGTCACCTTCGGCTTCGGCGCCAAAATCCCGGGTCCCTCGGTGCGCATCGCCGGCGTCGAGATGAAATTCAATTACGAGGATTATTTCCGGGTCGCCGCGAGCACTGGCTACGAGACCCTGATCTACGACTGCATGGTCGGCGACGCGACGCTGTTCCAGCGCGCCGACAACATCGAGGCCGGATGGCGGGTCGTGCAGGATGTGCTCGACGCCTGGGCCGAGGAGCGGGCGTCGGAATTGCCGACCTACCCGGCTGGCAGCGCCGGGCCGGCCGAGGCCGATGCGCTGTTGCGCCGCGACGGCCGACGTTGGCGCGCGATCGACGGCGGCGGGCGCAAATAGCGCCGCTCGGGCGCGAGGCGCTCACTCGATCACGGTCACCACGGCCTGCCCGGCTTTGCGGGCGGCGATGTAGAAATCTCGCAGCTCGCGGAAGGCCGTGATCAGCCAGTCGCGGTCTTCGGCCGCGTCCCAGGTGCCGGGATAGACCCCGAGCCGTGTCATCGCCGCGGCATCGAAGCGGGCCCGCAGCGTCTTCGCGAGGCCGGGCGTGCCCAATGCCGCCGCGATCTCGGCGACCTGCGCCGGCTGGAAATAGCGGGCCGGCCCGTAGCCCTGATCCTTGCCGATCTGAGTGCCGCCAAACACCGCCTGACCGAACGGACCCGGCGCCGGCTCCAGCGCGCCGCACAGCAGGTAGTGCAGCCCATGCCAGGCCTTTTCGAGCGAGACACTGTGACCGTCGGCGCCCGGCGGCGGCACCGCCCGCTGCCGTGCGGCCTCGTGCTGCGCCAGCTGCAGCAGCAGCGCACTATTGCTGCCGGGGCCGGGGCGCAGCTCCTCGTTCAGGCCAAGCTGGCGCCGCGTGTGCTCGCGGACCTCCGGCGGCAGGCGTCGGAGCATGTCGGCAACGAGCCGAGGCGTCTGGAAACGCAGCCGCTCCCGGACATGCGCCGGGTCTTCGAACGGTCGCCCGGCATCGAGCGCGAACACGCTCCCGACCCTTTCCGGCGCATCCTTGATCGCGGCGAGCTGATCGGCGCTGATCGCGACGAAGCGGGCCATCATCGACATCGGGCGGTCCCCCGCGGGCGGGCGCGGGCTGCGCCCCGTAGAAGCTTAGGCGGAAGCGATTAACCGTTCCCTCACCCTGCGACAAGCGCCACGCCGCCGCCCGGAAGGATGGCGATTGCCGCCGTGCCGGTTATTATCCACCGACACCTCACGGAGACCCGCATGGCGCCGCGCATCGGCTATCTGCTCCCGACCCGCGAGCGGGTCATGGAAGGCCGTCCGGAAACCGCGCCGCTGCTGGCGCTGGCCGAACGCGCCGAAGGGCTCGGCTACGATTCGATCTGGGTCGGCGATTCGATCGTGGCTCGGCCGCGGCACGAGCCGCTGACCCTGTTATCCGCGGTGGCGGCGCGCACTAGGCGGGCCGAGCTCGGCACCGCGGTGCTGCTGCCGGCGCTGCGCAACCCGGTCGTGCTGGCGCACGGTATTGCGACCCTCGACCAGATCAGTGAGGGCCGCTTCATCCTCGGCGTCGGCATCGCCAGCGACGTTCCGAACATCCGCGCCGAATTCACCGCCTGCGGCGTGCCGTTCGAGAAGCGGGTCGGGCGCATGCTCGAAGGGCTGCGGCTGGCGCGCGACTTATGGAGCGGTCAGCCGGTCAACTGGAACGGCCGCTGGGTCCTCGAGAACGCGACGCTCGGCCCGGTGCCCTACCGTCCCGGCGGGCCGCCGATCTGGATCGGCGGCATGGTGCGCGCCAGCCTCGAGCGGGTCGGTCGGCTCTATGACGGCTGGTTTCCGAACTCGCCCGACCCGGAGCAATGGCGGACGCAGTGGCGCGAGATCCACGATATCGCGCGCGAGGCGGGACGCGACCCAGGCAAGCTGACCGGCGCCGTCTATCTGACGCTGACGATCGACGACGATAAGGCCGCCGCCGAAGCACGGATGGACCAGTTCATGATCAGCTACTACGGCCGGCCGGGCATGCGCGACCGCCAAGCCAATTACGCCGGGCCGGCATCGGGCGCGGTCGAGTGGCTTGGACGCTGGATCGATGCCGGCGTCAGTCACCTCGTCTGCCGCTTCGCCGGCGATGCGGAGCGGCAATTGGAGCTGGTCGCGCGCTTGCGCGCGCAGCTTCGCTAGGGGGACCAATGCCCGACGGCATGACACGACAAGGCGTCGTCTACGAGGCGCCGCGCCCGGCGCCGCAGCCCGGTGAGACCATTGTCACCAGCACCTGCGCGCACAATTGCGGCGGCCGCTGCGTCGTCAACGCGCATGTTCGCGACGACCGCATTGTCCACATTTCGACCGATATGCGGCGCTGGAACCCCGAGCACCCGCCGCTGCCGGCTTGCGCCCGCGGCGTCGGCCAGATCGAACGCGTCTATCACCCGGACCGGCTCAAATACCCGATGCGGCGGGTCGGGCCGCGCGGCTCCGGCGAGTGGCAGCGCATTTCCTGGGACGAGGCACTCGACACCGTGGCGCGCGAGATGCGGCGGGTGCGCGACACCTACGGCAACGCCGCCGTGCTCGACGC
The DNA here is from genome assembly GCA_036264235.1 of Allostellaceae bacterium. GTDB lineage: Bacteria > Pseudomonadota > Alphaproteobacteria > ATCC43930 > CGMCC-115725 > DATARH01. The sequence goes on from DATARH010000003.1 coordinate 10,221, forward strand.
CTCGCGCACCGGCTCGCAATCGATGCTGCATGGCCGCGTCGCGGCCCAGCGTTTTCTCTACATGTTCGGCGGTTGCACCGAATTGTGGTCGAACATGTCGGCCGAGGCCGAGGTGTTCGCGGTGCGAATGACCTACGGCGCCACGGCCGATTACAAGACCTCGGGCCGCGAGCCAATCGACTATGCCAATTCAAAACTGATCGTGATGTGGGGGTGGAGCCCCGGCGATGGCACCTTCGGCACCAGCACGATGCCGTTCCTGCGCGAGGCGAAGAAACAAGGCGTGCGCATCATCTGCGTCGACCCGCGCCGCACCGAGACGAGCCGCATCCTCGCCGACCAGCACATCTTCATCCGTCCCGGGACCGATACCGCGGCGCTGATCGCGATGGCATATGTCACCGTCAGCGAAGGACTGCACGACGAGGCGTATTGTGATCGTCACGTGCTCGGCTTTGACGACGCGCATCTGCCGCAGGGCGCGCCGGCTGGCGCATCATACAAATCCTATCTCCTCGGGCTCACCGACGGCGTGCCGAAGACCCCGGAATGGGCCGAGGTGATCACCGGCATTCCGGCGGCGACGTTGCGCCGGCTGGCGATCGAATTCGCCACCGCAAAACCAGCCGCTCTGCAGGCCGGCTATGCGCCGGGCCGCACTCTTTATGGCGAGCAGTTTCACCGCGCCGCCTATGCGCTGTGCGCTCTGACCGGCAATGTCGGTGTGCCCGGCGGCAATTCCGGCACCAGCAACGGCGCGACCGGCCGCTCCGGGATCAAGAGCCTGCCGATCGGCAAGAACCCAATCGAGGCGAAGGTCGCGTCGTCGATGCTGGCCGATCTCCTGGCGCGCGGCAAAGCCGGCGGCTATCCGGCCGACATCAAGCTGATCTATTCGGTCGGCGGCGATCTGTTCAACCAGTGCCCGAACGCGAACAAGATCGCCGGCGCGCTCGACGAGGTCGAGTTCATCGTCGCGCAGGATCATTTCCTGACGCCGACGGCGCGGCACGCGGACATCGTGCTGCCGGCGACGACCTTCTGGGAGCGCAACGATGTGCACACGCCGTGGGCCGGCGCGCTGCATTACGCGATCTACATGCGGCAGGCGATCCGGCCGATGTACGAGTGCCGCAACGATATCGACATCTTCACCGATCTGTCATCGCGCCTCGGCATTGCCGGCTACAGCGACAAGAGCGAGAGGGAGTGGCTGCGCGAGCTCACCGCCGACGCGGTCGACGATTTTGACGCGTTCGCCGAAGCCGGTGTGGCCCGCTTTCCGGCCCCGCAGGACGCCGTCGCGTTCGCGAAAGAAATCCGCGAGCCGGAGCGGTACAAATTCTCGACACCCTCGGGGAAGATCGAGGTCTATTCGATGGCGCTCGCCGCCAATCCCGATCCGTACGGCTTGGGTGCCATCCCGCCGATCCCGACCTGGATCGCACCACCGGCACCGGACGCGGAGTACCCGCTGGCGCTGTGCACCCCGAAATCGAAGGCGCGCACCCACTCGATCCATGGCAACCAGCCGGGCTTGGCACGCGTCGATCCCGATGCGGTGTGGCTGCACCCCGACGATGCGGCGAATCGCGGCATCGCTGACGGATCTCGGGTGCGCGTCTTCAACCAGTTCGGCACGACCGAGCTGCCGGCGCGGGTGACCGACCGCATCCTCAAGGGCACGGTGTCGATCAACGAAGGCGCCTGGTTCACTCCCGATGCGGGCGGCATCGATACCGCCGGTTGCGCCAACGCGCTGACCGCCGATGTGACGGCGCCCTGCGGCGCGACCACCTACAACAGCAACTACGTCGAGATCGCGCCGGCCGGGTGAAGGAGACCAGACGAATGGCGATATCGCGCAGCGACTGGCAGTTCGGCCGTATCTACGATCCCGAGGATGGCTGGCTCGCCAAGGCCGAGCCCGAGCCGATCCTCGAGCCGGAAATCCCGATCGTCGATCCGCACCATCATCTGTGGCTGCGCGGCGGTCACCGCTATCTGCTCGACGAATTGCTGGCCGATTTGAACACCGGCCATAACGTCGTCGCGACCGTGTTCGAGGAATGTCACTCGATGTATCGGGCCGGCGGCCCCGCGGAATACCGCCCGGTCGGCGAGACCGAATTCGTCGGCGGCATCGGCGCGATGAGCGACAGCGGTCAGTACGGCAAGACCCGAGTCGCGGCTGGCATCGTCGGCGCCGCCGATCTGACGCTCGGCGACCAGGTAGAGCCGGTATTGCTGGCGCAAATTCGGGCCGGCGGTGGCCGCTTCCGCGGTGTGCGCTACTCGGCCGGCTACGACGCCGATTCGATCATCGGCAACAGCGGCGCCGGAATCGAGCCCCATCTTTACCGCCGCGACGATTTCCGTGCCGGGTTGAAGCGGCTGTCGGCGCTTGGCCTATCATTCGATGCTTGGCTCTATCACCCGCAACTCGGCGACGTGATCGAACTCGCCCGCGCCTTTCCGGCAACGCCGATCGTGATGGGCCATGTCGGCGGCTTTCTCGGCTACGGACCCTATGGGGGGAAGCGCGACGAGGAACTCCCGAAATGGCGCCAGTCGATGGCGGAGCTGGCGCGCTGTCCGAACGTCGTCGTCAAATTGGGCGGCATGATCAACCGCGGAGCCGCCTTCGATTTCCACGCCGCGGCGGCGCCGCCGTCATCGGCGACCATCGCCGAATGCTGGCGGCCGTTTGTCGAGACCTGCATCGAATTGTTCGGTGCCGGCCGCTGCATGTTCGAAAGCAATTTCCCGGTCGACAAGATGGGGATCGGCTACGCCGCGCTGTGGAATGCGTTCAAGCGCATCGCCGGCGGCGCCTCCGCCGACGAGAAGCGCGACCTCTTCGCCGGGACCGCGACGCGGGTCTACCGTCTGGAGTGGTAAGCGAGGCTCAGTAGAGGCCGCCGCTGCCGGGACCCGGCTTGGCGGGCTTCGCCGGCGCGTCGGCCACCGCGTCCGATGCCGATTTTGGCGCGGCCGAGGGCAGCAGCGGGATCGGTGCGTCGGCCTCGTTGGTCGGCGCGCGCGGCGGCGTCGCGACCTCGATCGCCGGCCCCAAGGGCAACGGGGCGGCTGGCTTCTCCGACATCGATGGGACTTCGGCCGGGATCGCCGCTTCGCGCGGCTCCGTAGTCGGCGGTGCGACTGCGACCGGCGGCTCTTTGGGAGCCGGTGTTACCACGGCCTCGGGCTGCAGCGGCGGCACCGGCAGCGCGGCAGTCGGCGGCAGGTTCGCCGGAACCGGCACTGCGGGCACGGAAACCGTTACGGCGGGAGGCTCCGGAACTGCCGCGGGTGGGATCGCCGCCGGCAGGGTGCGCGGCTTCGCCCGGGTCGGTAGCGGATGCGCGACGGCCGGCGCGACCGGGGCCGTCGAGTTGGTTTCGGCCGGTGCGACCGGCGCGACCGCCACAGGCGGTACGGCTGCGAGCGCCGGCTGCGTCTCGACCGGCGCGACAACGGTCGCGGGTGCGATCGCGGCCGCGGGCGGGATCAACATCGGCTCGCGCTTGATCGCATATTCGTAGATAAGATTGCCGGAGACGCCGACCGCTACTGCATAGCCGAAAGCGGCGAATTTGCTGACACTGAACCGCGCCAGCTTGGCCAGCGTATCGGTTATGAACCCCTCGTCCTCCAATGCCCCCGTCCCCCGTCGGTTGCCCGCAGACCGTGCCGCCGTTCCTCGCGGCGGCAGCGGCAGTAGCCCCCAATCATGGCGGAAAATGCGGCAACGATAAGGCCTTGCTCGCCGGATCGTGATCGCGGCCAGGCACGGGTGCCGCGCAGGATCGTTGCGAAACCGGCGGCGATCACCGTACCGTCGCGGCAAGGCGGGCGCAGCGCCGCCGTTCGGGGATGCCTGGAGGAGGAACGGAGATGGCGGGATTGGCGACTTGGCGGCTCGTCTGGGAGCCGCGCATGCTGAGCATTCTGCGGATCATGACCGGGCTGCTTTTTCTCGAGCACGGCACGGCGAAGATCTTCGATTTTCCGCACCAGCCGGATCACAAGACCTGGGTGCTGATGACGCTGGTGCCGGGAATTCAGGGCTTGATCGAAGTCATCGGCGGCGCCTTGCTCGCGGCGGGTCTGTTCACCCGGATCGTCGCCTTTATCCTGGCCGGTGATATGGCCGTCGCGTATTTCATGTCGCATGCGCCGCAGAATTTTTACCCGCTGCTGAACCGCGGCGACGGCGCCATCCTGTATTGCTTCATCTTCCTCTATTTATTCTTCGCTGGCGGCGGTGAATGGAGCCTCGACCGGGCGCTGTTCCCAGAGACAAGCGAGGCGCCGCGCCGAGTGGCTGCCTAAGAACCCTCTCAACCTCTCGCCGAGCCGCGCAGCAAATCCTGCGCGGCGGCGACGGCATCGAGCCGGTTGGTCTGTTCGAGGATCGAGGTGATCGCTCCGACATCGTCATACGCGCCGCGCATCACGCGCTCGACGATCGGGTTGGTCCAGCCTTCGTCGTAATAGAATTTGCCGGCGGTGTCGGTCCAATCGTCCGTGTACCAGACGATCGGATAGGGACGGTCGTTCCACACACCTTTCAGCCGTTCGTACGAGACGATCTTCATATGCCGGCCGGAAACGGCGCCCGCCTCGCCGAGCAGTGCGTGCGCCAGGCCGGCGCTGACCAGCAGAAACCCGCGATGCGCGAAATGCGAGGTGCGGAACCCGATGTCGATATCGGGGCCGATGAAGTCGTAAATCCGCACCTGTCCGGCATGCTCGCGTTCGGTCACCCCGAGGATGTGCTCGTCGATGATGATGCGGTTCGGGTGCATGTAGCTGGTCTTCAGGTCGCGGTGCAGATTGGCGCGCTTGACGAATTCGGCGGCGGCCGCCCAGATCGTCGCTTTGGCGCTAAGGACATTGCGGGTCTTGACGTGGTGGTGATCCTCGATCGCGTCGAGATTTGCGCGGATGCGGTCGAGCGCCGCGTGCGTATCGGCGACCAGCCGCGCGAGATCGTCACCGGGCTCGATACGTCGCCAGAACGTCACTTCGTCGCCGATGTATTTCCACACGTTGAAGCGCGGGCAGACGATTCGGATCTCACGAACGACATCCTCGTAGAAATTGTGGATCACGAACGGCCAGCGCGTATCCATGCCTTTGAACGCTGTCGAATTGTCCATATCGACCGACAGGAACAGGTAGACCGCGGCGCCTCGGCCGATCGGGTTCTGGTCGTCCTCCGTGTCCTCGGCGGCGGCGCTATGGGCCGCAAAGGCGTCGTTCATGACCGGTCTCCTCCCTTTTCCGAGGGAGAATAAACGGGCGCCTTCGATCGCTGCAAGCTAACGAGGACAGGCGCCGTCGAGCGCCGGCAACCCGGGCGGCATCCGGCGCATCTTGCTCGCCTGCTCGTAGGCATAAGCGAGGCGCAGCAGCGTCGGCTCGCTCCAGGCGCGGCCGGTGAATGTCGCACCGAGCGGGTATTCGGGGACCGGCTTGCCCTCATAGGAAGAGATGAACCCGGCCGGCACCTGCACGCTCGGATAGCCGGGTTTGGCGGAGATGCCAGCGCCGGCGGTTCCCGGAAACAGCACCGCATCGAGCCGGTGCTTTTCCATGTAAGCGTCGAGCCCTTGCTCCTTATTGGCCCGCAGATCCATCGCCCGCGCCGATTGGTATTCGAGCTCAGACAAATCACCACGCGTCGCCTCGGCGGCGAGCAGGATGTCCTGGCCGAAGCGCAAGGCCCGGTCGGCATGCGCCTCGTTGAAGGCGACGACGTCGGCCAGCGTCTTGATCCCGGTCTCGGTCGCCCAGTCGCGCAGATACAGGTTCAAATCGCGCTTTAGCTCATAGACGAAGACGATCGGCCGCATCGCCGGCTCATTCCGGCTCTTGCTCTCCGGATTGCGGTTGAGAATTGCCATCATGGTGCCGGGACCGCCGATCCAGCCCGCGGTTGGG
>DATARH010000098.1:0-4769 GCA_036264235.1 Allostellaceae bacterium
GGCCAAAGCCTCGCCGGCAAGACGCTGGCGGTGCTCGGCCTGACCTTCAAGCCCAACACCGACGACATGCGCGACAGCCCGAGCCTCGCGATCCTGCCGCCGCTGGCCGAAGCCGGCGCGACGATCCGCGCCTTCGATCCCGAAGGCATGGCCGAGGCGCAGAAGCTGATGCCGCAGCTGACCTATTGCGCCGACGCCTACGACACAATGGATGGCGCCGACGCGCTGGTGCTGATCACCGAATGGAACGCGTTCCGCGCGCTCGACCTCGGACGGGTGAAGCAATTGCTGCGCACGCCGGTGGTGATCGACCTGCGCAACATCTACAAGCCGGAGGAGATGCTGGCCGCCGGGCTCACCTATCACAGCATCGGCCGCGCCAGCGCGCCGCCGAACAAGAAGCCCGCCGGCTTGCGGGCTATCGCATAAGCCCCGAAAATCTGAACCCGTAAGGAACATCTCATGCGTACCGTCGCGAAGCGCGTCCTCGTCACCGGCGGCGCCGGTTTCCTCGGTTCCCATCTCTGCGAGCGGCTGCTGGCGCAGGGTGACGATGTCCTCTGCGTTGACAATTACTTCACCGGCCGCAAGGACAACATCGCGCATCTGCTGCAGGAGCCGAATTTCGAGGCGATGCGCCACGATGTGACGTTCCCGCTCTATGTCGAGGTCGACGAGATCTACAACCTCGCCTGCCCGGCCTCGCCGATCCACTACCAGTTCGATCCGGTGCAGACGACAAAGACCAGCGTGATCGGCGCGATCAACATGCTCGGGCTGGCGAAGCTGGTGAAGGCCAAGATCCTGCAGGCCTCGACCTCGGAGGTGTATGGCGACCCGATCGTGCATCCGCAGCAGGAATCGTACCGCGGCAACGTCAACCCGATCGGGCCGCGTGCTTGCTACGACGAGGGCAAACGCTGCGCCGAGACGCTCTTCTTCGACTATCACCGCCAGCACAAGGTGCCGATCCGCGTCGTCCGCATTTTCAATACCTACGGACCGCGCATGCACCCGAATGACGGGCGGGTGGTGTCGAACTTCATCGTGCAGGCGCTGCGCAACGAGCCGATCACGCTCTATGGCGACGGCAATCAGACCCGCGCCTTCTGTTATGTCGACGACCTGATCGAGGGTTTCCTCAAGATGATGCAGGCGTCGGACGAGACGATCGGGCCGATGAACCTCGGCAACCCGGTCGAGACCTCGGTCGCCGAGCTGGCCCAGCTGATCATCGAGCTGACCGGCTCGCGTTCGAAAATCACCTATCGGCCGCTGCCGGTCGACGACCCGGTGCAGCGCTGTCCCGACATCTCGCAGGCGAAAGCGACGCTGGGCTGGCAGCCGCGGATGCCGCTGCGTACCGGGCTGCAGCGGACGATCGCCTATTTCGAGACGCTGCTGACCGAGCGCGGCGAGCTCCCGCGCAGGAAGGCCGGCCCGAAGACCGTGGCCGCCTAGCCGTCAGGGCAGGCCCGGCAGCACCGGCAATTCCGAAAGGTCGCCGATCAGCGGGATGTGGGTGCGGCAGCGGCCGCCGGCATAAACCAACTGGCCGGGCGCGGCGCCGAGCGCCTTCTCCTCGCGCGGCTGGTACGAGGTCGCGCACATCTGGTCGGCGAGCAGCGGGTTGATGCTGCGGTCATAGGCGTTGAAGGCGGCGAATTCCGGCGGGATATTGGCGGTCGGCGCCAAGGCGCTGGTCCCGAACGAATCCTCGACCGGGATCGCGGGGGTACAGCCGATCAGCCAGAGCGGCACCAGCCCGAAGGCGATTAACGCGCGCATACCCCCACCTGACGCTCGCCGAAACAGCGCAAGTGTGCCCCTGCCCGCCGGCAAGCGCAACCCGGACGCGGCGAGCGCTACAGGCATCAGGTCGGCGGCGGCACACCGGCCCGCTTCAGTGCGGCGCGCTGGCGGCGCGCGAGTGTCGCCTCGTCGAAATCGTCGATCAGCTCGTGGAACAGCCGGTGCCAATTGATCTTGGCCTGCAGATGCAGGAACACCGAGCCGAGCCCGACCGCGGCGCGGTCCATGAAGACGAAGGCGCGCGGCGGCGCGATGCCGCCGAGCCGCCGCAGATCGCTGTGCACGCTTTCGGCGAGGTTCTTCCCGTCGGCCCCGGCACCCTTCGGACTGCGCCGGCGCTCCTGAATGAGACGCGCGCGGTCGTCAAGCAGCGGGCCGTAGACGAAGGCGGCCCAGCGGTTCAGCACGTCGATAATGTCGGTACTGAGATTGCGGAAGCCCCAGCGCTCGTAGGCCGATACCGCGAGGTCGCGGTCGTCGCGTTCGAGCGCATGGTACAGATCGATCACGCCGCGCACGAACGAGGCCGGGAACACCCGCACACAGCCGAAATCGAGCAGGTTCACGGTGCGATCGTCAGCGACGGTGTAATTGCCGAGATGCGGGTCGCCGTGAATGACACCGAAGTAATAGAACGGCACGTACCAGGTGCGGAACATGCGCAGCGCGATCTCGTTGCGCAGTGACAGCGGCTTGTCGGCGATATCGAGAATCGGCCCGCCGTCGAGCCAGGTCATCGTCAGGAGGCGCTTGGTCGACAATTCGACGATCGGCCGCGGCACCGCGACGGCAGGTTCCTCCTTCAGGATGTCGCCGTAGAGCCGCATATGCGCGGCCTCGCGCGCGTAATCCAATTCCTCACGCAGCCGGTCGGCGATCTCGGCATGGATTTCGGCGGTGCTGACGGCGCGGTCGTAACGCTCGTAGAGCCCCATCGCGAGGCGCAGCTGGCGCAGATCGGCTTCGACCGCCGAACCCATCTCCGGGTACTGCAATTTGCAGGCGAGCGCGGTGCCATCGAGCGCCGTCGCGCGATGCACCTGGCCGAGCGACGCGGCACGCACGGCGGTGTGCTCAAAATTGCGGAATCTCTTTTCCCAGTCCGGGCCGAGCTCGCCGATCATCCGCCGACGCACGAACGGCCAGCCCATCGCGGGCGCGTTCGCCTGCAATTGGATCAGCTCCTGGACGTATTCGTCGGGCAGCGCCTCGGGGATCGTGGCGAGCAGCTGCGCCACCTTCATCAGCGGGCCCTTGATGCCGCCGAGCGCCGCTTTCAGATCCGCCGCGTGCCGGGTGCGGTCGATCGGCAGGCCGAGATAGCGTTCGCCGGCGAGCCGCACACCGAGCCCGGCCATCGCGCCGCCGACCTGGGCATAGCGCCGCGCCCGGCCGATAAAGCTGCTGTCGTCGGTCATTAATAGAACCTGGTGGATCGACTCTAACGCATGTTTCCCACGGCGGGTGATGTCCCGGCGAGATGAGCGGCAAGGAATGCGCGCGTCTTTTCTTCCGCATCCTTGGCGGCAGGCTCGTTGTATTCGACCAAGTGGCCAAACGCGCGGCGGGCGGGCTGCAGCGCGGCTACATCGAAGGCATGGTGGGCGTCTGGGTAGACGTGCAGCGCAATCGGCGCGCTATCGGGCCGGGCTTGGGCGACCATCTCGCGGCACCGTTCCGCCGGGGTCCAGTCATCGCTCTCGCCGGTGAGGATCAGGGTCGGCGCGGTCAACGACACTTTTGGAAGAACGCAGGCCGGGTAATAGGCAATCGCCGCCCGAAAGCGCTCGGTAAAATATTGCGCCGCCATATCGCGATCGACGGCGTAAAGCGTCGCGATACCGCCCATCGATTGGCCCAGAACGGCGATCCGCGTGGCATCCACGAAAAACTGCTGCGCCAGATAACGCAACGCTGCGTAAGCGTCGAACGCTTGATCCTGATAGCCGCTGCGGGTGCAACGGTCGGCGACGCCGCGCGGCCCCAACGTGTCGACCGCCAGCGCCACATAACCCCACGAACCGAGACGATCGGCAATCTCGGCCGAATGGCTGGAAATGCCGCTGCAGCCGTGCAGCACGACAACCGCTGGATATTGGTCGGCATTGGACCGGCCCCCGCGGCCACCGAGGAGCGCGGGCAATCCTCTGTCTGGCCGCGCGAGATAGCCGACCAGCTTAGGCGCCTGTTCAGAAACGTTGGGAAACTCGATCAGCGATCCGGCCGACGCGTGCCGGATGCCAAGCAATAAAGAAAGCCCGATCGCAAGCAGGGATATCCCCAACCCGACTCTCATCGGGCCACGCCAAAACTGCTTAAAGCCTCTTTCCACCGGCGAACCTTCTCAATGATCGCGTCGGAATCGGCAGTTCAGATGAAGGGCTTCGGGCTTTTGTTGGTCTCGGCGAGGTAGCGGTTGATCGTAGGCCCTTTCTCATCCAGCCAGACTCGCATATCTGCGCACCTGCTGGAATCAGTCTTCATGCCTCGGGGCGGTACCATTCGGGAGACGGACCTGCGGCGGCCTCGATGGCCGGCACGGCCGAACGGTCGAGTTCGGTGACAAGTGCGGCAAGGTTGTCGACGATCTTGCGCCAGCGTTCGGCGTTGCCGATCGGGTATTGGCCGATCGCGTTCGGATGGCGGCCGACCGGCAGCCGAAAGCTCGCCTTGAAGCCGAGCCCCTGGATCAGGAAAAGCCCGAGCACCGAATGCGACCAGGTACCCACATCGAGGGTGATCTGCACGGTCAGATTACTCGGAGTGCGGCGCCGCAATGTAAAGCTGCCATGCCCGCCGCGGCAGCTGTAGCCAAGCGGGCCGAACGCCTCTTCCAGAGCCGGCTTCAGTGGGCCGGCGCGCTGCCCGGCCGACTCCCGAAGCACCTCGCGCGGGTCGGGCAAGTCGTGCGGCGGCGCCGCCCGGTCGAGGATTGCTGCGAAATTCTGTTTGATTTC
>DATARH010000104.1:0-4157 GCA_036264235.1 Allostellaceae bacterium
CTCGATATTGGGGGCGCCGTTGTTGAGGGCCCGGGCGGCCGAGGATGGCCTCACCAGGTCCTTTGCGGCGGCGGCGTATTTCTCGAACGGCACGAGGTCGTTTGGCGATGCACCGATGCGCTCGCATACGCCGCAGACCCAATTGTAGACGGCGCGTGAAGCTTCCAGGTCGTTGTGCACGGCGTCTTTGATGTCGATCGCGCCATCCTTTGTGACGCAGCGGTAATTGCCGGTCAGCAGCATTGCCCATTTGGCGAGAGGCACGAAGATCGAGTCGTGGACCTTCAATTTGACCGGCAGCTGGATCGGCCCGTCGCCGGGATCGTACCGCGCCGCCTCGATGTCGGCCTCCATCTCGCGCAGCATCGCGGTGGAATTGTCGGAGTCGAACCGGGCCACTTTGTAATTGGTCGGCAAGGTGACTTGCAGCACGTTGATCTTCTCGCCGGGTGGCCGGATGGCCTGCGGGTCCGGGCTGCACAAGGTCAGGTGTCAGGGCTCGAAATTGTCCCACACGCTCGCATCGGTATAGGCGGGTTTGAGCGCGTCGGTGTTCAGCCCGGGGATGCGCTTCAGATAAGGCAGCGGCGGCATGTTCATGATCGACATGCACGGCACGCGCGACCGCGCCACCGCGTCGAGCAATTCGCGAACGCCGGGGGAGCGGTATTGCGGCTCCTGCATCGCCAAAGCGACGAGATCATAGTCCTTTGGGTCGACCTCGCCGGGTCCCGCTGCGGCAAGCTCGCCCGGCAATTTCCGCGAGTCGAGCTCGATCGGCTCCTTTCTGCCTCTGATCGGCAGCCGTATTCGAGCGCCGTCCTTGTTGAACGCCTCTACCTCTGCCGGAAGGCACACCATCCTTATCTTGTGGCCGCCGAACAGCAGCTTCGTTGCCAATAGCGAGCCGTAGGAAGCGCCCATGATCAGGACGTTGTAAGTCGTCATACCGCCGTTTCCTCCTAAAGCCGGATTGATCTTCTAGCCGGACGATGCCGGATGCCGAGTTTTTGGGCAAGCCTCCTCGCCGAGGATCGCGGCTAGACCGGCACGATAGTCCGGGTATCGCAGAGTCACGCCGAGCTCGCTCTTGATCAGCCGGTTCGAGACCCGCTTGTTGTCGTCGTAGAAACTGCGCGCCATCGGCGACAGCCCGGCGGCTTCGAATGGCACGAGCGCCGGCGGCGGCACGCCGAGCAACGCCGCGGCGTGAGTGACGACGGCCTCGGGCACCGCAGGGTCGTCGTCGCAGACATTGTAGACGGCTCCCGGCCGTGGTCGGCTGATCGAGGCCGCGAGCACACATGCCAGATCCTCGACATGGATCCGGGAGAATACCTGGCCCGGCTTGTCGATCCGTTTCGCCGTTCCGGCGCGCAGTGCATCGAACGGGCTGCGACCGGGCCCGTAAATGGCGGCGAGGCGGAAGATGTGAACCGGCGCGCCGCGGCGACGCCAGAGGTCGAGCCAGCCCGCTTCGGCGGCGACCCGCCGGCGGCCGCGCTCGCCGCTCGGCGACAACGTGGCCGTCTCGTCGACCCAGCCGCCACCGCGGTCACCGTACACACCCGTCGTCGAGAGGTAGCCCAGCCAACGCAGGCCCCCAATCTCGGCGATGTCCTCGCCATGCACCGCCAGCACAGGGTCGCCGGCGGCATCGGGAGGAACCGACACAAGAACGTGCGTGACGCCGTCCAACGCTTCCCGCGACAGCGGGTGGTCGCGGTCGAAGACCTCCACGGGGAATCCCGCTTCAGACGCCTTGTCGGCGGTTCGGCAGGTGCCGCCGATGGTCCAGCCCTCGGCGGCGAGCCGGCGCGCCAGCGTTCGTGCGGTGTAGCCGAAGCCGAAGCAGAAAAGATATGGGACCGTCATGACGGGGTCCCGGCCGCCGCCGGCACGGTGTTGGCCGACAACGTGACGGGGTCGGCTTCGAGCGTCTCCGCGATGCGGCTCTGCTTGAGCCGCGCCCACACCCAAAAACCGCAGGAGACGAGCGCGCCGACGGCGAGCGGCAGGCGCAGGCCGAAATGCCCGCTGAGCGAGCCCATCAGCACGGCCCCGACAGCCGGGCCGGCGCGGAAGATCATCCCGTAGAGCGCCATGATGCGGCCGCGCATCCGAATATCGACTGCTGCCTGTATCAGGGTCTGCGCGCCGACCCCGGTGATCGTCATCGCAGCGCCGGCGACGAAGACGCACGGAAGGGCGAGGTAGAACTGGTTCGTCAGGGTAAAGGCGAGGATCGCCAGCGAAATGACCAACGTGTTCCCGAGCACGAGGCGGGTCAGCCCGGCCAGGGCCGGGCGCAGCAGCATCCAGCCGGCCCCGAAGATCGCGCCGAGCCCGACCGTCGAGGTCAGCGTCGCCAGACCCTCCGGGCCGCGACCGAAGACGCTGTCGGCAAACCCGGGAAACAGCTCGACAAAGCCGCGAGTCCCGACCGTCGTGATCGTGAACAGCAGCAGCATCGGTGCGATGCCGGGATGACGGCTGGCATAGCCATAGGCCTCGGCCGAGGCCTTGAGGACACTCTGGGTCGCGGCGACCGGCAATGCCGGGATGCCGCGCAAATTGGCCATCGCGACGAGAAACACGATGTAGGTCGCGGCATTGACCGCGAAGGCCGCGCCGACGCTGACCTTGGCGATGACGATGCCGGCGACCGCCGGCCCGAGAAAGCGTGCGGAATTGAAGATGATCGCGTTGATGGCCAGCGCCGAGGGCAACGCCGCGCGATCGACCAGCGTCGGGATCAACGCCAGACGCGAAGGCTGCGCCACCGCATTGAAGACGCCGAGCAGCAATGTCAGCGCGAACAACAGCTCGATCGTGATGGCGCCGCTGTAGACGAGAACCGCGAGCAGGGGTGCCTCGATGCTGCCGGCGATCTGCGTCACCCGGATGAGGCCGACTCGGTCGCGCCGGTCGGCGAGGGCGCCGGCGAGCGGGCTCAAAAACACCACCGGAAAGAATTCGGCCATCGAGATGATGCCGAGCCAGGCGCCGGAGTGGGTCAAGGTCCAGGCAAGCCAGCCGACCGCGACGCGCTGCATCCAGACGCCGATCAGCGAGACGGCGTTGCCGCTCGCATAGATCCGGTAGTTTCTGTGGATAAAAGCCTGGACGACATTGCCAAACCCACCGGGCAACAGGCGATCGCGGAGGAGGGATGGGGCTGGCAGATCGAATTCTCAGCGCTGCGGCAGGTGCGGGGCGAGACGGCCGCCGGTGCGGATCGGCTCGACCGACAGGGCGAGACCAGTCTTCTCGTCGGTCTCGAGCAGGATGCCGCACAACGTCGCTTCGCCCTCGGCGACCTGCGGGCGCTCGCCGGGCATCTTGGTGACGAATTTAAGGACCGCCGGGCCCTTTTGCAGGCCGATCACGGAATCGTAATCGCCGCACATTCCGGCGTCGGTCTGGTAGGCGGTGCCGCCGGGAAAAATCTGGTTGTCGGCGGTCGGCACGTGGCAGTGCGACCCGAATACGGCCGAGACGCGACCATCGGCGAAATGACCGAGCGCCATTTTTTCGCTCGACGCCTCCGCGTGAAAATCGACGACGATTGCGGCAGCGTCGATGCCGAGGCGGATTTCGGCGAGGAGCTCTTCGAGGCGAGCGAAGGGATCGTCGAGCGCGTCCATGAAGAGCCGACCCATCAGGTTGACGACGAGAACGCTCTTCTCGCCGACCGGATGCAGCCGCCACCCCGCTCCGGGTGTTCCCTTCGGGAAGTTCGCCGGGCGTAGCACGCGCGGATCGCGGTCGATATAGGGGATAATCTCCCGCTGGTCCCAGACGTGGTTGCCCGTAGTTAAGACATCGACTTCGGCGTCGTAAAACTCGCCGCAGAGGCGTTCGGTCAGGCCGCGCCCCGCGGCTGCGTTCTCGGCATTGACGACGACGAGGTCGAGGGCGAACTGACGGCGCAGGACCGGAACGTGCTTTTTGACGGCGTCACGGCCCGGCCGTCCGACGACGTCTCCACAAAACAGGATGTTCACGCAGCGCCCCAGGCGGGAGATGGCTTGCGGAGTGGAGCCGGCTCGGCCGTCGGCGTGCAACTCCTCCGTGGCCCGCCGTAGCAGGTGGGCGACCATGTGTCGAAGCCACGACTTCGACAGAGACGGCCCCCAAGAGGTAGGTATCGGCCC
>DATARH010000106.1:0-23398 GCA_036264235.1 Allostellaceae bacterium
GCCGTCGATAACCTCGCCGCCGCGCAGGACGAAATCAGTCATCGGGCGGCCCCCTCCAGCGGTCGTTTGCGCAAAAAATTGAAATCGCAGCCGCGGTCGGCCTGCAGGATTTCGCGGCGATAGAGCTGCGCATAGCCGCGCTCGGGTTCGGGTGGGAGCGGCGCGGGGCGGCGGGCCAGCTCCTCGGGCGAGACCAAGAGGTCGATGCGCCGCTCCTTGACCGACAGCCGGATGCGATCGCCGTTCCGCACCCTGGCCAGCGGCCCTCCCGAAGCCGCGTCGGGTGTTACATGCAGGACGATCGAACCATAGGCCGTGCCGCTCATCCGCGCGTCCGAAATTCGCACCATGTCCTTGACCCCGGCCCGCGCGAGTTTTTGCGGGATCGGCAGATAGCCGGCCTCCGGCATGCCCGAGGGACTCGTCGGCCCGGCATTCTGCAGCACCAGGAAATCGTCGGGGGTGACGTCGAGCCCGGGATCGTCGATCCGCGCCGACAAATCCTCAAGCGACGAAAACACGACGGCGCGGCCCTCGCGCTCGAACAGCTTCGGGTCGGCGGCCGAGCGCTTGAAGATCGCGCCCTGTGGCGCCAGCGAACCGAACAGCGCGACGAGCCCGCCATAGGGCAGCAGCGGTTCGGCTAGCGGCCGCACGACCTCGCGGTCCACTCGCCCGACCGGGCCCGCCAGTCGCTCGCCAAGCGTCTCGCCGGCGACCGTGAGGCAGTCGAGGTTGAGCAGCGGCTGCAATTCGCGCAGCACCGCGCCGATGCCGCCGGCCGCGAACAAATCCTCCATGTAATGCGGCCCGGTCGGCTTGAGGTCGACGATAACCGGTGTCGTGTCGCTGATCTCGTTGAGCCGGCGCAGGTCGATATCGACCCCGGCGCGACCGGCGATCGCGGTCAGATGGATCACCGCATTGGTCGAGCCGCCGATCGCCATCAGCACACGCATCGCATTCTCGACCGATTGCGGCGTCACGATGCGGTCGGGGGTAATCCCGCCAGCGGCGAGCTGCATCGCGGCGCGGCCGGTCTCCTCGGCGGCGCGCAGCCGGTCGGCATGCACCGCCGGGATCGCGGCGCTGCCCGGCAGGATCATGCCGAGCGCCTCGGCGATCGAGGCCATCGTGCTGGCGGTGCCCATCACCGCGCAGGTGCCGGCGGTGGTCGCGAGATTGCCCTCGACCTCCTGGATTTCGGCGTCGCCGATCTCGCCGGCGCGGAACTTGGCCCAGAACCGGCGGCAATCGGTGCAGGCGCCGAGCCGCTCGCCCTGCCAGCGCGAGGTCAGCATCGGCCCTGCGATCAGCTGGATCGCCGGTCGGTTCGCCGACACCGCCCCCATCAGCTGCGCCGGCACCGTCTTGTCGCAGCCGCCGACCAGCACGACCGCGTCCATCGGCTGGGCGCGGATCATCTCCTCGGTGTCGATCGCCATCAGGTTGCGGAACATCAGGCTTGTCGGGCTCAGGAACACCTCGCCCAGCGAGATCGTCGGAAACACCAGCGGCAGGCCGCCGGCCGCGAGCACGCCGCGCTTCACCGCCTCGATCAGTTCGGGGAAATGGCGGTGGCAGTTGTTGAAGCCGGAGCGGGTGTCGGCGATGCCGATCACCGGCCGCGACAGCATGTCGAGCGAATAGCCCATCGAGCGGGCGAAGGACCGCCGCAAATACAGCGCGAAATCCGGGTCGCCGTAATTGGTCAGCCCCCTGGCTAATCCATGCGGGCCGAGGCCAGTGGGACGCGCCGGGTCACTCATCGAAATCCTCGCGAAAATAGCGTTCGACCTAACTTGCCGCCGCGCGGGGCTCGGCGGCAAGCGGCGCGGGCATCAACTCGAGACGAACAGGATCGAGCGCGGTGATTCCGCCAGAGTGGCCGCCGCGGTGTCGCCGAAGAACAGCGTCGCGCCCGACCGCCGGCTGACCCCCATCACAACCAGATTGTGCCGCGTGCGGCGCAGCTGCGACAGGATGGCATCGGCCGCGGTAGCCCGGGTGCGCGCCGCGGTCCTGACGGGGACCCCGAGCCTGTCGCCCATCTCGACGATCTCGCGCAAGATCGTCGCCTCATCCTCGCCGCTGACCCAGGCGGTGCCGAGGCGGCGGCGCCACGACCCGGCGGTCGAGCGGACATACAGCACGGTCACCGCGCCATGGTCGGCTCGCGCCAGCATCAAGGCGACCTCGGCGCCGTTGCGCGAATACGCGGTGCCGGTCACCGGCACCAGGATGTCGAGGGCGCGGCCGGGTTCGGGCCGGCGATGTCCGCCGCGCGCGACGACGACCGCGAACGGTCCCTCGAACCCTTCCGCGAGCCGCGCCACGCGCTCGTCGAAGCCGCTCTCCTCGGCCTCCGGTTCGACGCCGACCACCAACAGGTCGTAACCCTTCTGCGCCTCGCGTTCGACGGTTTCTTCGGCCGGCGCGTCCTGACGCTGGGTCCGGATATCAACCGGTTCCGGCGCCGCTTCGGTTTCGGCGTGGTCACGCTCGACCGCGTCGGCGGTCGCCGTCACAAGCCGTTTCATCCGCTCAGCTGTCGCCGGTTTGCGGCTGCGCCCTTGCCGCGCCGCGGCCTCGACCGGCACGATCGTCGTCGGGATGCGGCGGATGCCGGCGAGCAGGCCGATCAGGCGCGAGGCGAACCGGCCGGTCGGACTGTCATCGACCGCAACCAGCAGCCGCTCCATGTTGGTGACGAAGCCGCGCGCCTCGAACGCCTCGCGTTCCAGACGCGCCTCCTCCTCGGGCTTGAGCGGCAGGCGTCCGAGCTGCCAGCGCAGCATCGGCGGCATCGCCATCGTCGTGACGATCGTCATCGCCAGGATCGTCGTGAACAGATCACGGTTCAAGGCGCCCAGCGACAACCCTATCGTGGCGACGACGACCTCTGTCGAACCGCGCGCGTTCATGCCGCAACCGAGCGCCAGCGACTCGCCGATACTGAACCCGGCGAAAGCGCCGCCGACAAAGGCGCCACCGAATTTGCCGAGGCTGGCGATGCCGATCAGAACCAGGGTGAACAGCAGCAGCTCCGGATGCGCGAGCGCCGCGACATCGGCGCCCAGCCCGGCAAGCCCGAAAAACACCGGCATGAACAGCGCGACGATCAGACCGCGCAGCTGCTCGTCGATATGCCGGGTCAGGATCGGCGACTGGCCGACCAGGATGCCGGCGATAAAAGCGCCGAGGATCGCATGCACGCCGATGGCATCGGTGATCAGCGCCATCACCCCCATGATCACCAGGATCGTCGTAATCACGGGCATCTCGCTGACGAAGCTGTCATTGGCCCAGCGGATCAGCCGGAAGACCAGGCGCCGGCCGAGGGTCAGGCTCAGCATCAGGAAGGCCGCGGTGCCGAGGATCGTTTCCGCTAGCGGTAAGGGCTCGATCCGGCCCTGGCCGGCGATGCCGAGAATGACCGCCAGAAGGATCCAGCCGATCGTGTCGTCGATGATGGCGGAAGCGAGGATGACCTGGCCGACCGTGCGCCGCATGAAATTCAGGTCGCGGATCGTTGCGGCGACGATTTTGACCGAGGCGATCGACAGCGCCGTACCGAGAAAGAGAGCGGTGATCAGCCGCTGGTCGGGATGCGGCAGCATATGGTCCGGCAGAAATTCGCCCAGCGCGAAGCCGCAGACAAACGGCACGCTGATGCCCGCGATCGAAACCGAAATCGCGGCGCCGCGCGTCTGCCGCACCAGGCCCATATCGGTTTCCATCCCGGTCAGCAGCAACAGCATCAGGATGCCGAGCTGCGCGACGGCGTCGATCATGCTTTTCTGCGCCGGCGCGCTCGGAAACAATGCGTGCTGTAGGTCCGGGACGATTGCGCCCAGCACCGATGGGCCGAGCAGGATTCCGGCGATCAGCTGGCCCATGACCGCCGGCTGGCCGAAGCGCTGCATCGCCTCGCCGAGCAGCCGCCCGCAGGCGAGCAGCACGATGATCTGCGCCAGGAACACAACCTCGGACGACGCGTGCGGGATCGCCTCGGCCGCAAGCGCGGCCGGGGCTCCGAGCGGCAGCAGCGCCGGCGTAACCCACTTCAGCCACCGTCTTGCAATCATCCTGGCTCCGGTGCTGCCATCCGGTCCTCGGTGGCCGGCGCGGCGCAGGGAATAAGGGTGTCGCGAAAGAAACTGCCGCGACAGACCCGCATCGGGCGAAATCGACCCGAGGGAAACGCCTGCTCGATTAGGAATGTCTGGTCGGCGGTAATTGTTCCGACGCCGCCAATTCCGGCAGTTCTCGGAACTGTTCGCACGTTCCGACGCCTCGTTTCGCCGCACTCCGTCTCAGTCTTGAATATTTCTTTGCCGGGTATGCGGGTGTTTGATTCGGGGCGGTCACGCGAATGCTAATTGGAAGCGAGGCTTTGCCGACTACATTAGACCGGTTGGGAATTCCCGCGACTATTTCGCGTTGACGGGAATGGCGACATGGGCTCGTGCCGCGATTTCGCGTGCGGGCGACACAACCATGGGTGACTAGAATGGCAAAGCCGAAAAGAGGACGGTCGACGGCCGCGATCGACGATCATGTCGGAGCCCGCATCCGCGAGCGGCGCATCATGCTCGGACTAACCCAGCAGCAGCTTGCCGAGATGATCGGCGTTACCTACCAGCAGGCCCATAAATACGAGCGCGGGATCAACCGTGTCTCGGCCGGTCGGCTGTTCGAGATCGCCCGCGTATTGAACGCGCCGATCACCTACTTCTACGAAGGTCTGGGCGAGGAGACGCCGCGGCCGGTGGCACCGCATCAGCGGATGCTGCTGGAAATCGCCCGCAACTTTGCAGAAATCCAGAACGAGCGGCACCAGGAGGCGGTCAGTCAATTGGCCCGCGCGCTCGCGGGTCGCTGACCGAGTTCACGTCTACCAAGGCGGGGCCGGCGTTCGCTTCGGAACGCCGGCCGGCTAGGTCAGGCCGGCTAACTCAGGTGCGATAGCTCGGGTCGAGCCGGTCGCACAGCCGCAGCAGCGCCGGCCATTCCCGTTGCCCCTGCAGTCTGGGCGTGTTGCCGCTGTTGGCGAACAGCGCCGCCTGCCGCTCGCAGGTCTCCGCGTCCGGAATCACGATCTTTTGCCCCGAAGCGGCCGCGGCCTGGATTTTCAGCTGCGCCTCGGCCGACCGCTCGAAATGATAGGTCAGCGAAAACGCCTCGGCCACATTGCGACCCGTGGCGAGGAGCCCATGGTTGCGCAGCACAAGCACCGGGTGAATGCCAATGCTGCGCTGCAGCCGCTCGCGCTCGTCCATATCGAGCGAGACGCCCTCGTAATCGTGATAGCCGAGGCGGTTGTAGAAGCGCATCGCCCATTGGCTCAGCGGCAACAGCCCGTCCTCCAGGGCGCCGACCGCGATGTCGGCCTCGGTATGAGTGTGGATTACGCATTCGACATCGGGCCGGCTCATATAGATCGCGCCATGGATCACGATGCCGGCATAGATCGGCTCGTATTCCGACGGCTCGAGCACATTGCCTTCGAGATCGACCTTCAGCAGGTTCGATGCGGTGATCTCGTCGAACATTAGCCCCATCGCATTGGTGAAGAACTGGTCCGTGGTGCCCGGCACCCGCGCCGTGTTGTGGGTCAGCACCAGATCGTCCCAGCCGAAATGCGCGATCAGCCGATAGCAGGCGGCGAGATCGACCCGCACCGCCCACTCCTCGGGGCTGATGTGCCGCGGCCGCAAGCTGAGCCTCGTTTCGAGCGAATCCATTGTTCTTTCTCCAGGGCAGAAATCAGGCAGGCGTGAACATCGGCACCGGTGGGCCGCCGTCGCTTGGTTTGAACACGAGCTTGACCCTTTGGCCGATCTTCACCGCATCGAGGTCGCAATCGACGATGTTGGTCATCATCGTCGGGCCCTCGGCCAGGGTCACATAGGCAATGCAATACGGCACCGGTGCCCGCCGCATCACGCTGTAAGTATACACCGTGGCGTTGCCGGAGGCCGGCTGCCACTCGACCTTGTCGCTGAAGCAGAATGGGCAGTGCCGGCGCGGGTAGAAATGCGGCTCGCCGCAGGCCGTGCATTTGCCGTAAAGCAGCTTGCCCTCGGCGGTCGCGTCGAAAAACGGCTGCGTCTCCGGATTGGTCGGCGGCGCGGCGAGCTTGCGATCCTGTGCTTGCGCCATCGCCTCACTCCCTCTCCAGGATCACGGTTGCGGCGGCATGCCGGGTGCCGAGCGACCCGCCGGTGCCGTGCGCAATCGCCAGATCGCAATTCTTCACCTGCACCTTCGGATGCGCCTCGCCGCGTAATTGCCGCACCGCTTCCAGCACCTTGGTCAGCCCGCCGCGGTTCGACGGGTGGTTGTTGCAGAGGCCGCCGCCATCGGTGTTGAACGGCAATTTGCCGACCCCGGCGATCAGGTTGCCGTCGGAGACGAACTTGCCGCCTTGGCCCTTCTCGCAGAAACCGAGATCCTCGATCTGCATCACCACGGTGATCGTGAAGCTGTCGTAGATCGAGGCATATTTGATGTCGGCCGGCTTGACCCCGGCCTCGGCGAACGCGGCCGGGCCCGACCACACCGCGCCCGAATAGGTTAGATCGACCTTGCCGCCCATCTGGTGCTTCGGTGCCTCGCCGGCGCCGCGCACCTTGACCAGCGGCCGCTTCAGGCTTTTGGCGATCTCCGGCTTGGCCAGGATAATCGCGCCGCCGCCGTCGCTGATGACGCAGCAATCGAGCCGGTGCAGCGGGTCGGCGATCATCGGCGACGACACCACCTCTTCGACCGTCACCACGTTCTGCAGCATCGCATGCGGGTTGTATTGCGCGTGCTCCGAGGCCGCGACCTTGACCCAGGCCAGCTGCTCGCTGGTGGTGCCGTACTGGTGCATGTGCCGCATCGCCGCCATCGCATACATGTTGGCAGTGGCCGGCGCATAGGGCAGTTCGAACGGCGTCTCCGGCATCGGCCGCTCCGGCGCCCGCGGCGCGGTGCCGGTCGCCATGCCCTCGGCGCGCGGTCGCCCGGCCAGCGTAATCAGCGCGATATCACATTTGCCGAGCGCGATCGCCTCGGCGGCATGCCCGACCTGCAGCAGGTAGGATGACCCGCCGGTGTCGGTCGAATCCATGTGGCGCAGCTTCAGCCCGAGGTAATCGGCCGCCGAGATCGGCCCGAGCCCCGGCGTGTCGCCGGCGGCGCAGAAATAGCCGTCGATGTCGTTCTTGGTGAGGCCTGCATCGTCGAGCGCGCCTTTGGCGACCTCGGCGTGGAGCTGCATCAGGCTCTTGTCGGCGGCCATCCGCGTCGGGTGTTCGTAGATGCCGACGATGTAGGCCTTGTCTCGGATGCTCATCGCCGGCGCGCCCTCCTTATTCCGATGCAGGAATGGGATACCGTTCGCCCAATGCGGTCAATCCCGGATCGCCGCCGGCCAGGATTGCACCGGCCGCGCGCAGCGGCGATGATGCCCGCGTCTAAACCAAAGGGGTTATGGGGAGCAACCGATGCGTGTTCTGTTCGGTGCGGCTTTGATGGCGGCAGCCGTGATCGCTGCGCCTTCTGTGAATGCGGAAAATGTCGATCTTTCAACGATCACCTGCAAGCAATTCGGCAGCTTGAGCAAAGATAACATCGCCGTCTACATCACCTGGCTGGACGGCTACTACAAGGAAGAGAGCGACCCGCCGGTGATCGACTTCGATTCGTTCCAGAAGAACAGCCAGGCGCTGGGCGAATATTGTGGCAAGCACCCCGACGAGGGGCTGATCACTGCGGCGGATCAGAGCTTCGGCAAGAAGAAGAAGTAATCTCTGTAATCTCGGCGCCGCTGTAGCCGAGCTCGGCCAGGATCGCTTGCGTGTGCTCGCCGAGCCGCGGCGGCGGCAGGCGAATGCCGGCCGGGCTCGCCGAGAAATCGACCGGATACGGCATCGTCACGCACGGCCCTTCGCTCGGGTGCTCGTAGCGATGGAAGAAGCCGCTGTCGTTGAGCCTGGGATCGGCGACGACGGCCTGCATGTCCTTGACCACGCCGTTCGGCACGTCGGCGGCGTCGAGGCGCTCCTGCCATTCGGCCGTGCCGCGCGTCCGCATTCGCTCGCCGACGATGGTGTACAGCGCGTCGATATTGGCGGTGCGGGCCGGGATCGAACAAAAGCGCGGATCGTCGATCAGCTCCGGCAGGTCGATCGCGCCGAACAGACTGCGCCATTGCCGGTCGGTGGTCGCCAACAGGCAGATGTGACCGTCGGCGGTCGGGTAGGGGCGGCGCCACGGCGACAACATGCGCGGATAGCCGAGCCCCTTTTCCGGCTCGCCGAAGACGCCGTGCCCCAGATGGTCGACCATGTTGAAGGCGACCATCGTCTCCAGCATCGGTACATGGATTTCCTGGCCCTCGCCGGTCCGCTCGCGATGGAACAGCGCCATCCCGACCGATGAGGCCAGCACATAGCCCGAGATCTTGTCGCACATCACCATCGGCAGATAGCGCGGCTCGCCATCCGGCCCGGCATTGAGCGCCGCGAGGCCGCTCTCGCCCTGGATCACGTCGTCAAACGCGGCGCGGTCCCGCTCCGGCCCGTCCTTGCGGTAGCCGCTGGCGGCCGCATAGACGATGCGCGGGTTGCGCCCGCTGACCGCGGCGTAATCGATGCCGAGCCGTTCGGCCGCGCCCGGCCGCATGTTGTGGACCAGCACGTCGGCGGTCTCGGCCAACCGCAGCAACGCTTCGCGCGCCGTCGGCCGCTTGAGGTCGAGCACGAGGCTCTTCTTGTTGCGGTTGAGGTTGAGGAAATAGGCGGCCATGCCTGGATGCCGCGCCGGCCCGATGCCGCGCATCATCTCGCCCTCGGGCGGCTCGACCTTGATCACCTCGGCCCCGAGATCGCCGAGGATCTGGGTCGCGACCGGCCCCAGCACCGCCGCGGTCAAATCGATGACCCGGATCCCCGCCAGCGCTCCCGACATATTTGTCTCCCGAAATTCGGCCGGCACCCGTAGCATCGTCGCCGTCCCGCGACCATGGAGAAAGCGGTTGATCGAGCCACCCCGCCCCGACGATCTCGATCGCGTCAAGGCTTGGTTCCGGCGTCTGTCGGAGCATGTCCGGGCCGTCGATTTCGCCGGCGCCTACCCGCTCTTCGCCGACGACATGATTGCCTTCGGCACCTTCGAGAATTTCGTCACCGGACGCGAGGCGGCCGAGCAGGCGCAATGGCGCAGTGTCTGGCCGGTTACCACCGGGTTCCGTTATCGCGAGGACGACATCCGCGCGATCGTCTCGCCCGACCGGTTGACCGCGATCGGCATGGGCGTGTTCGACTCGACCGGCTACGGCGAGGATGGCAGCCCATATGACCGGCCGGGCCGCACCACGGTGGCGCTATCGCGGTGCGGGGTCGGTGAGGATTGGGTCGCGGTGCACACGCATATGTCGCTGTTCCGCGACGTGCCGAGCCGCTCCTTCGGCACGGGCGCCGCCCGCCGTTAGGGCGCGTTGTCTCCCCGGCCGGCTGCGTATAATTTGGCCGGAGCTAGCACTCTGGGGGTAATGATGTTGTCACGCATCTTGGCGGCCGGCGCGCTTCTGTTGCTGCTGGTCCCGGTCGGGGCGAAGGCCGATGGGCTCGACCGGTTCAACACGCTGGTGAAGCCGAAGGTCAAGCATGACGGCCTTGTCTATAAGAACGCGAAGGCGCTCGGCGACAGCGGTTTTGTGCTCGAGGATGTGACAGTGAAACCGGCGCCGGAGGACGCCGCGAAGGTGGAGCCGGTGCACATCAAGCGGGTGACCGTCGAGGACCTCGATTTCGCCTCGATCGAGAAGGGTGTCTCTCCCAATTTTGCGCGGGTCCGCGCCGAGGGCATCGTCATCGAGGGCAAGGCTGCGGAAGGCGTCGACCTCAAGGAAATGGCCGGCATCGACAAGGTGACGGCCGACGCTCAGCTCGATTACCGGCTCGATCCCGACCGCAAGACGCTGACCTTGAACCGCCTCGAATTCGACGTGAACGGCCTCGGCCGGTTCGAGCTGACGATGATCCTCGACGGCGTCAGCCCGGAAGCGGCGGGACAGCCGAGCGACGCGATGGACAAGGCGACGTTGCGCACCGCGAGCTTCGTCTATGAAGACCATTCGTTGCTGTCGAAAATCGTGCCGGCGGCGGCCAAGTTGCAGGGCATCGACCCGACCGCCGCGGTCGGCATGGCCAAGGGCATACTCGACGGGCTGAAGACCGGGCAGGGACCGGATGCCCAGGCGATCCTCGATGCCGCCGCCGCCTATGTCGCCGATTACAAGCAGCCGAAGGGAGCGCTGCGCGTCACCCTGAACCCGCCGAACAAGGCGTCGGCAGCCTCGGTCAGCGACATCAAGACCGCCGACGACGCGATCAAATCCCTAGGCATCGTCGTCAGCTACGCCGGTGCCGGCGCGGCGCCGGCCGCCGCGGCGCCCGGGCCTGCGGCCGCCGCGGCTGCCGCGGCAGCGGCTTCGAAGGCGTCTGCCGTCGCCACGCCGGCCAAGGACGGTTGCGAGCCGGGCGGGCGCCTGTTCGTCTACCATGACGATGCATGGTGGGCGGCGACCGCCCGCGACGCCGCGAAATCCGGCGGCCAGTGCATCACCCGCATCGAGGGCGAGAGCGAGGATGTGGTCATCGAGCGCGACAAGACGATGGCTTGGTCGATCGACGGCCCCGGCAGCGCGGTCAGCAAATGCAAGGCCGGCGCCAAGGTCCTTGTCCTTTACAAGGACGGCGGCTGGTATCCTGCCCAGATTACCGAGAAGGCCTATGCCGAGGGCCAGTGCCCGGTGAAATACGAGACCGACGACGACGAGGCGAAGGTCGAGCTGAAGAAGATCCGCAGCTTGAACTGACCCGGGCGCATCGCCCATGCGCCCGCCCGCCAGGCGCGAGTAAGCACGCGCCGAACGGGGTGCCTTGCCGGCCGCTGGTGAACCAAGGTCCGGAGCCGCAAATGAGCGTGATCCCGGTTATCGATGTCGCCGACACCCTCGCCGGCCGTCCCGGTGCGCTGGCCCGCGCCGCCCGCGAGGTGCAGGAGGCGCTGACCACTGTCGGCTTTTTCGTGCTGACCGGCCATGATGTGCCGCCGCCGCTGATCGCCCGCACCTTCGACGCGGCGCGCCGCTTTCACCAATTGCCGATGCCGGCGAAGCTGGCGCTCAAACTTAACGAGCACATCAACGGCTATATGGTGATGGGCCGCTATGCGGTCCGCACCTCCGACCTCAACGACAACACCGAGGGCGATCTCAACGAGGCATTCTTCGTCAAGCGCGAGCGGCCGCCCGACGACCCGCTGCGCCGCTCCGGCCGCCGCTTTGTCGGCCCGAACCAATGGCCGGCAGAGGCCACGCTGCCCGGCTTCCGCGCCCATGTGCTCGAATACACCGATGCGATGGACGCCTTCGCCCGCCGATTCCTGCCGGTAGTCGCCGCCGCGCTCGACCTGCCGCCCGATTGGTTCGACCAGGCCTTCACCGACAGCCAGTTCACCTTCCGGCTGTCGCACTATCCGCCAGTGAAGGCGGAGCCGAACCAGTTCGGCATCGCGCCGCACACCGACAGCAACTTCATGACCTTCCTGGCGCAGACCGAGGTGCCCGGCCTGCAGATCCGCCTGCCGCCAAATGGATCCAATGGCGGCGACTGGGTCGATGTGCCCTATGTGCCGAATTCGTTCGCGGTCAATTCCGGCGACATGCTGCACCGCTGGAGCAATGCCCGCCTCAAATCGACGCCGCACCGCGCCCTGCCGCCGATTGGCCGCGACCGCTATGCGATTCCATTCTTCCTGGGGCCGCGCTTCGACCAGGTGATCGAATGCCTGCCGAGCTGCGCCGGCCCCGGCAACCCGCCGCGCTGGCCGCCGATCACCTACGCCGACTGGCAGGCCTATTGGTACGACGCCAATTACGACCCGAAGCACCAGCGCGACGTCGCCTGAATCAGGAGACCTCCATGTCCCGCCCCGATGACCATTCTCACGGCCACGATCACGGCTCGGAGCTGTCGGATGTGCAGTTGCGGGTGCGCGCGCTCGAAACGATCCTGACCGAGAAGGGCTATGTCGATCCGGCGGCGCTCGACCAGATCGTCGAGACCGCCGAGACCCGCATCGGCCCGCATATCGGCGCCCGCATCGTCGCCCGCGCCTGGGCCGACCACGACTTCAAAAAACGCCTGCTCGACGACGCGACCGCCGCGGCGAATACGCCCGGCGAGGGTGACACCCTCGCCTCCGCGCATCTGATCGCGCTCGAGAACACCGACAAGGTGCACAACCTCGTCGTCTGCACGCTGTGTTCCTGCTACCCGTGGTCGGTGCTGGGCCTGCCGCCGGTCTGGTACAAATCGGCGCCGTTCCGCTCGCGCGCGGTGATCGAGCCGCGCAGCGTGCTGGCCGATTTTGGCGTCACCCTGCCGCCCGACACCGAGATCCGCATCTGGGACTCGACCGCCGAGACCCGTTTCCTGGTGCTGCCGCAGCGCCCGAGCGGCACCGAGGGCTGGAGCGAGGACCGCCTCGCGACCCTCGTCACTCGCGACAGCATGGTCGGCACCGGCCTCGCCAAGCGGCCGGACGAGGTCGGCGCATGACCAATTCGATCCACGATATGGGCGGCACGCACGGCTTCGGCCCGGTGGTGCCGGAGCCGAACGAGCCGGTGTTCCACGAGCCGTGGGAGGGCCGGGTGCTGGCGCTGCAGCGGGCGATGGGCGTCGCCGGGTTGTGGACGATCGACGGCGGCCGCGCCTCGCTGGAAACCCTGCCGCCGCTGACCTATCTCGCCGCCTCCTATTACCAGCGCTGGTTTCTCGGCCTCGAACGCCGCCTCCTCGCGCATGGCCTCGTCGGCGAGGACGAGATCGCCGCCGGCCGCTCGTTGCGCCCCGGCCGTCGCCTCAACCGCAAGCTCACGGTCGAGGACGCCAAGGCGATGCGCGGCGGGCATTTCGAGCGGCCGGCCTCCGCGCCCGCGAAATTCGCGGTCGGCGACCCGGTGCGCACCCGAAACAACCACCCGAAGACCCACACCAGGCTGCCGCCCTATGCCCGCGGCAAGCTCGGCACGATCGAGGCGATCCGCGGCTGTCACGTCTATCCCGACACCGCGGCGATCGGCGAGGGCGACCACCCGCAATGGCTCTACACGGTGGTCTTCACCGGTCGTGAATTGTGGGGCGACGACGCCGACCCGACGACCAAGGTGTCGATCGAGGCTTTCGAGCCATATCTCTCGGCGCCGTGACTGCCGAAAAACTCGATGTTCCGGTCCCCGGCCTGCCGACCGGCCCGGACGGGCCGGTCTTCCGCGAACCCTGGGAGGCGCAGGCCTTCGCGCTGACCGTCGCGCTGCACAAGCAGGGCCTTTTTACCTGGCCGGAATGGACCCAAACCCTGGCCGAGGAGATCGCCCGCGCCCAGAAATCGGGAGACCCCGACCGCGGCGACACCTATTACCGGCACTGGCTCGCCGCCCTCGAACGCCTCGTCGCCGAGAAGCGCATTGCCGACCCGGCGACCCTCGCCCGCTATCGCGACGCCTGGGACCGCGCCGCCGACCGCACCCCGCATGGCGAGCCGATCGTCCTGCGCGACGAGGATTTCCAAGAATAGACCTCACCAACGCCGCAGGTCGGGACCCACGGCTCTGCTGCTCCGGCCGCATCGGCGTGTTTCGGTTTACTTCGCGGGACGGCTGCGAGAGTTTTCCCAAGCTGGGCCGAGGCCAAAGGCCTGCTCGCGAGCCGAGCAGAAGCTGAAACGAAAAGGCTCCTGCCGGTCAGAGCGAGGTTCGGCAGGACGCGGAGTCCAGGGAGGGGGCCATCATGGCGACTGACGAAGAACTGGAGCGCGCGTTCGGCGTGCCGCGACCGCCCTCGCGCGAACATCACATTACCGAGGATGAATGGCGCGGGTTGATGCACGCGCTGGACCGTATTGATCGGCGGGTCGGCAGGCTTTGCAACTGGTCGGTGACGGCCATAGCGTTGGCTGCGGCCTGGGGCGCTGGCGATTTTGCGATGTCCCATATCGACAAAGGGTGGGGAGCGGCGGCTATAGCCTTCGCAGCGTTCCTCGTCGTCGGCATGCTCGGCCAGCGTGACCTCGATCGGGACGCTCTGCCAGCATGGTTGCGAAGACGTTAGGGGGTGCCAGCTAAAATGCCGAGCGATCGCTCGCTACCCATTGCGCTATTTCTTTCCGGCGGGGCCTTCTTGGACGCCGCACGGCATGCGCACCGCGCCCGCTGCGCCGGCGAACTGAAGCTGCGCTTCAACATGCCGATCTATTACCTGTACAGCCATGCCATCGAGTTGACGCTCAAGGCGTTTTTGCGTGCGCGAGGCGTCTCGGCCGCGAAGCTGAGGAATCGGGAGTTGTTCGGCCACTCCCTGCAAAAACTTTGGAACGAGTGCCTCGCGCGCGACATCATGTTGGACGCGGCTCCGTCACTCGTGATCGCGGAGGTCGTATCGCTACTCGATCCCTATGCTACGAGTTATGAGTTTCGATACATCCGCACTGGTTTTAAGACACTCCCATCGCTGCCAGACATTCGTAGCGCGGCGGAAAACCTAGCGACCGCCGTCAAGCCAATATGTGACGCGACGGTCCGTTGAAGTGACAATCGCGCCTTCCACATCGGCCCGGGGACGCTCCCTGCGGTTCCGCTGGTGCGCGAGCTGCTGACCGTCTTCGGGTTAGCGGGGGCGCCGAATTGCGGCTTTCGCCGGGGTGACACATCAAAGTCAATGCGCCAGCGGGTCGGGGCGCAGCTGGAACTCGACGACCAGCGGGCGCGACAGCGTCTCCGGCGTATTGCCCGGCGCGCCCGGCGCCGGCGCGTCGATCCCCTCGATGTGGAACGGGGTGCGGTTGCCCGAGGTCGCCCACAGCGCGCGGCCCTTCCAGCCGGCTTTCGGGTCGTCGATGCGGCCTTCCAAGCCCTTGGCGAAGAACCCCATCGGGTAGGGCACCCGCAATTCGGCGAACTGGCCGCCGACCAGAGCGTGCAGCGAATCCGACTGGTTGCCGGTCTCGAACGGCACATTGGCGCCGAGCCCCAGGATGTTCTGCTGGTCGACCCAGACGTAATACGGGTTCTCTTCGGCGCCGGGGTCGCCCTGGAAGCCCGGTCCCGGCAGCGCATAGAAGGTGAAGCCCTCGGGGCATTTCTCGCCCTTCTCGGCGCCCGGCCCGTTCAGCGGTCCCTTGCATTTCCTGCGGTCGAAGCTGGCGAGATGGCCGCTGTCGAGCGGCAGCCAGGCGACGCCGTTGCGGTCGATATCCATGCCGCGGATGCCGAAGCCGGGCAGCGGCACCTTGTAGATCTCGGCGAGCGCCGTCTCCGGCGGGTTCGCGCCCGGCGCCAGCCGGATCACATAGCCGGGATGGCCCAGATTCGACCCCCAGATCGTCCCATCGGCCGGCGACCAGGAAATCGCATACATCGCCTGCGGGATGCGCGTGTCCTTGGCTGGGTCGGCCGGCTTGCCCGGCTCGTTCCAGCTCGCGGTGCGCTTGCCGTTGCCGACCGTGTCGACGATCAGCGGCGTCCAGCCCTGCGCCTTCGCCGCATCGCCGGTTTGCCAGAACAGCTTGGTGTTGACCCAGCCGACCACCGCGGCGTCGCCCTGCGTGTTGTTGCTGAGCCACAGCGTGTTGTTGGCGTCCTCGGCGAAGTTCAGGTGATGCGTTCCGAAGCAGGTGTCGATCGTGGTGAATTTCTGGGTCTTCGGCTCGTAGATCGTGACCTGCCGCGAGTTCT
Source organism: Allostellaceae bacterium (assembly GCA_036264235.1). Lineage (GTDB taxonomy): Bacteria > Pseudomonadota > Alphaproteobacteria > ATCC43930 > CGMCC-115725 > DATARH01. The sequence continues at coordinate 15,794 of DATARH010000106.1, forward strand.
GAAAGAATCCTTCACGCTTGAACTCCAGCGGATAGAGCTGCGCCGAACGCAGCGGCGAGCCCTTCTTGCAATAGTCCGGGATGTCGTTCGGCGGCCGGCTCTGCGCCGCCCAATAGACGCGCCCGTCCTGGTCCATCACCGAGGTGTGCGCGTTGACCTTGCTGTTCCAGACTTGCTCCATCCCCCAATAGGGTGATGGCGCCACGACCTCGTTGGCCAGTTCCGAACCCGGCGTGCCGGGCCGCACCGGCGGCAGGATCGTCCAGTTGACGTTCTTCACCGGGTCGAGCACCGGCTGTTCGCTGCTCGACAGCTCGGTGTCGCCATAGATCGGGCCGTAGCCGTTGACGGTCGGCTTGCGCCGGTCGGTCGTGGTCAGATCATGCAGATAATGCTTCGGATCGAGCCAGTCGCGCACGGTGACGACCACATTGCGCTCGACCCCGACCGGTCGCGGCGGGCTGCGGCTCGGCAACTCGCCGGCCTTGATCCGGTCGGTCCAATCGGCCAGCGCCGCCAGCTGGCCGCCATCCGGCGTCATTAGCTCGGTGATAAAGCGCACCATGTCGTGCCCGGCCGGGCCGACCGACAGCCGGAAGGCCCAGGCGTCGTGGGACGAGTCGAATTCGCCGAGCTTCGCCGAGATCGTCCGCGTCGCGTAATTGCCGAGCTGGTGGCAGTTGCCGCAGCCGTTGGTCTTGATGAAGTTCAGCCACTGATCCTGCGTCTTGAAATTCTCCGGGATGCCGTTGCCCTTATCGCCGGTGCCGGGGAAGCGGCTCTTGTCCGGGATCTTGAGCATCGAATACCAATAGGCCGCCGGGTAGTACTGCGCCGCGGCGGCGAGGTTCGGGGCGACCTCGGCCTCAAGATCGAGATGCTGGCCGGGCTCGGCGTCGAGCTTCTTCGAGTCGACAAGGCCATAGCCGCGCACCCAAACGCGGTATTTCGCCTTTGGCAGGTCGGGGACAACATAGCGGCCGCGCTCGTCGGTCACCGCGATCTTCGCGAAACGGGTGCCGAGATCGCGGGTCTCGGCGATCACCCAGACGCCGGCCTCCAGTCCGAACCGGCTGGTCACGACGCCGCCGATATCGTCGCCGTCAATCGCAACAGTTGCTGGATCGCTCTGCGGCGGCTTCGGTGCCTGCGCCAAGAGCGGCGCCGCCGCGACGATCAGTGCCGCGGCCAGGCCCGCGGCAACGACGCGAAGTGCACGCATCGTCTCCTCCCCCGAAGGTGGTAGGGAAATGATACGCGCCGAACCGTCCGCCGGCTCAAGCGAAATCCGCGGCGGGCTTGGATGTCATCAAAGATGGGCGCGGATCCGTTCCGCCACGGCGGCGATGCGGTCGCGGTCGCCGGGCTTCAATTCCCAATTCACCTTCAGCTCATCGCCGAGCCGGCGCGGCAGCACATGCACATGGAAATGCGGCACCGATTGCGCCGCGCCGGGACCGTTCGACTGCACCAGGTTGAGCCCGTCCGGCGCCACCGCCTTGTTCACCGCGCCAGCGATCTTCACCACCGCGCGCGACACCGCCGCGAATGCCTCCGGGTCGATGTCGAACACGGTCGGGTGGTGCGCCTTGCTGATCACCAGGCAATGCCCGTCATGCACCGGGTTGATGTCCATAAAGGCAAGCGTCTCGCCGTCCTCGTAGAGCTTGAAGCACGGGATCTGGCCGGCGACGATCTTGCAGAAGATACAATCGGGATCGGTTTGCATCAGCTCTCCTCAAATATGCAGCGGGTGGCCGAGGCCGAGATGGGCCGCCTCGTGGAAGGCCTCACCGAGCGTCGGGTGCGCGTGGATCGTGCCGGCGAGGTCGTCGAGCACCGCGCCCATCTCGAGCGCCAGCGCGAATTCGCCGGCGAACTCGGCGATGTCGCGCCCAACCGCCTGGACCCCCAGCACGCGCTGATCGTCGCGCCGCAACACGACCCGCACGAACCCGGCATCCTCGCCCGCCTCCAGCGTCAGCGCCCGGCCATTGGCGGCCAGCGGGAACACCGCCGTCGCAGCGTCTTGCCCGGCGGCGGCAGCCTCCTCCGGCGACAGCCCGACGGTGACGATCTCAGGATCGGTGAAGCAGATCGCCGGGATCGCCGTCGGGGCAAACCGCCGCCGCGCGCCGGCGATGATCTCGGCGACCATCGCTCCCTGGGCAAAACCCTTATGCGCCAGCATCGGCTCGCCGACGAGGTCGCCGATCGCCCAGACATTGCGCACCGCGGTGCGGCATTGCTCGTCGACCCGGACGAACCGCCCCTCCAGGTCGAGCCCCATCGTCTCGATGCCCCAGCCGTCGATCCGCGGCCGCCGCCCGACGGTCAGCAGGATCGTGTCGGCGGCTACCGCGATCCGGCTGCCGTCCTTCAGCGTCACGGTCAGCTCGCCCTTGTCGTCGAGCCCGCCGACCCGCGCCCCGAGATGCAGCGTCACCCCGGCGCGTTCGAACCAGCGCCGGACCGGCGCCGTAAGCTGCGCGTCGTAGCGCGGCAGCACCCGCTCTTCGGCCTCGATCACCGTCACCTCGGCGCCGAGCTTGCGGAAGGCGGTGCCAAGTTCGAGCCCGATATAGCCGGCGCCGATCACCGCCAGCCGCTTCGGCACCTCGGGCAGCGACAGCGCCTCGGTCGAGGAGATCACCTTGCCGCCGAAGTTGAGCCCCGGCAGCGCGGCCGGCTCGGAACCGGTCGCGAGGATCACATTTTCGGCGTGGATTTCGACCGTGCCCTGTGCCGTCTCTACGGTGCAGGTCTTGGCGTCGGAGAACACCGCCCAGCCCTGCAGCACCCGCACCTTGGCGCGCACTAACAAGGTCGCAACGCCGCGCACAAGACGATCGACGATGCCGTCCTTCCATCCCACGGTCCGGCCGAAATCGAGCGCCGGCGGCGCCGCGATGCGAATGCCGAGCGTGTCACCCTCGACCGCTCCGGCCACCGCGGCGAACCGGTCGGCGGCGTGGATCAGCGCCTTCGACGGGATGCAGCCGCGCACCAGGCAGGTGCCGCCGAGCCGCCCTTCTTCGACCAGCACCGTGTCGGGGCCGAGTTGGCCCGCCCGGATCGCCGCGACATAGCCGCCAGGGCCGCCACCGACCACGAGCACGTGCGGGCGCAGGGTCTCCGCCATCGCTTAGCCTAGCCCTTCAGCCGATGAACAGCGTCGCCGGCTGTTCCAAATAGGCCTTGACGCGCTGGATGAACGACGCCGCCTCCCAGCCATCGACGATACGATGATCGAATGACGACGAGAGGTTAATCATCTTGCGCACCACCACCTGTCCGTCCCGCACGACCGGCCGCTCGACGATCCGATTGACGCCGACGATCGCGACTTCCGGATAGTTGATGACCGGCGTCGCGGCGATGCCGCCGAGCGCGCCGAGGCTGGTGACGGTGATCGTCGAGCCGGTCAGCTCCTCGCGCGTCGCCCTCCCGGCGCGCGCCGCCTCGGCGAGCCGCGCCACCTCGGCGGCGGCCTGCCACAGATCGAGCGCCTCGGCATGGTGCGCCACCGGCACCATCAGCCCGCCCTCGGTCTGAGTCGCAACGCCGATATGAACCGCCGCATGCCGGTGCAGCACGCCCTTCTGGCCGTCGAAGCGGGCGTTGACCTGCGGGTGCTCGACAACGGCGCGGGCGATCGCCCGCATCAGGAACGGCATCACCGTGAGATGCGGCCGCTCGCCGGCCTCGGCGTTGAGATGCGTCCGCAACTCCTCCAGCGCGGTGACGTCGACCTCCTCGATATACGAGAAATGCGGGATTTGCCGCTTCGAGAGCTGCAGCCGCTCGGCGATGATCCGGCGCAAGCCGGTGATCGGCACATCCTCGACGCCGTCGCGCCGCGCCAACCCGCCCGATGTGGGCGCCGGTTGCGATTGTCCGGCGGCATAGGCATCGAGATCGTCCTGGGTGATCCGCCCGGCGGGGCCGCTGCCCGGCACAAAGCGCAGCTCAATCCCCAGATCCACCGCCCGCTTGCGCACCGCCGGCGAGGCCAGCGGCTTGCCGCCGCCCCGCCTCGGAAGGACCGGCCGGCTATCCTCGCCCGGCTCGGTCCTGCGGGTCTCGCCACCCTCTCCCGCAATGCGGGAGAGGGGAATGACCTCCGCGTCGCCCTTCTTTTCCCTCTCCCGCATTGCGGGAGAGGGGGGACTGCTCGCGGAGCGAGCGGTGGGTGAGGGTCGCGAAGCCGCTCCCGCCGCCACATTGCCCTCGCCGGCGACTTCCAGCATCGCCAGCTCCGAGCCGACCGGCCGCCGCTCGCCCGGCGCGCCGTTCAGCGCCACCACCTTGCCGGTAGCCGGCGCCGGGATTTCGACCGTCGCCTTGTCGGTCATGATGTCGACCAGCGGGTCTTCCTCGCGGATCGTGTCGCCCACCTTGACATGCCAGGCGACGATCTCGGCTTCGGTGCCGCCCTCGCCGAGGTCTGGCATCTTGATGACGTACTGGCCCATCTCAGGTCCGAAGGTTTTGCCGGAGGCCGAAATAGGCGAAGGCACCGGCGACGAGCAGCCCCAGCCAGCTCGCCCAGATCGGAATGCCGAGGCCGCCGATCTCGGCGCCCCAACCAAAGACAATTCGCAACAGGTGAAGCAGCGCCACGATCAGAAACAGCGCCCCGGTGACGGCGTTGTAGGTCCGCTGGTCCACCGGTCCCGCCCCCGCCCCGCGCTCAGCCTTCGAGGGCGCGGCGCAGCCCGTCCGCCACCCGCTGCGGCCCGGGGAAATAGGCCCATTCGAAGGCATGCGGATAGGGCGTGTCCCAGCCGGTCACCCGCACGATCGGGGCCTCAAGGTGATAGAAACAGTGCTCCTGCACCAGGGCCGCCAACTCGGCGCCATAGCCGCAGGTGCGGGTCGCCTCGTGCGCGATGACGCACCGGCCGGTCTTCTTCACCGAATCGACGACCGTGTCGATGTCGAGGGGCAGCAGCGAGCGCAGATCGATGATCTCGGCATCGATCCCGGTCTCCTCGACCGCCGCCAGCGCGACATGCACCATCGTCCCGTAGGCCAGCACCGTTACCGCGCCGCCCTCGCGCACCACCGCCGCCTTGCCAAGCGGCACGGTGTAGTGCCCGTCCGGCACCTCGTTCTGCGGGTGCTGCGCCCAGGAGGTGGCCGGCCGGTCGGGGTGGCCGTCGAACGGTCCGTTATAGAGCCGTTTCGGCTCGAAAAAGATCACCGGGTCGTCATCCTCGACGGCGCTGATCAGCAGCCCCTTGGCGTCATACGGGTTCGAAGGCATCACCGTCTTCAGGCCGCAGACATGGGTAAACAGCGCCTCCGGGCTTTGGCTGTGCGTCTGGCCGCCGAAGATGCCGCCGCCGCATGGCGCGCGCACGGTGATCGGCGCCCAGAATTCGCCGCCCGAGCGGTAGCGCAATCGCGCCGCCGCCGACACCAGTTGGTCGTAGCCGGGATAGATGTAATCGGCGAACTGCACCTCAACGATCGGCCTGAGGCCGTAGGCGCCCATGCCGACCGCGGTCGCCAGCATGCCGCCTTCGGCGATCGGCGTGTCGAACACGCGTTGCTCGCCATATTTCTTCTGCAAGCCCTCGGTACAGCGGAAGACGCCGCCATAAAACCCGACATCCTCGCCGAAGATCAGCACGTCGGGGTCGCGTCCGAGCATCACGTCGAGTCCCGAGTTGATGGCCTGCACCATCGTCATCGCTGGCATCGCGCTAAACCCCGAATTCCTGCCGCTGCCGGCGCAGATGCCAGGGCATCTCCTTGAACACGTCCTCGAACATCGTCTTGGCGCTGTAATTCGGCCCCTGATCGAGCGTGCCGTATTTCTCGGCCTCGCGGCCGGCCTCGCGCACCTCGTCGACGAGCTCGCCTTCGAGCTGTTTGTGCCGCTCCGGCGACCACTCGCCGCGCAAGGTCAGGTGCCGCGACAGGCGCGGGACCGGGTCGCCATAGGGCCAGTTCTGCCACTCGTCCTCGGGCCGGTAGCGGCTCGGGTCGTCGCTCGTCGAATGCGAGGCGGCGCGATAGGTGAACAATTCGATCAGCGTCGCGCCGTGATTGGCCCGCGCCCGCTCGGCGGCCCATTTGGTCGCGGCGTACACGGCCGGGAAGTCGTTGCCGTCGACCCGCAGGCAGGCGAGGCCGAAGCCGATCGCCCGCGCCGCGAAGGTCGCGGTCTCGCCGCCGGCGATCTCCTGATGCGAGGAGATCGCCCACTGGTTGTTGACGACGTTCAGCACGACCGGCGCGCGGTACACCGCGGCAAAGGTCAGCGCGTGGTGGAAATCCGGTTCGGCGGTCGAGCCTTCGCCGATCCACGAGGCCGCGATCCGCCGATCGCCCTTATAGGCCGAGGCCATCGCCCAGCCGACCGCCTGCGGGTACTGGTTGCCGAGATTGCCGGCGATCGAGAAGAACGCCGCGTCGCGCGCCGAATACAGCACCGGCAGCTGCCGGCCTTTTAGGCGGTCCCGCGCATTCGAATAGACCTGGCACATCATGTCGACGATCGGCCAGCCGCGGCCGATCAGGATGCCCTGTTGGCGATAAGTCGGGAAGCACATGTCGTCGGGCGCCAGCGCAAAGGCCTGGCCGACCCCGATCGCCTCCTCGCCGGTGCATTTCATGTAGAACGAGGTCTTGCCCTGGCGCTGCACCCGGTACATCCGATCGTCATAGGCGCGGGTCAGCATCATCGCGCGCAAGCCGCGCCGCAGCGTTTCCGGGTCGAGTTGCGGGTCCCACGGCCCAACCGCCTTGCCGTCGTCGTCGAGGACGCGGATCAGCGAGTAGGCGAGGTGGTGCGTCTCGGTCGCGCGCACGCCGATGTCCGGCCGCTCGACGGTGCCGGCCGGCAGCCGCGGCAGATAGCTGAAATCGGGCCGCTGGCCGGGCAGCGGCTGATGCGCCGGAATGTGCAGTTTGAGGCGCGGCGTCTCGCCCTCTGCGGGATGCGGCTGGTCGGCAGAGGTGCCATCGAGAGGCGGATCGAGCGGCGGCATAAAAACATCCCTGGCCCGGGCACCGCTAACATGGGAATGCCCGGGATCGCGGCAACTGCTACACGCAATCGGCGACCAAAAGTTCCCCGATGCAGCCGGCGATTGGGCGGCATGGTTCAGAGCCGCAGCAGCAGGCTCGACAGCACGAGCATCGCGCCCGACGCGGTCAGCAGCCACAGGACGAGCCGTCGGAACCCGGCATCGCTGAACCGCTGGTACAGCCTGGCGCCGATCAGCGTCGGCACCAGCATCGCCGGCGCGACGATCGCGAACATCCACACCGCCGCGGCGTCGATCGTCCCGGTCGCGACATAGGCCGCCATGGTCACCGTTTGCATCACCAGGTTGAAGCTCTGGAACACCGCGCGCTGGGTGTCGCGGCTCCAGCCGCGCAACGCGCACCACAGCGTCGGCGCCGGGCCGGTCAGCCCGCCGAGGCCGCCCATGATCCCGCCGACCCAGCCGGCGCCGGCATCGGCCCACTTGCCGCCGCCGGTCACCTGCGGCAGCGACCGCGCCAGCAGCATCGTCGGGCACCAGACCAACAGGATGATCCCGATAGCGAGCTTGAAGCCGAGCGGGTCGATCACCCGCAGCAGCGCGA
>DATARH010000113.1:0-10215 GCA_036264235.1 Allostellaceae bacterium
CATCACCTGCTTGGTGACGCCGCCAAAGGCGCGGCGCGCGTCCCAGCTGCCGTAATCGCCGGTTGCCTGCTGATAGGGCGCGTGCAGCTGGAAATGCGGCGCGTCGCTGAAATCGGTCAAGAGGATCATCGGCGACGACGAGAGGTAAGCTTCGAGCGTGCCGATCAGCCCGTTGCCGAGCACCCACGGACCCTGACCGATCATCACGCCGGGCTTGCGGGTCAGCCGGCCATAGACCTCGGCCATGACCCCGGCCAGCGATTCCTCGCGCACCAGCACGGTGCGGATCTGGTTCTGGTGCTGCGACAGGCCGGCGATGATGCGGCCGGTATGCCCGCCGGAGATGCCGAAGACGTATTCGATCCCGGCCTCGGCCAGCACCCGCGCGACCAAGACCCGCGCCGGCAATTCCTCGGTCAGCATCCGCTCGATCGCCATCGCCTTTCCTCCCGCTGTTGCACGGAAGCTTGCCCCGGCAACGGCGCGAACTCAACGCCGAGACACGGGTGCCCGGTAATTCCCTGCGCCGGATTGTGAAGCTGTGACACTGTGAGGCTGCGTCACAGGTTCTGGCGGGCCCTCGCCGGGGCTTGTTCCCGCCGCTGTGAGACTGTGAGACTGCGGGACCGCGTCACAGTTTCCGGCTCGCCTGCCCGCGGGCCGTCCCTCAAGGCCGGGGTGAAACTGTGACACTGTGAGGCTGCGTCACAGGTTCTGGCGGGCCTTCCGGGGCATATTCCACGAGTCGCGGTGAAACTGTGACACTGCGAGGCTGCGTCACAGTTTCTGCGGCGTTGCCTCCGGCACCGCGAAATTCCCTCAGAACAGGGAATTTTTTCGCCTTTAACAGGGAAATTCCCGGCGCCATGAACACTCCCGGAATGCCTGCCCCCGCGCGGTACCCGTCGCCGCCCGCCTGATGTGGGCAGCCTAACGCGCCAGCGCAAGAACAAAACCAGAAAATCCACGGTGTTCCTGGCCGCCCCGGCAATCGCTTGACGCCAGGTTTGATGCGGAACGCACGCGGGCTACAGTCGCCAAAGAGATACCGTGTCCGCCTGAGCCCAGGAGGTTTGCGATGGCCAAACCCGAACGCATCGATCATGGCCGCACCGCGCTGATCGCCTACGATGTCTGCCGGCGCGCGCTGACCCCGCCCGACCCGGCGCGGCGGGAGGCGATGCGCCCGGTGCTCGGTGCCTGGGTGCGGATGATCGCCGCGGCACGGGCGGCTCGTGTGCCGATCATCTACACGACGCCGGTCAGCCGCGCCGACGGCGCCGATGTCGTGATGCTGCCGACCGACCTGTCGGCCGAGACCGGCGTGCCGCCGCTGACCAACGCCGTCGAGGGCACGGACGAGGCGGGGTTCCCCGACGAGATCGCCCCGCGCGCCGAGGACTATGTGTTCCTGAAGCGCCGGCCGAGCGCCTTTTACGGAACCGGTGTCGCCGAGCTTTTGCACATGTTGCGCCGCGACACGATCATCTTCGGCGGCGGCGCCACCAATCGCGGTGTCGAAACCAGCGTGCGCGAAGCCTTCAACCGCGATATCGCGTCCATTGTGGTGCGCGAATGCTGCTGGGGCGGCGATGCCGCCGCCCACGCCTACAGCCTCGACAAGGCGATGAAAATGTACGCCCGCATCCGCAGCCTCGACGAGGTTGCAGCGATGCTGCGGGAGTGACAGTCGCGCGCTGACGAATTGCTCGGGTCGAATTTCTGCCTTCGGGTGTCGTGCAGCCAATCCGAGCGGTTAGAACCAGTACCACTCTTGCCCCATTCCAGCCATTCCCGCGTTACACGCGAGGGGTCATTAACCGTTACGATTCACGACGCAGAAAGCCTCGGGGGAGATCAGAAAACGGCGCAATCGTGTCATCAGTCCGCCGTGGCCTGAGGTCCGATCTCGGCCCAAAATTGGAGCGTGTTCTGAAGCATAACCGCCGCTGCGAGTTGGCCACGCAACCCGCGATCAGTTTGCGGGCTCTCCGGCGGGTTTCGCTGCGCTCCACCCGCCCTACAACTTGAGCCGGCGGAGGTCGTGTAAAGTCGCCCAAGTCAGGCCCGAGAGAGCAGCGAGGGTGTCGTGACGCAGCCATTTCGACCGATCCGGGGCAGCGCCCGGATCGAGCTCTCCGATCTCATCCGGTTCATCCTGGTCTGGCACCTGAAGCGGTTCGCGATCGTGCTGTTGATCCTCGTCGCATTCATTGGGTTTTCATTCTGGAGGCTGTTCTATGAGCTTGACGTGTCGCCGCGCGATCTCGAATCCGGCACCGCCGACCTCGTGATCGCGAGCCTGCGCGACACACTCGCGTTAATGGGTGGCGCCATCGTCGGGATGCTCGTGTTGGTCGTGCTGCTGCGGGTTGTTGTGTTGCCTTGGTTCGCGTTGTGGCGCGCCGGCACCGACCGCCGCACGTTCACCTGGATCATCGACGAGACCGGCATTCGGCGGATCGACGGTTTGGGCGCGGAGAGTCTCTTGCCGTGGTCGAACATCGTGAAGGTCAAACCCGAGCGGCGCGTATTCTGGCTGAAGGTCAAGCCCCGCGGCTGGCGTTATTTGCTGCGGCGCGCGTTTTCGGCGGAAGATCAGGAACGGCTGCGCGAGCTGGCGCTACGCATGGCTCCCAATTAGACAGCATCACCATCACTCACCTGCGAACGACGAGAGCCGGGTCAGCATGCGGCGGACATGGCCGTCGGGCCAATAGAGCCGGCCGCAAGACGGGCACAGGCGCAAGGGACCGCCGGCGGCGCGCGATGTCGGCGGCACTTGCGTCGCCGCCTCGGGCGGTGCGGGAGCGAGCGGCGTGTTGTCGACGAGGCAGCGAGTGAACGGGTCGCGCTGCCAGTCGATGCCGAGCTGTTGCCGCAGGTTCCGCGCTTGCGCCTCGATGCCGCTCTCGGCAAGACGCAGCACCGGCACCGCGCGTGCGGCGGCCACTTCGGCGAGGTGGCGGTCGCGGGTCAACAGCACCCGGCCCTCGGCGGCGCAATGCACGACCAGCGCCCCGTCTGGCGCGCCGCCGCCGGCGATCTCGGTGTCGTAGCCGGCGGCGCGCAGCCAGCGGCCGAGCCGCGCCAGCATTTCGTCGCATAGCAGCCGCACCGGCTCTTGGCTGGACATCGCCGTCATAAAGCTGAAACAATCTGCACCTTCACCGCGGCAGGCCGCCTGATGTCCTTTATCACTGCCGCGTTTGACAAGATCGCAGCGCCGGAGCGGCGCACGATGGCGGTGGCCGGCGGCGCCCACATCCTGCATGACGGTTTTACCGACCTGCTCTATGTGCTGCTGCCGCTGTGGCAGGCCGAGTTCGGCCTCGGCTATGCCGAAGTCGGGTTGCTGCGCGCGCTCTACGCCGGCGCGATGGCCGGTTTCCAGGTGCCGTCGGGCTTTGTCGCCGAGCGGATCGGCGGGCCGCTGCTGCTCGGCGTCGGCACCGCGCTCGCCGGCATCGGCTATCTCCTGGCCGGCGCTAGCGCCGGCTTCGCGATTTTGGCGGTCGCCTTGGTCGTCGGCGGCATCGGCTCGAGCGTACAGCACCCGATCGGCGCCAATCTGGTGGCGCAGGCCTTTACCGGGGCGCGTTCGCGGCAGGCGCTGGCGACCTATAATTTCTCCGGCGATCTCGGGAAGATGGCGTTCCCCGCGGCGACCGCCTGGCTGCTGACGCTGATGCCGTGGCGGGCCGCGACGATGGTGATCGGCATCGTCGGGCTCGCCGCCGCCGCAGCGATCCTGGCGGTACGCGGCCTGCCGGGGCGGAGCGCCGCGCCCGCCACCGAGCAGAGCACCACCGATATCCCGGCGACCGCCGGCCGCGGCGGCTTTCCGCTGCTGCTGTCGATCGCGATGATCGACAGTGCGACCCGCATGGGCTTCCTGACCTTCCTGCCGTTTCTGCTGCAGCGCAAGGGCGCCGACCTGCCGACGATCGGCATCGCGCTGACCCTGATTTTCACCGGCGGCGCCGCCGGCAAGCTGGTGTGCGGCTGGCTCGGTACGAGGCTCGGCGTCGTTGCCGCGGTCTTCCTGACCGAGGGGCTGACCGCGTTCAGCATCCTCGCGCTGCTGCCCTTGCCGCTCTATGCCGGGCTCGCGGTGCTGCCGCTGATCGGGCTGGCGCTCAACGGCACCTCGTCGGTGCTCTACGGCACGGTGCCGGAGCTGGTCTCGCCCGAGCGCCGGCAGCGCGCATTCAGCATCTTCTATACCGGCGGGGTCGGCGCCGGCGCGTTGGCGCCGGTCGTGTACGGCGCCGCCAGCGACCTCGCCGACGTCACGGTGATGATGCTGCTGATCGCGGCCGTCGTGCTGGTGACGCTGCCACTGACCTGGAAATTGCGGCCGGCCTTGGCCCCTAGGTTGAACCGCGGCAGCGGCTAGCGCGGCGGGGCGGCCACGCCGCCGCGCAGCTCATGCACGACGACCCCGAGCCGGCGCGGCGGCGGCGCCAGCCAGCGGGGATGCGCGAGGCCGGTCACCACATCGGTCTCGCCGGCCTGCCAGCGCCGCATCAGCGACGCCGGCGAGAAATCCGCGGTCTTGGCGCGGAGGTCCACGGCGTTGCCGTCATGCACCAGATGCAGGATCGTCATCGTCGCATTGCTCGCTTCGGCGAGGCATTTGCGGATGTCGGCCTCGGCGCGCGAGCTCGGCGGCAGTCGCTCGCCGAGCAGCGCGATCATGCGCCGCAGGTCGTGGTTGCGCTGCAAGGCCGCGATCTCCCGAGCCGAACGGCTGAGCCCGCCGCGCGCGCCGGGAGCCGGGTCGTAGCCGTCGATCACGAAGCATAAGGTATCGGCCGGACGCGCGTCGTCGAGCGCCGACACCGATATCGCGCTGCCGCCATAACGCTGGCGTTCGATGACGACCGGCGGCAACCCGGGGAGCGCCGCCCCGGCCAGGACATGATCGAGGCCAAGGACGTGACGGTCGTTGTCGAAGAACGTCTCGGCGCCGGTCGCAAGATTGATCGCGCCGAGCACCAGCCGCACGGCGCCCGAATTGAGCCGATCGAAATCGACGACCTGTCCGACGAGCTCGCGCAGCCGCGCCACCGGCACGATCGGGTCGTCGAATTCGGCCGACGCGCCGCCATCCCGAGACCGGCCGGCCACGCGCACCGCCGCCGCACGTGCCCGCCGCATCAGCGCGCCGCGGCGACCGGTGACCGTGCAGCAGCTCAGCTCCTGCCAGAAATGGCGCAACCGGGCGACGCGTTCGTGCGGCAGGCTGCCGGCGATGATCGCGGCGTTGATCGCGCCAATCGCGGTGCCGGCCAGCCAGTTGGGACGGACGCCACATTGCTCGAGACCGGCATAGGCGCCGGCCTGGTAGGCGCCGAGCGCGCCGCCGCCGGACAGGACCAGTGCGATCCGGTCGAAACGGGTCAAGCTTTTATCCGATCGCGCGCGCGCCAAAGACCCGCTCCGTGCCCCCCGCCGAGAACGACCCGCGGCGGCGATTGGTTCACCGATCCCGTAAGCGCGAGACAGCCGAGGGCCGACCCGCGAAGCCATCATAGGAGAGCACGTAGCGCCGTCCAGTACCGAAAGAAAATTTCGATTATCGGTTTCCCTCGAAGGGCTTCGTCGGCACGTTCTTGAGAAAGACCGCGATCGCACGGCGGTCGTCGTCGCTCAGACGCGCGGTATCGTCGACGACCTCCTTCATCGCGCCGCCGACAAAGTCGAACTCCGGCGTCTGCCCATCCTTCAGCAAATTGAGGATGTCAGCCTCGCTCCACTTCCCGATGCCGGTGGTCGGGTCAGGGGTGATGTTCGGCACCTTCTTGCCGTCGGGTCCGGATCGCGTGCCGGCGAGAAACGCGTCGGCCTGCATCGCGCCGAACCAGTTGCGCGGCGTGTGGCACTCGTCGCAATGCGCCAGCGCTGTCACCAGATACTTGCCGCGATTGTATTCGGCGGAACGGTTCGGCTGCGCGTGAAACGAACCCGGGGTGAAGAACAACCACCTCCAGAAATTCAGCAGGAAGCGCCACGAAAACGGAAACGACGCGTCGTGCGGCCGATCCGCTTGCCGCACCGGCGGCAGCGAAAATAGATAGGACTTGATCGCCAGCGCATCGTCGTCGGTGATGCCGGTGAAGCTGGTATAGGGGAACACCGGGAACAGATCGGCGCCGTCAGGCCGCACGCCATCGCGCAACGCTCGCAGGAATTGCGCGTCGCTCCAGCGGCCGATCCCGGTTTCCGCATCGGACGTGATGTTCGGGCTGTAGAAGGTTCCGAACGGCGTCGCCAGCGCCCGACCGCCGGCATAACGCTGACCGCCATGTTCCTTGTCGGTGTGACACCCCTCGCAGCCGGCCGCAGTGGCGAGATAGGCGCCACGCGCGACCGCGCCGGGATCGGCGCCGAACGCGGCGCCGGAGCAAACCGCCAGCAGCAACAGGCCGGCGATTACCGGCGTTATTTTTTGATTTCGGCGCGGAATTTCTGGTGACAGCCGCCGCATCCCTCCTTGCCAAGCTCGCCGAAGGCGGTCTGAATCGCGGCCTTGTCGGCGCCCTTCAGCGCCACTTGCAGCGCCTCCACCTTTTTCGCGGCGATGTCGCGTTGCTCGAGAAAGCCCTTGTTGTCGCTCCACACCTCGGGCTTTGTTTCGTATTTGCCATCCGGATTGGGCCCGGCCGTATTCGGCGGGAACACATCCGGGATCTTCTTCATCGTGGCCGACAGATCGACCGCGGCGGCCGATGCCTTCGCCAGGTCGTTCTTGTCGTCGAGATAGCCTTTGACCGCGCCCATATCGGCGCCCTGCTGTTTCATCAGCGCCTGACGCTCCTGCATCACCTTTTCATTGGCGGCCTGCGCCAGCGCCGGGCCGGCGCCGAGCAGGACAATAAGAACCGCAGGCACGGCAAAGATCGATACGCGCGTGAAGCCCATGTTCCCCTCCCCTTGGAACGTTCGGTCGCGCCAGAGTACGGGGCGGATCGCGGTTGGCAACCGCCGGCCGCGCCGCCTCACCGTTACGTGATCGGCACCTCGATGTGGGTCTTGAACCCCGGCCTCTCGTGCATCCGGTCGTACCACCGCCGCAGATTGACGAGTTCCGGCCGCTCGATCGGGAAGGTGAACCAGCGATAGATCTGCGTCCCCAACACGATCTCGGCGAGGCTCAGCGCATCGCCGCCGAGATACGGCTTCGCCTTCACTTCGTCGTCGACGATCGTCCACGCCGCGAGCGCACGCCGCCGTGCGGCTTCGATCCCGGCCGCGTCGCGGGTTTCGGGCGCCGAGCGGACGAGCCCGAACAGCAATTGTCCCATCGGCGGCCCGACCATGGCGAGCTGCCAATCCATCCAGCGCTCGACATGGGTACGCGCTGCCGGGTCGCGCGGGTAGATGCGCTCGCCGCCGCCACGGGTGCTGGCGAGGTAGCGGCAGATTGTGTTCGACTCCCACATGATCAGGTCGCCGTCCTTGACCGTGGGTACCAGCCCATTCGGGTTCAGCCTCAGGTATTCGGGGTCTTGGTTGCCGCCGAACGGACCCCCGATATCGACGCGGTCGAACGGCAGATCGAGCTCGGCGCAGCACCACAGCACCTTCTGCACATTGGATGAGGTCGACCGACCCCAGATTTTCAACATGGAATCCTCCCCGGCTGCGGCAGTAAATAATGGAGCCTCAGTTTACCAGAGAGCGCAACCGCCCACAGGTAGTGCATGCTTCGCATTGTGTTTCTTGCCGCCGCCCTGATTGCCGCCAGCGCAACGGCGCAAGCCACCCAGCAGGGCATAATGACGCTCAGTAAGTGGAAGGCGGCGGATTTGTGCGCCAAGAAGGCGCAGCAGGCCTTTCCCGATTTTACCCCGGAAGCCAACGCCAAGCGTGACGCCCAGCTGAAACTCTGCCTGGAGCAGCAGGGGCTGCCGCCGCGCGCACCGCAGTAGCCGACAATCGCACCGGGTCAGCCGGCCGCCGCCGGCCCCTCGTACAATTCGCGGACGACATCGCCAAGCGCCTCCCGCCACGGCCGCGGCACGATGCCGTAATCGGCGCCGATGCGACGGCAATCCAGCACCGAATTTGCCGGGCGCCGGGCCGGCAACGGATATTCGCTAGTGGCGATCGGCTCGACCGTGGGCGGCGGTCCGCGCCACGGCTCGGCGGCGGCGAAGATCGCCTCGGCAAAACCATGCCAGCTGACTTCCCCGGAACCGGCGAAGTGGTAGGTGCCCCAGAGCGCTGCACCCGACGCGATCCGCGCCACGATTGTGGCGATCGCCGCGGCGATGCCGGCGGCCGAGGTCGGCGAGCCGCGCTGGTCGGCAATGACGCGCAGCAATGGTCGGGCATCGGCAAGGCGCAGCATCGTCTTGACGAAATTCTGGCCATGCGCGCTGTAGAGCCAGGCGGTGCGCAGGATCACGTGTTCGGCAAGCGCCTCGCGTACCGCCCGCTCGCCGGCCTCCTTGCTCTGGCCGTAGACGCCGAGCGGGTTCACCGGATCGGTTTCGACGTAGGGGCCTTTTTTGCTGCCGTCGAAGACGTAGTCGGTGGAGATGTGGAGGAGCCGGATGCCGGCGGCGCGGCAGCCGGCGGCGAGGTTGGCGGGGCCGTCGCAATTGCCGACCCAGGCCTCCGCTGGCTCGCTTTCGGCACGGTCCACCGCAGTGTAGGCGGCGGCGTTGAGAATGATGTCAGGCTGCTCGCGGTGAATGGCGCTGTCCACCGCGGCGCGATCGCCGATATCGAGCACCGGGCGGTCGGTGGCGATCAGGTCCCAGCCATTTCGGGGCGCCAGCCGGCACAGCTCGGTCCCGATCTGACCGCCGGCTCCGCATAACAGGATTTTCATCGCGGCGGCGCTGTCACGAGTAGCGGAAATATACAGCCAGATCGGTAAGGCGCGGCTGGCGCCGGTCCTTGTCCGACAGCACCGCTTCCTCGGCTTCTACCGGCCAGTCGATCGCGAGCGCCGGGTCGTCCCAAGCCAGGCCTCGGTCGTGCTCGGCCGAGTAGTAGCGGTTGACCTTGTAGACAAGGTGAGTGTCCGGCAGGAGGGTACAGAAGCCGTGCGCGAAGCCCTCCGGCACAAACAGCTGGTTGCCGGTTTCCGCGGTCAATTCGACCGCGACATGGCGGCCATAGCTCGGTGATCCCGCTCGGATGTCCACGGCGACATCGAGGATCGCGCCGGCGGCGACCCGCACGAGCTTAGCCTGTGCCGCCGGCGGGCTTTGGAAATGCAGGCCGCGCAACACGCCTTTCGCCACCGAATACGAGTGGTTCTCCTGAACGAAGCGCGCATCGATGCCATGTTCGGTGAGCACATCCGCGCGAAAAATCTCGGAAAAGAACCCGCGCGCATCGCCGTGGCGAACAGCCGTGATGAGTTTCACGTCGGGAATTTCGGTGCTGACGATTTGCACGCGCGTCGCTCTCGCCTTGGCCAGAGGTGTCGACCCCGGCGCCGCAAGCGCGCCGTATCGCTGAACCCAATTTAGCCGACGCCGGCGGGCCGACCAAGCCGCCGCCGGCGCTTTCGAGTCGGCTTGACCCCGACTGCGCGCGTCGAAAGAGTTGCGTGTGCCCGATTTTTACCCGCTGATCCGACCGGTGCTGCGGGCAATGCCGCCCGAGGCGGCGCACCGGCTGACCGTCGCGGCGCTTGCCGCCGGCCTTGGCGGCCGCGCGCCGGAGCCCGACCCGCCAATCCTGGCGCAGCGGGTGTGGGGCCGCGACTTTCCGAACCCGATCGGCATCGCCGCCGGGTTCGACAAGGACGCGCGGGTGCCCGACGCGCTGCTGCGGCTCGGCTTCGGCTTTGCCGAAATCGGCACGGTGACGCCACGGCAGCAGCCGGGCAACCCGAAGCCGCGGGTGTTCCGCCTCGAAGAGGACGCGGCGCTGATCAACCGCATGGGGTTCAACAGCGGCGGCCTCGATCCGGTGATCGCGCGCCTCTCGGCGCGAGCGCGCCGCGGACCAGGGGATGGCATTGTTGGCGTCAATCTCGGCAAGAACCGCGACAGCACCGCCCCGATCGCCGATTACGCCGAGGGGATTCGCTGCACCGCCGCGCTCGCCGATTACCTCGTCGTCAATGTGTCGTCGCCGAACACGCCGGGCCTGCGCGATCTGCAACAGGCGGCGGCGCTGGAGGAATTGCTGACGCGCGTGATTGAGGCGCGCGACCGCGCGCAGATGCGGCGCCCGCTGCTGCTA
>DATARH010000135.1:0-1718 GCA_036264235.1 Allostellaceae bacterium
CCAAAGCCAACGTCCCTGCGCCTCCGCCTCAAGGTGGCACCGGCGGGTATGGAACGGGCGGTGACAGCCACGGGCGCTAACCCGCCACATTGGCGTCCGCGCCAGTGACGATTCAGTCGCTCCCAGCGCGGCACAACGACGTAGTGGACAGCGATCTCATCCGGCACCGCGGGCGGTGGATCACTCAACCGCCCATGCACTGCCCAGCCGGCGACGCGCTTGGCCCCGGTCAGGCGCTCGTCGGCCATCAAGCCTGCCTCGGCCACGGCGGCGGGCACATCACCTGGACCTGCCGATAGCGAGCGAAATTGCCTCTGCTGCAACAGCATTGCGCGGTCGCCTGGATCGACGCTGGGCCCGGGATCACCAGATCGGGATCGTGACGTCCAAGGAGGTTCCGTTTCCGGGCGGACTCACCACCCGCATGCGGCCACCCAGGGCCTCCACTCGGTCCATCAGTCCGATGAGTCCAGAGCCGCCGCGGGAATCCGCGCCGCCGATGCCGTTGTCCCTAATCGACAAATAGAGGCACTTGTCGTCGGCGTGTGCAGAAACCTCCGCCTCGGAGGCGCGCGCGTGCTTGGCGGCGTTGGTCAGCGCTTCGGCCACCACATAGTAGGCGGCGACTTCGGCAGAGTCGGGCAACCGCAGGTCAATAGCGACATCGACGCTGACGGGGACCGTCGAGCGGCGGGCCAGCGTCTTGAGCGCGGGGCCGAGTCCTCCGCTGGACAGGATCGCGGGGTGGATGCCGTGCGAGATTTCCCGCAGATCCATTGAGACCCCGGTCAAACCCGAAACGAGGTCAGCAAGTTGTTCGCGAAGGTCGGCAAGGTCTTCGGGAACGGATGCTTCGGCCACGCGCAGTTGCAGGCCAAGGGAGACCAGCCGCTGCTGGGCTCCGTCGTGCAGGTCGCGCTCCAGCCGACGCCGCGCCTCGTCGGCGGCGGCGACGATGCGGGCCCGGGACGCGATCAATTCCGCGCGCGTGGTGGCAGCGGCGATCGCGGTAGCCACCAGGTCGGCGAAGTCGCTGATGCGTGCCTCGGTGTCTGGTGGCAGGGATTCGGGTCGCGCTGAGCCGACGATGGCCGCGCCCCAGACACGGCCGTCGACGACAATCGGCGCTCCCACCGCCGAGCGCAGACCCAGCTCGCGTAACCTCGCGGCGGCCGAACCGGCAGCAGCATTTTCATACCTCGTTCGGGTGGCGCGTCCGCTGCGGAACACCTTCGCCGCGACGCACTCACCCTCGAGTGGAAACCGCTCGCCGACCGGCATCTTTGTCAATCCGGGGTCGTTGCGCGCTGCGAGAACGATGGCCGCGCCGTCGGGCTCGTAGCGCCACAGAGCCGCGTAGTGCACGCCCAGGCACCGGGCCAACTCAGCTGCAACAGCCGAGAACACCTCCGGCGGGCTCCCCCCACGCGCGACCAGTGTCGCAACCCGGCGCAAGGCGCCCTGCTGCTCGACGAGCGCACTCAGCATGTCGTTTCGTTGGCCCGCGATGGCCGCCGCTGTGGCAAACCGGACCTGCTCAAGGCGGGGCTCAGTAACGTTCTCCCCAGCCGCGGTGCAGCGCCCCGGCATCAAAGTGGTCACGTTCCCAACTATGCCGCTTTTCTGGAACTAGTCAAGAAAACGAAGAATCCAGCCTGTCCACAGAGGTCAGTCGCTGCTGGGCGAGACTTGCCTTCCTGAGGACCGATCCTGGGCGC
>DATARH010000168.1:0-4608 GCA_036264235.1 Allostellaceae bacterium
GGCTTTCGAGCCGCTCGATCCCGAGCGGGTGCGGATGTATGTCTGCGGCCCGACCGTCTACGACGAAGCGCATATCGGCAACGCGCGGGCGATCACCGCCTTCGACCTCTTATACCGCGTGCTGCGCCACGAATACGGCGAAGACCACGTCACCTATGTCCGCAATATCACCGATGTCGAAGACAAGATCATGGCCGCCGCCAAGGCGAGCGGCCAGACCATCGACCAGGTGACGCAGCGCACGACGGCGCAGTTTCACGCCGATATGGCGGCGCTCGGCAATTTGCCGCCCGATATCGAGCCGCGCGCCACCGAGTACATCCCGCAGATGATCGCCCTGATCGAGCGGCTGATTGCCTCCGGCCACGCCTATGCCGCCGAGGGCCATGCGCTGTTCCGCGTCGGTTCCTATCCCGAATACGGCAAGCTGTCGCGGCGCAGCCGGCGCGACATGATCGCCGGCGCCCGGGTCGAGGTCGCGCCCTACAAGGAAGACCCCGGCGATTTCGTGCTGTGGAAGCCGTCCACCCCCGACCAGCCCGGCTGGGACAGCCCGTGGGGCAGAGGCCGGCCCGGCTGGCACATCGAATGCTCGGCGATGAGCGAGAACACGCTCGGCGAGACCTTCGACATTCATGGCGGCGGCCTCGACCTGATCTTCCCGCACCACGAGAACGAGATCGCCCAGAGCGTCTGCGCCCATGACGGAAAAGGGCCGGCGGACTTCGCCCGCTACTGGCTGCACAACGGCATGCTGACCGTCGGCGGCTCGAAGATGGCGAAATCGGAGGGCAACTTCATCACCGTCCGCCAGGCCTTGGCGCAGGCGCCGGGCGAGGTCGTGCGCCTAGCGCTGCTGATGACGCATTACCGCGACCCGCTCGACTGGACCGACGACAAACTTCACCAGGCGCGAGCGACGCTCGACCGTTGGTACCGCGCGCTGAAGGAACCTTCAGACTGGAGCGAGAAAAGCGAGGTGCCACACGAAGTTCATGAAGCGCTGACAGACGATCTGAATACCCCTTTGGCAATTGCCCGCTTACATGAGTTGGCCGCCACCGCTAACCGCTGCACAAACCTGGAAGAGCGGAAGCAGGTACAATCCGCCTTAGCCGCTGGTGGGCGCTTGATGGGATTGCTGGATATTACCGCGTCAGACTGGCTGCTCGGCGGTGAAACCATGGGGAAAAGCATCGAGTTGCGGATTGCAGAACGTGCGCTGGCGCGCAGAGAGCGACGCTTTACTGACGCTGACCGCATTCGCGCTGAGCTTGCTGATCTCGGCATCATCCTCGAGGACCGGCCCGACGGCACCACTGAATGGCGCAGCGCGTGACGGGTCGGCTTGCCGGGACCCTCACCCTCCCATCGCTTCGCGACGGGCCCCTCCCTCTCCCGCAATGCGGGCGAGGGGCATACGCGCCGCACCTTGATGGCCCCTCTCCCGCACTGCGGGAGAGGGTGGCTGAGGCCGCAGGCCGAAGCCGGGTGAGGGCCACAGGGCCGCGCTTCGCCTGCTCGGCGTAGCGATGGCCGGGACCGATCATAAGAAGCCGCAGCTTTCCGGCGGGCCGGCGGTCATCCTGGTCGAGCCGCAGCTCGGCGAAAACATCGGCACCGCGGCGCGCGCGATGGCCAATTGCGGTCTCGACGATCTGCGCCTCGTTCGCCCGCGCGACGGCTGGCCCAACGACAAGGCGGTGGCGGCCGCGAGCGGTGCCGATTGGGTGCTCGACAAGGCGCGGCTCTTCCCCGACATCCGCGCCGCGATCGGCGATCTCGTCCATGTCTATGCGACGACCGCGCGCGACCGCTACCAGGTGAAGTGCGAGGTGACGCCGCGTCGCGCCGCCGAGGAGATGCTCGGTCACCTCGGTGCCGGCGAACCGTGCGGCGTGTTGTTCGGGCCGGAGCGCACCGGCCTTCTCAACGACGACGTCGCGCTCGCCGACACCGTGGTGACGGTGCCGCTCAACCCGGCCTTCTCGTCACTGAATTTGGCGCAGGCGGTGCTGCTCGTCGGCTACGAATGGTTCACCGCCCGCACCGCGCCGCCCGCCGAGCGGATGCATCGCGGCCACAGCCGCCCCGCCACCAAGGACGAGCTGATCCGCTTCTTCGAGCATTTCGAGGAGGCGCTGGTCGACAGCGGCTTCCTGCGCGACCCGAAGAAGCGCCCGAGCCTGTTCCGCAACCTGCGCAATTTGTTCCAGCGCGCCGACTGCACCGAGCAGGAATTGCGCACGCTGCATGGCGTCGTCACCTCGTTCATGGGACCGAAGAAACGCCGCCCGGCGGAGCCGGAAGATTCCATTCACAATGAGACAGCGAGACGGTGAGGGTGCCGAGCCGAGCATCTCTGTGGCCTCACCGCCTCATTGTGAATTCTTGTTTGTGGCTTCGCGCTCAGCTCTGCGGCGAGCCTCGCCACAGCCGCTGAATTTCGCGGTAGCCGATCGGAGTGACACCGGCCTGGGCATATCGCGGCCGTTACGACTCAATCCATGGTCAGCAGCACCTTGCCGATGTGCTGGCCTTCCTCCATATGGGCGTGCGCCCGCGCCGCCTCGGCGAGCGGGAAGGTCCGGTCGATCACCGGCTTGACCTCGCCGCGCGCGAACAGCGGCCACACCGCCTTGGCCGCGGCAGCGACCAGCCGGCCCTTCTCGGCGATCGGCCGCGGCCGCAGCATCGACCCGGTGATCGCCAGATGCTTGCGCTGCACCAGCCCGAAATCGACCTCGACCCGGCTGCCGAGCTTCTGCGCGATGAAGACGATGCGCCCGCCCATCGCCAACGCCGCGATGTCGCGCGCGACATACGGGCCGCCGACCATTTCGAGCACGACATCGACCCCGGCGCCCTGGGTCTCGCGCTTCACGATCTCGACAAAATCCTCGTCCTTGTAGTTGATCGCGCGCACCGCGCCGAGCGCCTGGCAGCGGGCGCATTTCTCGGCCGAGCCGGCGGTCGCGTAGACGGTCGATCCCAGCGCTCGCGCCAGCTGGATCGCCATCGTGCCGATGCCGCTCGACCCGCCATGCACCAGCAGCCGCTCGCCCGGCGCGAGGCGGCCGATCTCGAACACATTGCTCCACACCGTCATCACCACTTCCATGATGCCGCCGGCCTCGACCAGCCCGACCCGCTGCGGCAGCTTCAGGCACTGCACCGCCGGCACGGCGACGTATTCGGCGTAGCCGCCGCCGACCAGGAGGGCGCAGACCTCGTCGCCGACCTTGAACCCGGCCGCATCCGGCCCGAGCGCCGCGACGGTGCCCGAGCATTCGAGCCCGAGGATGTCGGTCGCGCCCGGCGGCAGCGGGTAGCGGCCCTGCCGCTGCAGGAGATCGGCGCCGTTGAGCCCGGCGGCCGCGACCTTGATCAGCACTTCGCCGCAGCCCGGCTGCCGCACCGGCCGCTCGACGATCTGCAGCGCCTCGGGCCCGCCAGGGTTTGGCGCGACCGCCGCCTTCATCGTCCGCCCAATCGGATTCGCGCCGACCGGATTCGTGTCGCTCATGAGCCTTCTCCGAATGGGGTTTCGCGATCCGCCCCGCGAAACCGTTGCTAATCAAACCGCGCCAACTCGCATCTGTCGCCGGGGTGCGGGAGGCGTACAATCCCGGCCATGCGCGTCCTCTACCACCTGACCTTGTCGCCGTTCTCGCGCAAGGTGCGGGTCGTGCTCGCCGAAAAGAGCCTCGAATTCACCCTAAAGAGTGAAAAGGTCTGGGAGCGGCGCCCGGAATTCCTCGCGCTCAACCCGGCCGGCGAGGTGCCGGTCCTGATCGAGTCGGACGGCACGGTGCTGGCCGGCACCGACGCGATCGTCGAATACCTCGACGAGGTCTATCGCGAGAAGATCCTGATCGGCATCAACGCGATCGACCGCGCCGAGGTGCGCCGCTTGTGCGAATGGTTCGACGTCAAGATGAACCTCGAAGTCACCGAGAACCTGCTCGGCGAAAAGATCACCAAGCGGTATGAGACTCACGGGCAGCCGAACTCGCACGCGATCCGCGCCGGCCACGCCAATCTGCCCTACCACCTCGACTATATCGGCTACCTCGTCGAGCGCCGGCGCTGGCTGGCGGGCGATCATTTCTCGGCCGCCGATATCGCCGCCGCGGCGCATCTCTCAGCCCTCGACTACCTCGGCGACGTGCCCTGGGACACGCACGAGCCGGCCAAGGAATGGTACGCCCGGATCAAGTCGCGGCCGAGCTTTCGCGCGATTCTGTCGGACCATGTCCCCGGCCTGCCGCCGCCGCCGCACTACACCGATCTCGATTTCTGAGGAGACGTCGTAGGGCGGGTTAGCGAAGCGTAACCCGCCGAGGGCTCGCGCAAATCGGCGGGTTGCGCTTCGCTCCACCCGCCCTACGCCAGGCCCTCGCCGGTGGTGCCGACCCGCAGTTGCGCCTCCGCATATTCGGCGTCGGTCAGGATGCCGGCATCGTGCAGCTCCTTCAGCATTCGCAGATGAATGAGCGTGCCCGGCGGCGCCACCGCGACCAGTCCGCCGAACCGCAATTCCAGCGGCGTCGCGCCCTGCTGCAGCAGCACGAACACGAAGCCGAGCGCCGCGGCGTCGAGCAGGAA
>DATARH010000185.1:0-14778 GCA_036264235.1 Allostellaceae bacterium
TCGGCACGATTCAATCGGTCTATATCACCGACCCCGACCAGAACTCGATCGAGATTTCGACCTACCGGGCGTAATCCCGGGATCGTCTTGTCACCGTTACGCCGGGCCTTGCCGGGGATCGTGTGTTTCCCATGCGAACCGGCGGTCCCTCCGGACTGCGCATGCACGTTCCGTAGCCGACCGGCCACGATTATCAATGGAGAATAACTTCCGTTTATTCACCGAGGAGAGACGCACATGACAAATTTGATCCGCCTCGACGTAATTCGCTTTTTAACGCTTAGCGTGTTGCTCGTCCTGCCGGCGACCGCTTGGGCGCAGCAGCGCCCGGCGATCGCCGACCAGATGGCCAAGACCTTCGGGCTAGACTCGTTCGGAAAAATCGAAGGGATCCGCTACACCTTCAATGCGGAACTTCCTGGTGTCAAAGTTTCCCGCAAGTGGGAATGGAACCCGAAGACCGACAGCGTCTCTTACGAGGGACAGGATAAGGAGGGCAAACCGGTCAAGGCGGCCTATCAGCGCTCGCAGATCGGCAGCGAAAGCGATGCCGTCAAGAACGAGATCGATCCGGCATTCGTCAACGATCAGTATTGGCTGATTTTTCCGTTCCATGTCGTCTGGGACACGAGTGCTACGATCGAGGATGCCGGCAAGCAGAACCTGCCGCAGGGTAAGGGTACCGCCGAGAAGATCGTCGTGAAGTATCCCGCCGATGGCGGCTATAGCGAGGGTGACACCTGGGATCTCTATGTCGGGCCCGACAAGCGGATTCAAGAATTTGTTTTTCACCGCGGCGGGCCGAAGAAGCCGAGTACCGTCATCGCGGCCTGGGCCGGCTACAAGAAGGCCGGACCGCTGCTCGTCTCGACGGATCACCCGGGGACCGCCGACGGCAAGCCGGTGCACATTTCCTTCTCGAATGTGTCCGTCAAGTTGGCAGGATCGAACACCTGGGTTGACGCGCGATAGTATCCCGCCCTCGGCTTCTACGAGGGTGTGACCGCTCACCGTAGACAGGTCGTCGCAGTGAAGTGATCGCTGCGACGCTTGTGTCACGTTCGCATGTAGCCTTCGAGCTCGCGCTCGCCGAAGGCGATCGCCTCCTCGATCGATTTGCCTTGCTGGGTGCACTGCGCCGCCATCTTGCACATGATGCCCTGCGAATACATCTGCACACCGATCCGCGCAGGCGCCGGATAGCCGGCGACCGATACCACCACGTCGCCGCGCGGCGGGAAGTTGTAGAGGGTGCCCTTCGGTGGCTCGGCCTCCGCCCATACGGTCGCCGCGTTGAGGCTGTCGAACGGCGGCACATCGAACCCCTGGCCGGCTTGCAGCATCTTGCCGATCGCGTCGCGCGTCGACAAATGCAGCAGCAGGCTCTTCGCCGCGGCCTTGTTCGGCGAGAAGTTCCAGATTCCCCAATAGCGGTAGCGGCCGGAAATGTGCCGGCCTTTCGGCCCTTTCGGCGCCGGGAATGTCCACAATTGCTCGGCCACTTTCGGCGCGTCGCGCTTCGCCACCGCCCAGGCCGACGGCGCGTTGAAAATGAGCGCGCTCTGCCCCGAGATCAGCGCCTTGTTGTTCGACGCATCGTCCCAGGCGAAGACGCTTTCCGGCAAATACGGCACCGTCCGCTTCATCCACTCCAGCACCGTCCGGACGGCGTCGTTTTTGACCGTGATCTCGCCCTTGGCGTCGACCAGTTGCGCGCCGTGGCTGTTGAACAGACCGCCGACCCATTGTACCGCGTCGCTGGTTGTGCTCATCGGCATGCCGAACGGATAGCCGGCCTTGTGACACTTCTCTGCCGCTTGCGAGAAGAACTCCCAGGTCCATTTGTCGGTCAGCTCCCTGTCGGGTGGCGCGCCGGCCGGATACATCTTGGTGATGTCGAGCCCGACGATCTGCTTCAAGAGATCGATGCGGCCGCAAGGCGGTGACAGCGTGCTGCCATAGGAGGTCGGCACCGCGACCCAGTGTCCGTCCTGCTTGCCGAGATATTCGGCGCCGGAATTGACCGGCCCGTATTCCTTGATCAGCGCCGCCATGATGTCGTCGACCGGTTCGAGACTCTCGGCGTTGCCGGGTGCGTACCAGGCGGTGAAGCTCTGGATGTCGTGTCCGGTTTTCGCCTGCGCCTCGGCGGCGACCGTCAGCAGATCCTTGTCGCCGTTCGAGGTGATGAAATCGATTTTGATCTCGACCTTCTCCTTCTCGGCCCATTCGTGGCACAGCTTTTCCAACGGCGCATTCGCCCCCGGCACCCAATGGTCCCAGAAACCGACGGCAAGCTTCCCGGCGGCATGAGCGCCGCGCACGAACGGGGCCGCCAGCGCTGAGACAGCCGCGGCCTGCAGCAGCGTGCGTCGTGTCGTCATCGCCATTCTTGCCTCCCCTCTAATGCTTAATCCTCGTGCGACATCGCCAGGATCAGGCTGATCTGACACAACGGTCGGCCGCTCTCCTTGGCCCAGCCGTTGAACGCGGCCTGCACCTGCGCCCGGTCGCTGCGGTTCTTCGGCGGCTTGTCGTTCGCGCCCCAATGCCTCAGCCCGGCGACCACCGAGTCGGTCAGGATAAAGGTATCCTTGCCGACCATGCGCAGAAAGCTCGGGCCGGAATTGCCGCCCATCTGACTGAAGCGCTTCGCCAGCGCCTCCCACAACCCGACGATGTCGTCAACCGGCCACTCGCCGAGCCAGCGGCCGAAGCCGCGATGCTCCTCCGACACCTCGATCATCGCGGCGGCGTTGTCGCGCACCGATTTGAGCTTGCCCCAATGACGGATCAGCCGCGCATCGCCGAGCAGCTTTTCCAAGCCCTCGTCCGACATTGCCCGAACGCGGCGCGGGTCGAAGCGGTGAAACACTTCCTCGAAGGCTGACCATTTCGCATTGACCATGCTGTGCTTGAGCCCGGCCTGGAAAATCCGCCGCGACATGTCGGAAAGAAAGCGGTCGTCCGGGACCTTGGCGAGTTCGGCGGCGCTTTTCGGCTGCGGCAGCCGCGTGTCGAGGCCGGCCTTGCCGTGCCGGCGCAGCGCCGCGGCCAAGATTTCGGCAAAGGGCGCGGCGCTCATCGGCCTCACTCCCTCAATAGGAGCTTTGCGGCGTCGCGCCGCTGACATCCACTTGCGCGACCTGGAATTTTTCCTTGAGCCGCATCAGCCGGTAGCCGAGCCCGAGATAGATGCCGCATTCGGCCCGGGCGGCGATGAATGCTTCCGGCGTCGTGTTGTGGCGCTCGCGCAGATGCGCGACCACCACCGAGTCGACCGGGATGCGGCTGAAATCGTGCAGCAGCATCCGGCAATGCGCCGCGGCATAGGGACCGATGCCCTTGTGGCTGACCAGGTAATCATGGTCGAGCCGCTCCTCGACCCCATGCCCGGCGGTATCGATGATCCCGTCGTCGAGCATTCGCCGCGTCGCCGCGACAGCGGTCGGCGCGCGAAAGCCGAGCTTGGCGATGCCGCGCAGCCGTTCCTCGCCATACTCGATCACCGCTTGCGGCAGCGGAAACGCGCCGCCGCCGGGTTCGGCGATCAGCGCCGCGTTCATCCGGCAGGTGCCGGACCAGCTCGTGTTGACCGTCAGCAGCGTCTTGATGAAATCCTCGTAGAAGGTCGAGCAGCGCAGCAGCCGGCCGCCGCCGCGCGCCACCAGCGCCGCCTCCTCGGTGAAGCCGGCCGTGACGAGCGCCGCCACTGCCGCTTCCGGGTTCCATTCCGCCGAGACCCAGCGGCGTACCCGCCGCAGGATTTCGGGCTCGTCCTTTGCTGTGAAGTCCTGCCAATCCACCGCGAGAGTTTTCGGACGAGGCTGTCGCACCCCAATTATTCCGAGCCGCTTGCCGATCCGCTCCGCGTGCGACAGCCGCCCGGTTTCCGGCTCCCAGCGCCACGGTTCGAGATGCACCCAGCCGTGGCTGGCGACGGTCAGGCCGAGATCGATCGGCCAATCCAGGCGCAGCCGCGTCTTGCCGGCGGTATTGCCTCGGCTCACGCGGCGGCGAGCGCCTGATCGAGATCGGCCAGGATGTCCTCCTCGTGCTCGAGCCCGATCGACAGCCGCACATAGCCGTCGGTGACGCCGGTCTGCAATTGCTCTTCCGGCGTCAGCTGCGAATGCGTCGTCGAGGCCGGATGGATCGCCAGCGAGCGCGCATCGCCGATATTGGCGACGTGGTAGAACATCTTCAGCGCGTCGATGAAGCGCCGCCCGGCCGCCATTCCGTCCTTGAGCTCAAACCCGACAAGCGCGCCATATCCGCCCTTCAGATGCGTGTCGGCGCGCCGCTTGGCCTCGCCGCTCATCTGGCTCGGATGGATCACCTTGCTGACCTTCGGGTGCTCCTTCAGGTGGCGCGCCACCGCATTGGCGTTGGCGCATTGTACCCGCATCCGCAGCGGCAGGGTTTCGAGCCCCTGGATGTGCAGGAAGCTGTTGAACGGGCTCGCCGCCGCGCCGAGGTCGCGCAACAGAGTGACGCGTGCCTTGATGATGTAGGCGATCGGCCCCATCGGCTTGACCGCCTGCGTCCATATCGCGCCGTGATAGGCGGGGTCGGGCTGGTTGAGCAGCGGGAACCGGTCGGCGTGCTTCTCCCAGTCGAAATTGCCGCCATCGACGATGATGCCGCCGATCGACGTCCCATGGCCGCCGATATATTTCGTCGTCGAATGCATGACGATCGCCGCGCCGTGGTCAAGCGGCCGGCAGATCATCGGCGCCGCGGTGTTGTCCATGATCAGCGGCACGCCGAGCTCGCGGCCGATCTTGGCGACCTGCGCGATCGGGAACACTTCGAGCTTCGGGTTCGGCAGCGTCTCGGCGTAGTAGCAGCGCGTCTTCGCGTCAGTCGCCCGGCGGAAATTCTCCGGGTCCGCCGGATCGACGAAGCGGACCTCGATGCCCATCGTCCGCTGCATCGTGTGTAGGAACAGGTTCCAGGTGCCGCCATAGAGGTCGGTCGAGGCGACGAAATTGTCGCCGGCCTGGGCGACATTATTGACACAGAACATCGAGGCCGCCTGGCCGGACCCTAGCGCCAGCGCCGCGACCCCGCCTTCGAGCTGCGCGACGCGCTGTTCGAGCACGTCGTTGGTCGGGCTCATGATCCGCGTATAGATGTTGCCGAGCTCCTTCAGCCCGAACAAATTCGCCGCGTGCTCGGTGCTGTTAAACTGGTAGCTCGTCGTCTGATAGATCGGCACCGCGACCGCGCCGGTCGTCGGGTCGCTGCGGTAGCCGGCATGCAGCACGATGGTTTCCGGGTGCTTGCTCTCCGTGGGCATCAAATCTCTCCGTCGCAGGCGGGGGCGGGGGCGGGGCACTCTGCCAGAACGCGACCGGCGGCGTAAGACCCGGAACGCCGCGGCGCTTGCCGTCGTCCTCTCTTGAAGAGGCTGAGAGATGGCGGATACCGAAGACAAGGTGCGGGCCGGGGTAACGCTCCCGGAGAAGCCGACGATCGAGCGGCTGCGCGAGGCGGCGGCCGAGTGCACCGCCTGTCCGCTATACCAGAACGCGACGCAGACCGTATTCGGCGAGGGCGCCGAGCGGGCCCGGATCATGTTTGTCGGCGAGCAGCCGGGCGATGCCGAGGACCTCGCCGGCCACCCGTTTGTCGGGCCCGCCGGCAAGATCCTCGACCGCTGCCTGCGCGAGGCCGGCATCGATCGTCGCCAGACCTACGTCACCAATGCGGTCAAGCACTTCAAATGGGTGCCGCGCGGCACCCGGCGCATCCATTCGAAGCCCGGTTCCATGGAGATCGCCGCCTGTTTCCCGTGGCTCGAAGCGGAGATCGCGGCAGTAAAGCCCGATCTCGTGATCGCGCTGGGGGCCACCGCGTCGCAGGCGCTGTTCGGACGCGCCTTTCGGGTGACCCGCGACCGCGGCCGGCCGGTGCCGTCGCGCTGGGCGCCGCTGGCGATGGCGACGGTGCATCCCTCGTCATTATTGCGCGCCCCGGACGAGGAGGCGCGGCACCGCGAGATCGCGCATTTCATCGCCGATCTGAAAGCCGCTGCGGTGGCATTGCGCGGCCAGCACCGATAGCCATGTGCTAGGCACGATGCGCGCCATCCCGCACCTCTTCAGCGTCGCTGTCGGCGTCGCCGCGCTGGTCGTCGTGCTCGTCGTCTGCGCCGGTCTGTGGGGCAGCGTCGGTGCGTCCGACATAAGTTTTGCCGGCTGGGCCGCGATGGGTTTTGGCATCGTCGCGACCCTGGCGATCGGGATAGGGCTGATGGCGCTGGTCTTTATCAGCAGCCGGCGCGGCTACGACGAGCTCGATCGCCGCTCCCGTTAGCGCGGCCGGTTTCGTGCTACCGTCGCATCCTGCAGCCTTACCGAATGCGGGGGCCGGCCCATGAAAAAAGAGACGCAATACCACACCTGGTATTGGTTCGCGGCCTTTCTCGCCCTCATGGTGATTCAGTGGGTATGGGCCGGCTACACCCAGATCTCGGTCATCCCCTACAGCGAATTCCAGGACGACCTCAAGGCCGGCAAGATCCAGGAGGTTCGGGTCAGCGGCAATTATATCCAAGGCACGCTGAAGCAGCCCGACGCTCAGGGCCGTACCCAGTTCTATACGACCCGCGTCGATCCGCAGACGGCGCAGGAGCTGGAGAAATACAACGTCAAGTACGCCGGCCAGATCGAAAGCACCTTCCTCCGCGATCTCTTGTCGTGGGTGATCCCGGTCGCGCTGTTCTTCGGTGTGTGGTGGTTCATGGTCCGGCGCATGGGTGCCCAAGGCGGCATGGGCGGGCTGATGTCGGTCGGCCGCAGCAAAGCCAAGGTCTATCTCGAGACCGACACCAAGACGACGTTCGCCGACGTCGCCGGCGTCGATGAAGCCAAATCCGAACTCGAGGAAATCGTCTCCTTCCTGAAGCAGCCCGAGCGCTACGGCCGCCTCGGCGGGCGGGTGCCGAAGGGCGTGTTGCTGGTCGGGCCGCCCGGTACCGGCAAGACGCTGCTGGCCCGCGCCGTAGCGGGCGAGGCGGGGGTGCCGTTCTTCTCGATCAACGGCTCGGAATTCGTCGAGATGTTTGTCGGGGTCGGCGCCGCCCGGGTGCGCGACCTGTTCGAGCAGGCGCGGCAGAAGGCGCCCTGCATCATCTTCATCGATGAGCTCGATGCGCTCGGCCGCGCCCGCGGCGCCTATCCCTGGGGCGGCGGCCATGACGAGAAAGAGCAGACGCTCAACCAGCTCTTGAGCGAGCTCGACGGCTTCGATCCGCGCGTCGGGATGATCATCCTGGCCGCGACCAACCGGCCGGAAATCCTCGACCCGGCGCTGCTGCGCGCCGGCCGCTTCGACCGGCAGGTGCTGGTCGATCGACCGGACAAGGCCGGGCGGGTGCAAATCCTGCAGGTGCACATCCGGAAAATCCGCACCGGACCCGATGTCGACCTTGAGACGGTCGCCTCGCTGACCCCCGGCTTCACCGGCGCCGATCTCGCCAATCTCGTCAATGAGGCGGCGCTGCTGGCGACCCGCCGCGGCGCCGAGGCGGTGACGCTCGCCGACTTCACTGCCGCGGTGGAGCGCATCGTCGCCGGTCTCGAAAAGAAGAACCGGCTTCTCAACCCCCACGAGCGCGAGGTCGTCGCCTATCACGAGATGGGCCACGCGCTGGTCGGCCTGTCGCTGCCCGGCACCGACAAGGTGCACAAGGTCTCGATCATCCCACGCGGCATTGGTTCGCTCGGCTACACAATTCAGCGGCCGACCGAGGATCGCTTCCTGATGACCCGGCAGGAGCTCGACAACAAAATGGCGGTGCTGCTCGGCGGCCGTGCCGCCGAGCACATCGTCTTCGGCGAATATTCGACTGGCGCCGCCGATGATCTGCAGAAGGTCACCGATATCGCCCGCAGCATCATCACCCGCTACGGCATGACCCCTGAGCTCGGCCAGGTCGTCTACCAGCAGAGCCCGCACAACTTCCTCGGCGAGCAGAACCAGCCGCCGCCCTCTACCGAGCGCAGCTACAGCGAGGCGACCGCGCGCGAAATCGATACGCTGCTGAAATCGATCGTCGACGCCGCCTTCGGCCGCACAGTGACCTTGCTGCGTGCCCAGCGCGAGGTGCTCGATCGCGGCGCGCGCCGCCTGCTCGAGCACGAGACCCTAGACGAGGCCGATTTGGCTGCGATACGGGCGCCGGAGCCGGCGCCGGCGGCGTGAACCGGCCGTCGCGAGAAAGCCCGTGCGCCGCGAAGTATGTAACGGAATGTTTACGCTCAGTTACATATAGTCACAAGAACGGGTAGCACATTCGAGGAGGCCGCTTTGGCCGGTCGTGTTTGCATTACTGAGGCTCAGTTGCGGAGCTTCGTCAGCTATTACGCGCCGCAGCGTCTGTGGCATCGCGCAGATCGCCGGACCAGCGAGGGACGGGCCCAGGAATTGGCGCTGTCGCGCGGTTGGATCGAGCCATTGCCGCCCGGCTCTGGTTACCGCATCCTGGTTCCTGCGACCGAAACGCCCGCGCCCTCGCCGGTACGCTGGCAAGACGCCGCTTAATCGGCGCGCGCGAGACCGCGGCACGCTGGTTCTGCTGCCTCGGGAGCTTGAGAGCGAAATTCCGTTATAGAGCGCAGCTTGTCGGTTGCGCTCTGGATTGGAAACCCGCTCATGCGAAAGAAGCTGACAGCGATCGCCGCGTCTTCGGCGCTGTTGTTTGCCTCGGCGATGTCTGTAGCGGCTTCGCTGATACCGCTCGGGGTTCATGACGGCATCTACACCGTGCCCGTGCAAATCAATCGGACGGTTACCGCGGAGTTTTTGGTTGACAGCGGCTCCTCGGTCGTCGTGATCCCGGAGAATATGCTGAAGACCCTTATTGCCAGGGGTACCGTTACCCAAGAGGACATACTGGGTACAGGCACCGCGATGCTTGCCGATACATCCCTCTACAAATCGGTGCAGCTGAGAATACGCGAGCTCAGAGTAGGTGACATCGTGCTTCGCGATGTCCTGGCCGCCGTATCCCCTTCATTGATACAGCCCATTTTGGGGCAAAGTTTTTTGGGCCGGTTCGGCTCAGTCACCTTCGACAACCAACGTCGTCTTTTGATGCTGCAATAAGTCTCCCACAGGTTTTTTAGCACCTCTGAGCGAACACCGACGTTCTGTTGCGCGTAATGCGTTACTGCGCGCTCTGATGCCCTGTTCACCTGTCGCGAAACGCTTGCGCTAACCCTCGGTCGATGCAAAAGTCCGTCCTTGCGGGCCGATTCTGTGGGTCTTTCCAAACCCTCGTTCCCCCTTGGAAAGGATCACAGAGGATCAGAACATGATCACCGCAAACGATCACCAGTCGCCCGCTCCGAACCGGGCCGATCGCACGTCGGCGGCCGATGCGAGTTTGTTCGCGCTCCTCGACGAATTGCGACGATGCGAACGGCGCCGGGACGACCTGTTGGATCGCCTCTCGATCGATGACGGCGATCACATCCAGGCAGCGGCGAAAACGGCTTGCGATGCCGCCCGTTCGGTCTATCTGCGTATCGCCGCGATCAAACCGACGACAACGGCCGGGGTGCTGCGTCAGCTTGAGCTGGCGGTCAATGGCTGGGTCGCGCCGTCGACCGTGCCGATCGCCATGGCCGGCCTGCGCGAGATTGCGCATCGGCCGCCGCCATTGAAGATGGGGAGGTTGCCGCCGGTGCCGCCGCTCCGCTTGCAGTCGGTCGGCGAGGTCGGCGCATTTCGCCGCTGAGGTCGGCGAGCAAATCTTGCAGCAAAAAAACCCAAGGTGCTCCCTTGGGCTTTGAATGGTCGGAGTGAGAGGATTCGAACCTCCGGCCCCTGCCTCCCGAAGACAGTGCTCTACCAGGCTGAGCTACACTCCGCCGACCGGAGGCGTCGATATAATGTGATTGCTGTCGGCGCGCAACCGGCTCGCCCCGGAGCGCGCGGCGTCAGAAGCCGCGTTCGACCGCAAATGCCGCTGTCTCGATCAGCGCCCGCCGCAGCGGCCCGTCCGGAAACATCGACAGCGCCTCGATCGCGTTTGAGGCATGAACCCGCGCTCGCGCCAGCGTCTCGGTCAGGGCGCCGTGGCGGTCGAGCATGCGGATTGCACGGTCGAGATCGTCGGGCTGCTGGTCGCCGTCTTCCAAGGTGCGGCGCCAGAACGCGCGCTCCTCTCCATCGGCCCGGGCAAAGGCGATCAGGATCGGCAGGGTGATCTTGCCGTCGCGGAAATCGTCGCCGAGCGATTTGCCGAGTTCCGCCTCCTGCGCGGTGAAGTCGAGCACGTCGTCGACCAGTTGATAGGCGATGCCGAGATGCCGGCCGAAGCGGTCGAGCGCCTCCTCTTCCGGCGGCGGCCGGTCGGCCAGCACGGCGCCGACCCGGCTCGCAGCGGCGAACAGCGCCGCGGTCTTCGCCTCGATGACTTCGAGATAGGCGGCCTCGCTGGTGCTGGTGTCGTTGGCGGTCATCAGTTGATGGACCTCGCCCTCGGCGATCACCGCCGCGGCGCGTGACAGGATTTCGAGGACCCGCAGCGAACCATCCTCGACCATCAGCTGGAACGAGCGCGCGAACAGGAAATCGCCGACCAGCACCGGCGGCTTGTTGCCCCAGATCGCGTTCGCGGTGTCGCGGCCGCGCCGCAATTGGCTGTCGTCGACGACATCATCGTGCAGCAGCGTCGCGGTGTGGATGAATTCGACAACGGCAGCGAGCGCGATATGGCGGTCGCCCGCGTAGCCGCAGAGCCGGGCGCAGGCGAGCGTCAGCATCGGCCGCAGGCGTTTCCCGCCGGCCGACACGATATGGCCGGCGAGCTCGGCGACCAGCGACACCGGGCTGTGCATGCGTTCGACGATCAGCCGGTTGACCCGCTCGAGATCGGGCTTCAGCAGCTGGAACAGCGGCTCCAGCGACGGCTGCGGGCGCTCGGCTTTGCGATCGGTAATCGTCACCGGCGCCACTGGCGTCTCCTAGCGGTGCGCTTGACATCGGACGATCCGGTCCGCTGGCTGAACCGCTCCGTCAAATATGAGGCTGACGGGCCGATTCACCAAACCCTCGCGACAAGGGCTTGAATGAAGCCGCTCCCGCGGGCCTTGCTTAAACCGGCGGGCGGCGAGCTTGACGCACACCTGCGCCCCAGCGAGCATGAATTTGTGCCAATCGTGCGCCACGATGCCGCCGAGCCCACTGCATCTGTTGGCCTCTCGGGAGACCCCATTCAGGCGATGAAGGAGCTGCTCCGCACCAACAACGTCGTTCGCCTGTCCTGGGCGCAGGCGCTGCTCGCCGATGCCGGTATCGAGAGCGTCGTGCTCGACCATCACACCAGCCTGGTCGAAGGCAGCATCGGCGCGATCCCGCGGCGCCTGATGGTCGCCGAGCGCGACCACCGCCGCGCCGGCGCGCTGATCGCCGAGGCCGAGGGCGAGCTGCGGTGACCCCGGCGCCGGCCGGGTCCAGTACCACCGAAGACCTGATCCTCGGTGGCCGAGTCCGGCTGCGGCAGCCGGCGAGCGGCGACCGTGCCGCGATCGATCCGGTGTTTCTCGCGGCGTCGGTGCCGGCCGAGGGGCAGGACCAGGTGCTTGATCTCGGCTGCGGCTCGGGCGCGGCGATGCTATGCCTCGCGACCCGGTTGCCGCAGGCCCGCATCTTCGGGCTCGATCTGCAGCGCGAATTGGTGCGGCTCGCCGGCGATAATATCGCGCTGAACGGCATGGCCGGCCGCCTGTCGGTGATGATCGGCGATCTGCTGCAGCCGCCGCCGCGGCTGAGCCCGGGCTCATTCGACCATGTGATGGCCAACCCGCCGTTTCTGCCGCGCGGGCAGGGGACCGAGGCGCCGAACCCGGCCAAGGCCGTTGCCCGCCACGAGGGGGAGGCCAATCTCGGCGATTGGGTCCGCTTTGCTCTGAGCATGGCCAAGGCCAAGGGCAGCGTGACCTTTATCCACCGCGCCGACCGGATCGACGTGCTGCTGGCGCAGATCGCCGGTCGGGCCGGCGAGGTCGTCGTCTTTCCGCTGTGGGCCGGGGCCGGTCGGCCGGCGAGCCGGATCCTGGTGCGGGCGCGGAAGCAGGTCGCGGCGCCGGCGCGGCTGGCACCGGGCCTCGTGCTGCACGAGCCGGACGGCCGCTTCACCGCCGCGGCCGAGGCGATCCTGCGCGGCGGTCAGGCACTGACGCTGTAGGCTCAGGCTGCCTGCGCCACCGGGTGAAAGTTGCGCGGCAGCCCGGCCTTGGAGATCGCGCCGTGCAGCGGCACATCGGGCAGGGCGCGGTGCACGATCTCACGCGCTATGGCGAGCTTGTCGACATCGATGCCGGTCTCCAGCCCCATCGCCTCGAACATAAAGACGGTGTCTTCGAGGACGATGTTGCCACTGGCGCCCGGCGCGTAGGGGCAGCCGCCGAGCCCGCCGAGCGAGGCGTCGAAATATTTGCAGCCGGCGGCGAAGGCGGCGAGCACATTGGCGAGCCCGAGCCCGCGGGTGTCGTGGAAATGCGCCGCGACCGGCAGCGGCGCGACATCGGCGATTATCTTGCGGAAGATGCGGCTGATGGCGCCGGGGTTTCCGTAGCCCACCGTATCGGCGAGGATGATGCCGTCGGCGCCGGCGGCGGCGACCTCGTTGGCGATCCGCCGCACCCGTTCCTCATCGACATCGCCCTCGATCGTGCAGCCGAACGAGGTCGCCAGCCCGCAATTGATCCGCGGCCGTTTGTCGGCAGGGGCCTCGCGACACAGCGCGACGACGCGGCGAAAATCCTCGATCGACTCCTCGGTCGTGCGCCGCACATTCGATTTGTTGTGCCCCTCGCTGACCGATAGGACGAAGTTCATCTCCGGCACTCCGAGCGCGATGCCGCGTTCGGCACCGCGCGAATTCGGGATCAGTGCCGAGACGTTGAGGCCGCGGAGCGACATCGCGTGCTGGATCACCGCCTCGGCGTCGGCAAGCTGCGGCAACAGCTTCGGCGGCACAAACGAGCTGACCTCGATCTCGCGCACGCCGGCGGCATATTCGGCGTCGAGCCAGGCGATCTTGGTCTCTGTCGGCAGGATCTCGGCGAGGCTCTGCAGCCCGTCGCGCATCCCGACTTCGCGGATTTTGACCTGCTCACCCATCTCGCCCTCCTTGCCCAGAGCTTGAGAAGCTAAGCGCCCGCCGGCTCTCAGACAACATGCTCCGGCGTCAGGGCACAGGCCTCGTCAGTGTCGGCTAGTTCGATCTGGATCGTCGTGTGGTGGATGCCGAAATGCGCCTCCAACTCGCGCGCGGCCCGGCTCAGCACTGCGTCGCCAGGATGACCGCCGGGGATCACCAGATGGCAAGTCAGCGCCGTCTCGGTCGTGCTCATGCCCCAGATGTGGAGATCGTGGATCGCGATCACCCCGGGTAGCCCGAGCAGGTGCTGGCGCACGGTTTCCACATCGATCCCTTCGGGCACCGCATCGAGCGCGAGCCGGATCGACTGCCGTACGAGGTCCCAGGTGCCGTAAACGATCACAGCCGATACCAGAAGACTGACCGCGGGGTCGAGCCAGAGCAGCTCGGTCAACGCGATCGCGATCCCGGCGACCACGACCCCGGCGGTGACCAACGCATCGGCCGCCATGTGCAGGAAGGCGCTGCGCAAATTGAGGTCGCCGCGGCGGCCGGAAGCAAACAGCAGCGCGGTGCTGCCATTGACCAGGATGCCGATCGCCGCGACCCAGGCGATCGTCGTACCCGCCACCGGCACCGGATGCCAGAGCCGCCACAACCCCTCCCAGGCGATGCCGCCGGTCACGACCAGCAGGATCACCGCATTGGCCAGTGCCGCGAGGATCGAGCTGGCGCGGTAGCCGTAGGTGAAGCGGCCGCCCGGGCGACGCCGGCTCAGCGCCGCAGCGCCCCAGGATAGGGACAGCCCGAGCACGTCGCCGAGGTTGTGGCCGGCATCGGCGATCAGCGCGAGCGAGCCGGAGGCGATGCCGATGCCGGACTCGAGGGTGACATAGCCGAGGTTCAGCGCGACCCCGATCGCAAAGGCGCGGCCGAGATCAAACGCCGGCAAGGCATGCGAATGGCCGTGATGATGATCGTGCGCCAAGGCATCGCCCCGCCAGGAATCGTGCGGGATCATAATGGAAACGGCGTCGCCGCAGGAGTCTGGCGCAAATCATGCCTCGGAATGTCCGCCTCCGCGCCCCGAAGCGGCCATTGGGAGATCTGGCTAGAGAAGTCGGTGCGGGTGCGTAAAGGTTTCGAATCCGTCGCGGCGGGCCACCGCGATCAGCGTGATGCCGGCGGCGTCCGCCACGCGCAGCGCCAGGGCGGTCGGCGCGGAGATAGCGACCAGGATCGGCGCGCCCAGGGAGGCAGCTTTTTGCACGATCTCGACCGAGACGCGGCTGGTCAGCAACACCGCGCCTTCGGCTGCTGACCGACCGGCGGCGACAACCGCGCCGGTAAGCTTGTCGAGCGCATTGTGACGGCCGACATCCTCCCGCACCGCGACGATGCCGTCGTCGGGCGTCCAGAACGCGGCCGCGTGCAGCGCTCCGGTCACGCGGTTCATCAACTGACACAGGCGAAGCCGTTCGGCTTGTTCTGCCGCAGCAGCGCCGGCGGCGCGCTCGCGATCACGCGTTCGCGGGTGATCGCGCGGGCCAGCGATTTTACCGATCCCCAGCCGCCCGCGGGTGCCTCGTAAGGCTCGGCACGAGGCGGTTTGCGCGTCCGGGTGGTGCCCCGGGCGGTGCCCCGTTCGGTTATTGTCG
>DATARH010000211.1:0-1648 GCA_036264235.1 Allostellaceae bacterium
TCGGTAAGCCTCATCCGGTGAGCCTCATTCGATGACCTCGTCGGCGCGGGCTAGAATCGATGCCGGCACGGTGAGGCCGATCGCCTTTGCGGTCTTCAAATTGATCACCAGCTCGAATTTCGTCGGCTGCTCGACCGGCAAATCGGCCGGCTTCTCGCCTTTGAGGATCCGGCCGGCGTAAACGCCGACGAGGCGCTGGGCCGCGGCGAAGCTTGGTGCATAGCTGATCAGTCCGCCGGCTACGGCAAATTCGCGCTGCGGATAAATCGCCGGAACAGCGTGCTGCGCCGCCAACGCTACGAGCTGCACGCGTTGCTGGGAGAGAAACGGATCGTCGCCGATAACGATGGCGTCTGCATGCAGGCCGGCGAGCTTGGCAAAGGCGGCATTGATCTCGCCTTGAGTGCTCGCGCTGAGGATAGGAAGCTGTACACCCTTCGCGCGCGCCGCCGCCTGCTCATCAGGGATGACGCGCTCGGCATTCGCATTGTTGGAGTTCGCCAGCAACGCGATCACCCTGGCCTGGGGAACCAGCTCGGTTAACAATTCGAGCCGCTTCGGCGTCAGCTCGCCCAGTTGGAGATTGACGCCGGTGAGGTTGCCGCCTGGCCGGGCGAAACTGGCGACAAACCCCGCCGCGACCGGGTCGCCGCCCGTGAAAAAGACGATCGGGATCGTCGAGGTCGCAGCTTTGGCCGCGCGTGTCGCCGTAGCACCCCCTGCTGCGACGATCAGATCGACGCTGCGGCCGACAAGATCGGCGGCTAGGGCCGGGAATCGATCGTAGTGACCCTCGGCCCAACGGTATTCGATCGTCAGGTTCTGTCCATCGACATAGCCGGCTTCGCTCAGCCCCTGACGGAACGCGGCCAGAAGCGAGGGGGCGTCGCCGGGTAACCGGCCGCTGAGGTAACCGATCACTGGCATCGCCTTCTGCGCAAGCGCGGCAAGCGGACAAGCGAGAACCGCGCTGCCAAGGAAGACGATGATCTCGCGCCGTCTCATTCGATGACCTCGTCGGCGCGAGCGAGGATCGATGCCGGCACGGTGAGGCCGAGCACCTTGGCGGTGTTCAGATTGATGACGAGCTCGAAGCGGGTGGGCTGCTCGACCGGCAGATCGCCGGGTTTGGCACCCTTCAGGATTTTGCCCACAAAGGTCGCGGCTTGGCGAAAGTTCTCGAAACCGTTTGGACCGTAGCTGACGAGCCCTCCAGCTTTAACCCGGGCGGAATGCTGATAGATCGCTGGCAGCCGGTATTTTGCCGCCAACTCAGCGAGCCTTTCTTTGTTCGCGAGAAAGAATATCGATGCCGGGAGGACGAGACCGTCCGCACCTCCTCTCACGGCAGTTGCAAACGCGCTTTCATACGTATCGGGCTCTCCGACTGGCAGCAGTTGCATCTCGATGCCAAGATTGCGACCGGCCCCGACGAAAGGCGGCAAATTGCTCGGGAGTCCCGGGGTCGAGTATCGCGACCAGGGCAGGCTTCGATGGCTGTTCCGCCGCGACCGAACACGA
The DNA here is from genome assembly GCA_036264235.1 of Allostellaceae bacterium. Taxonomy (GTDB): domain Bacteria; phylum Pseudomonadota; class Alphaproteobacteria; order ATCC43930; family CGMCC-115725; genus DATARH01. The sequence continues at coordinate 1,522 of DATARH010000211.1, forward strand.
CCACGATAGCGCGGCCGCCAAGGCAACAGCGGCCACGAGCGAGACAAATAAGCGCCGGTGCATGTCACGCGGTTTCGGTGAAGATTTCGCGGCCGATCAGCATGCGGCGGATCTCCGAGGTGCCGGC
>DATARH010000004.1:0-32867 GCA_036264235.1 Allostellaceae bacterium
GCCAGCGCCTTGATCTGCTCGCAGGTCTTCGGCGCCAGATCCGGCCGCAACTCGATGACGACGCGCCCGGCCGGCACGTCCAGATACAGGGTGTTGTCCAAATCCGCCGCCATCGCTGCCCTCCCGAGCGCCAGGGCAGCAATGACCAGGATCAGTCCGCGCAAGGCTGCCATTTTCATTCGAACCCGCTGTCACTTTGCCGGGCGGCACCTTACCCCAGCACCGCAGACCGGTGATAGCGGCTCAGGGTCGCAAACCCCGCGCCGGCCAGGGTTCAGGTCGCCGGTTTTCAGGTCGCGGGGGCGCGCACGTACCAGCCGCCGCGGCGAAAGCGGTCGAGATAGGTCGGCAGGATCGCCTCGACCGGGGTCGGTTCGATGCCAAGCGTCTGCAGCGTCAGGGCACCGCCATTGACGATGTTGTCGGACTTCAGCAGCTCGACCTGATCGGGAGTCAATGGCGCATTCGGCAGCAGCGCCATGAACCGCGCCTGCAGCGACGCCAGCCCAAAGGGCAGGTCGACCAGCAGTCGCTTGCGGCGGATTTCGCCGAGCAGCATCTCGACCAGCGCCCGCATCGTATACGTCTTCGGGCCGCCCAGCTCGTAGGTGCGGCCGGCGGTCGCCGGGTCGGCAAGACAGCGGACTGCCGCCTCGGCAACATCGCCCACATAGACCGGCTGAAACCGGGTCTCGCCGCCGATCAGCGGCAGCATCGGCGAGATTGTCGCCAGCGAGGCGAGGCGGTTGAAGAACTGGTCCTCCGGCCCGAACACGATCGAGGGGCGCAGGATCGTCGCGGTCGGAAAGGCATCGCGCACCGCCGCCTCGCCCTCGGCCTTGCTGCGGGCATAGGCCGAGGAAGCGCGCGGGTCGGCCGCCAGCGACGAGAAATGGATGAAGCGCTCGATACCGGCGTCGCGGGCCAGGCGCGCCAGCCGCGCCGGCGCGGTGTGGTGAATGACGTCAAAGCGCTGTCGGCCGCTTTCGCGCAGGATGCCGACGCAATTGATCAGCGCCTCGTTGCCGGCAAGAAAGGCCGGCATGATGCCCTCGTCTGCGATCGAGAGGTTGACGAGCCCGACCGAGCCGACGTCGCCCTTCAGCTTCAGGTATTTGGCGTAGGCGGCGTTGCGGCCGCCGACGCTGACGACGATGTCGCGCTCGGCCAGACGCTTGACGATGTAGCGGCCGATGAAGCCGGAGCCGCCGAGGATCGCGACACGGTGGAATGTCATCGAAGCGGAGTATCAAAACTGGAGAGGTTCGGCAATCGCCGCATCATCGTGAGCGCGCCCGTGGAGCGGCGGCCGTCGAGATCGGCGGGCCGGTTGACATCGCCGGGACGCCGGCCTATCTCCCGACCCGCCCGGAATGCGCCCGTGGCGGAATTGGCAGACGCGCACGGTTCAGGTCCGTGTTCCGAAAGGAGTGGTGGTTCGACTCCACTCGGGCGCACCATCGCCGCGTCGGCGGATTACATAGCCTTGAATTAAGCTGCCGCGGTCAGCAGACCTTGCTGCGCTCCAGCGGCCCTGCGTGTCGTAACCGACCGGCATCGCAGATCGTCTTGATTGAGCAAGTGGGGCAGGCCGTGCCGCCGCCGTTTCGCCCGGCCTCCCGGCAGGCCACGAAGAGCGGTCGCGCCGGATATCTCAAATACGGGCTGACGCCCGGCGCCGACGCGGCGATCGCGAATTGCGCTTCTGGGAGCATGCTGACGGCCTCATCGTCATCCATTCGCCAAGCGTATCGCCGGCTGATCGAGGCAACCTGTGAACTGTTTCACAGCATCGGTTAGCCAGACGGCCACGGCACAGTCGGTCGCCGCATGCAGATTGGCCTCGAGAAGAGCGGTGCTTGTTCCACGAGACCATGGAGGCGATCGATACCTTCCGGTCCGCGTGCTTTCCTTTTCGGCCCCACCCGTGCTAGATAGCCGCCGACGCAAGCGATCAAAAGCCCTGGATTTTCCGGCGGTTCGCCGTTGCATCGGCGGCCTTGCCGGGTTCACCACGGACCGTGTCGCGACCTGATCAAAGAGCGCCGTGAACGACAGCCAACAGCGCCGGCCCCACAATTACCGCCTGCATCACGGCGATCTCCCCGAAGGGGTCGAGTTCGGCCCGGCGGTGGCGATCGATACCGAGGCGATGGGGCTCAATCCGCACCGCGACCGGCTGTGCCTCGCGCAGTTATCCGCCGGCGACGGCAGCGCCCATCTGGTCCAGTTCGAAGCCGGCGCCTACGAGGCGCCGCGGCTGAAGCGGCTGCTGACCGATCCTTCCGTGCTGAAACTGTTTCATTTCGCGCGCTTCGACCTGGCCCTGCTGTACCGCTATCTCGGCGTGATGGCCCAGCCGGTCTATTGCACCAAGATCGCCTCGCGCCTCGCCCGCACCTTTACCGACAAGCATGGGCTGCGCGACCTGTGCAAGGACGTGCTCGGGATCGAGCTGAAGAAGGAGCAGCAGAGCTCCGACTGGGGTGCGGCCGCGCTGACCGAAGAACAGCTGCGCTACGCCGCCTCCGACGTGCTGCACCTGCACGCGTTGCGCGAACGGCTCGATTCGATGCTGATGCGCGAGGGACGCGCCGATTTGGCGCGGGCCTCGTTCGAGTTCCTGCCGGCTCGGGTGCGGCTCGATCTTGCCGGTTGGGCGGAGCAGGACATCTTCGCGCATTAGTCGATTCAGCGGGGTGCGGCACCGGGCAAGTTGCCCGAAACCCAGCCGCAGTGCGATATTGACCAGCGGTGGGTGGGCCGTCCGGGGGAAGTTCGATTAGCGCAGGGGCAATGAACGACACGCTGCCGAGCCTGCGTCCGGCCATCGCCGACGATGCTGCGATGCCGGGCCCGAGCCAGGATATTCTTGTCGCGCGGCGGGTGCTGCGCGCCGAGATCGAGGGGCTCGAACAGCTGACCCGGACCCTCGATGGCGGTTTCGGCCAGGCGCTCGAGCTTTGCGCCGCCGTGCGCGGCCGGCTGATCGTGACCGGGATCGGCAAGAGCGGCCACATCGCCCGAAAAATCGCCTCGACGCTCGCCTCGACCGGCACTCCGGCACAATTCGTCCATGCCGCAGAAGCCAGCCACGGCGATCTCGGCATGATCGGCGTCGAGGACGCGATCATCGCGCTGTCGAACTCGGGCGAGAGCGCGGAACTGGCCGACATTCTCGACTATTCCCGCCGGTTCAAGATCCCGCTGGTCGCGATTACCGGCGAGCCGCGCTCAACGCTGGCCGAGGCCGCAGACATCGTGATCCTCGTGCCGCAGGCGCCCGAAGCCTGCCCGATGGGGCTGGCGCCGACGACCTCGACGACGATGATGGTCGCGCTGGGCGATGCGTTAGCGATCGCCCTGCTCGAGCGCAAGGGGTTCACCTCGGCCGATTATCAGCTGTTCCATCCCGGCGGCAAACTCGGCCGGCGGCTGCTGCGAGTCGGCGACGTCATGCATTCGGGCGCCACGGTGCCGCTGGTGTCGCCAGATGCACCGATGTCGGAAGCGATCCTGGTGATGACTGCGAAGAGCTTCGGCTGCGTCGGGGTCTGCGACGAGGATGGCCGCCTGGTCGGGGTCATTACCGATGGCGATTTGCGCCGACACATGGATGATGGGCTCCTAGGCCGCCGCGTCGCCGAGATCATGCATCTGCGGCCAAAGACGATCACGGCCAGCCGCTTTGCCGGCGAGGCGCTGGCGATGATGACCGGGCAACCGCCGCCGACCACCTCGCTCTTCGTCGTCGATGAGGCCGGGCGGCCACATGGTTTCATCCACATGCATGACTGCCTGCGCGCCGGGGTGGCATGAGGATCGCGGTGCCATGGCCGGCGGGTGCGGCCGCCTCTGCCTCCAACGATCCTTACAGCCGGCGTGTTGCCAGGCTGAAGCTGGTTCTGCCGGCGATCGGGCTCGGCCTGCTGCTGACCGTCACTGCCTGGCCCCGGCTGGCGCCGCTGTTTGAGCGGCTGCGCTTCGCCTGGCCGGCGATCGACCTGCGTGAGGCACGCGAGTTGCGCATGCTCAACCCGCACTATCTCGGCACCGATCGGAACAATCACCCCTTCGTGCTGACCGCCACGGTTGGACGGCAGGTTCCGGACCGGCAGGACCTTATGGCTTTGGAACAGCCGCGCGCCGATATGCAGACACGGGGCGGCGCGACGATGGTGTTGAACTCGAACTCCGGCGTTTATCAGAGCCAGACTCAGCTGCTCGACCTCTTCGGCGATGTCACGCTGGTGCATCAGAACGGGTCGACCTTCCTCACCTCGTCGGCCCATCTCGACATGGCGGCGAATGCCGCCACCGGGCATGAGGCGGTCGAAGGGCACGGTCCCTCGGGCGACGTCTGGGGCGAGGGGTTCGAGATCATCAACAAAGGCGACACGATCGTCTTTACTGGCCAATCGAAGCTCATTTCCAGCACGAACAGATCCGCGCCGGTGCCAACCGCTGCGCCGCCGAAGCTGCCGGATGCGGTGATCGCCACCGCCGCCCAGGCCGAAGCACAGGTCAGGCCGATCGCGACGGCATCGGCCCGGCCCAAACCGGCGCCGGCGGTCGCGCACAGCGCCAGCCGACCGGCTGCGGCGCATTCCCCGGCTCCTGCGGCAACCAAAAGCAAGGCCCCCGTCAAAGCGGCCGGCGGGAAGCCAACCGCCCGGAAGCCGAATTGATGGTGCCGGTCTTGCGGCATGGTCCGGTCGCGCTGGCGCTGCTGCTTGCGGCGCTGCCGGGGAGGTATGCGCAGGCTCAGTTGCTGAACGGCGACCCCGGCCAGCCGATCGAGATTCAAGCCGATTCCGGCATCGAGTGGCGCCAGGACGAACAGCTTTATATCGCCCGCGGCAATGCGGTCGCGAAGCGCGGCCCCTCGGAGGTGCACGCCGATACGCTGATCGCCCATTATCGGCCGATCAAGCCGGGCAGCGCGCCGAGCAATGGCTCGGCCAATGCGATCGGCGGCAACACCGAAATCTACCGGGTCGATGCCGAAGGCAACGTAACCATCAATCGTGACAACCAGACCGTTGTCGGCGATCAGGCCGTTTACGATGTCGATCAGGCGCTCGCCGTCATCACCGGCAAGGCCCTGAAACTGACCACAGCGACCGATACGGTGACGGCCCGCGACAGTCTCGAATGGTATGACCAGAAGCAGATCGCGGTGGGACGAGGCGATGCCGTCGCGATCCGCAACAACGGCAGGAAGATCAGGGCGGACGTCCTGACCGCCTATATGGACAAGACGGCACCGCCACCCGCGGCAAAGGCACCAGTCAAGCCGGCCGCCGCCGGCGGCGCGACACCGCCGACCCAAGACTCGAAGATCACTCGGATCGACGGACAGGGCCATGTCGTGGTGACCAATGCCATCGAAACCGGCCGCGGCGACTATGCGGTCTACAATGCCGTCAAAGGTGTCTCGACCCTGATCGGCAACGTCGTGATCACCCGTGGCAAGGACGTCATGCGCGGCCAAGCGGCGGTGATGGACATGAACAAGAACGTAAGCCGCATCCTGCCCGCGGCCGATATCGCCGGCGCGGAAGTGAAGCCATCGCAGCCGCAGCGCGTGCAGGGTCTTTTCTTGAAAGAAGAGGCGACCGGCAACAAATCCAAGAGCGACGCGAAGCCGGACGCCGCCAAGCCGGACCCTGCAAAGGCCGATACGGCGAAAGCCGCGCCCGGCGCTGCCGCAAAGCCGCAATAATGCGCCGCGTCGAACAGCCGGAAAGCTACTATGCGGGCCCAGCTTGGCTCGGGCAGGGGCCGCGCCTGGTTGCCGACAATCGCGGCCTGGTCGGCCACGGACTCGGCAAGAGCTTCAAGCGCCGGCCGGTGCTCCGCGACGTCAGCGTCGCGGTGCAGCGCGGCGAGGTCGTCGGGCTGCTCGGCCCGAACGGCGCCGGCAAGACGACCTGCTTCTACATCATCACCGGGCTGATCGCCGCCGATACCGGGACCGTCACGCTCGACGGCGACGACATAACCGAATTGCCGATGTATCGGCGGGCACGGCGCGGCATCGGATACCTGCCGCAGGAGGCCTCGATCTTCCGCGGCATGACGGTGGAGCAGAATTTGCGTGCGATCATCGAGATCGCCGAGCCCGAACAGGAAACCCGCGAAGCCTTGCTCGACTCGCTGCTCGCCGAATTCTCGATCAGCCATCTGCGGCGGGCACCGGCGATGGCGCTCTCCGGCGGGGAGCGGCGGCGTTGCGAGATCGCCCGCGCGCTGGCGATGCAGCCGCATTTTTTGTTGCTGGACGAACCGCTCGCCGGCATCGACCCGATCGCGGTCAACGACATCCGCGACCTCGTGACACATCTGAAAAACCGAGGGATCGGCGTCCTTTTGACCGACCATAACGTGCGCGAGGCGTTCGAGATCGTCGACCGGGCATACATATTGCATGAAGGCCAGGTCCTGATGGAAGGCGCGCCCGGGGACATCGTCAATGACGCAGATGTCCGCCGCGTCTACCTCGGCGAGAGGTTCAGCCTATAAAGCGCTCCCCGCGGAGCACGAGTTGAGTAGAATCGGATTCTCCCAGCGGCTCGAACTGCGCCAGAGCCAAGCGCTGGTGATGACGCCGCAGTTGCAGCAAGCGATCAAGATGCTGCAGCTGTCGAACGTCGAACTCGCCGAATTCGTCGATGCCGAGATCGAGCAGAACCCATTGCTCGAACAGGGCGAGCGCGAGGCCGACGCACCGCCTCGCGAGGACAGCGAGGCGACGGCTCCCGAGAGGTCGGGCCCCGAACCGGCTGGGCCCGAAATCCTGGTCGGTGAGGTCGCGGCCGAAGCGGCCGAGCATTGGCACGCCGCATCCGGCGCCGAAGGCGATGGCTCGTTCGACCGCGGCGGCGAGGCATATTCTTGGCGAAGCCACAACGGCAGCGCCGATCCCGACTACTCGGCAATCGAGCACGCGCCGGCCAAAGCCCGCACTCTGCGCGAGCATTTGAGCGAGCAGATCGGCGCCGATATCCCGAGCCCTGCCGACCGGGTAATCGCCAACTACCTGCTCGATCAACTCGACGAGGCCGGCTATCTGCAAACCGATCTCGCCGAGGCGGCCCACCGGCTCGGATGTCGCGTCGCCCAGGCCGAAAAAGTGCTATCGCGACTACAGGAGCTCGACCCACCGGGCGTGTTCGCCCGCTCCCTGCCCGAATGCCTCGCCCTGCAACTGCGCGACCGCGACCGGCTCGATCCGGCGATGCAGCGGCTGCTCGACAACCTGCCCTTGCTGGCGGCGCGAAATGTGCCGGCGCTGACCCGGATTTGCGGTGTCGATGCCGAGGATCTGGCCCAGATGGCGGTCGAGATAAAGGCGCTCGACCCGCGCCCGGGTCACGCCTTCGATCCGCCACTGGCGCAGACGATCGTGCCCGACATCCTGATGCGGGCGCATGCCGACGGCAGCTGGATCGTCGAGCTGAACACCGAGACGCTGCCCCGGGTCCTCGTCAACAACCGATACTTCGCGCGGATCAGCCGGGTAACGCTGAGCAAGAGCGACCGCGAGTATCTGATCGACCGGCTCCAGGCGGCGAACTGGCTGGTCAAATCCTTGCACCAGCGCGCCGCCACGATCCTCAAGGTCGCGGCCGAAATCGTCGAGCAGCAGAGCGGTTTTTTCCGGCACGGTGTGCGTGCCTTGAAGCCGCTGATCCTGCGCGATATCGCCGATGCGATCGGGATGCACGAGAGCACGGTCAGCCGCGTCACCACCAACAAGTACATCGCGACCCCGCGTGGGTTGTTCGAACTGAAATTCTTCTTCAGCTCGGCGATATCCGCCTCGCGCGGCGGCGAGGCACATTCCGCCGAAGCCGTGCGGTTCCGCATCAAGAACCTAATCGAAGCCGAGGCGGCCAAAACGACGCTGTCCGATGAGCAGATCGTGGAATTGCTGCAGCAGGACGGGGTCGATATTGCCCGCCGCACCGTCGCGAAATACCGCGAGGCGATGCGCATCCCGTCTTCGGTTCAGCGCCGACGCGAAAAGCTCCTGGTCCTGTAATCGTGTCCGATTGGATGCCGTGCCGCTTGACCCAGCCGCGAGCATTCCCAACTTCGCATTGGCGCCCGTCCGGGTGCCGATAACAAAGTGGTCGCGCGATGCAGCTGACGGTCACCGGCAAGGGCATCGAGGTCGGCGGCGCCCTGCGCCAGCATGTCGAAGGCAGCCTTGGTTCGATCCTGGGCAAGTATTTTGGTAGCGCAATAGAGGCGCACGCCGTCTTTACCCGCGAGCGCCACTTGATCCGGAGCGACCTGGCGATCCATATCGGCCGCGGCATCGTCGTCAACAGCGCCGCGTCAGCGAACGAATTCTACCCCGCTTTCGACAACGCCGCCGAGCGTCTGGCAAAGCAACTGCGCCGCTACAAACGGCGTTTGCGCGATTACCATGCCAAGGCACCGCGGGCGGCCGGCGCCGATGCCGAAATGGCCCGGTCCTATGTGCTGGCGCCGCCGGAGGAGGAAGACTACGATGACCAGGCCCCGGCCGGCCCGGAGGCGACCGCACCGGTCGTCATCGCCGAGATGAGCACCGAGCTGCCTAGCCTGACCGTCGGCGAAGCGGTTATGCGGATGGATCTGGCAGACGCGCCGGTGCTGCTGTTCCGCAACCGGTCGCATGGCGCCCTCAACCTCGTCTACCGCCGTGGCGACGGCAATATCGGCTGGATCGACCCCGCTCTCGATAAGGCGAGCCGCTAGGCAGCATTAGGCAGCATACGGACATGGAAATCGCCGACCTGCTGACCCCACGCGGCGTGATCGCGAATTTCAGGGTCAGCAGCAAGAAGCAGGCGCTGCAGGAGCTGGCAAAACGGGCGGCGACCGCCACCGGGATTGCCGAGCGCCGCATCTTCGAGGTGCTGAGCGAGCGCGAGCGGCTCGGCACCACCGGGATCGGCATGGGGATCGCGATCCCGCACGGTAAAATGGCCGAGATCAACCACCTTTTCGGGCTGTTCGCCCGGCTCGAACGGCCGATCCCGTTCGAAGCGATCGACGACCAACCGGTCGATCTTGTCTTCCTGCTGCTGGCGCCGGCCAATGCCGGCGCCGACCATCTGAAGGCGCTGGCGCGGGTATCGCGGCTCCTGCGCGATCGTCCGACCTGTCAAAAACTGCGCGGCACCGACAATCCCGACGCGCTCTATGCGCTGCTGACCGACCAGGCCGAGACCACCAGCGCCGCCTGATGCGGCATCGGGCTGCCGCCCGCCCGAGCGTCAGTGGACGCTGACCCCCTCCATGTCATTCTGTCGGATTACGGCAAAGGCCAGATCCCGGCTCGGGACAACGGCCATCTGTGTGCCATCGGCCGCGCAGATGGCGAAGGCCGGCTTGCCCTCGGCTTCGACCGGCTTGACGTAAGCCACGTCCTGCACGCCCAAGACGGCCAGTTCCTGTGCCGTGATTTCTTCGCGTTCGAACGATCTCAATTCAGTCCTCCTGCCCGCGCCGAGCGCCGGGCATTACTATTCGCAAGATTTGTGTTGGCGGGCTTGGTCAGCCGGCGGATTTCTCGCGCATCACCGGCCGCAGCCGGGACGGAACCGGCTCCGACTCGGGGTTGCCCTCCACCGTCGCACCATCTCCGGTGCCCCGGATCTCGATCGTCCGAACCCGAGTTTCAACCGTCGGCCGCACCAGATCCACGTGCAACAGCCCGTTATCGAGCCACGCGCCGCGGACCTCGATTCCCTCGGCCAATACGAAGGAGCGCTGAAACTGGCGCGCGGCAATGCCGCGATGCAGGTATACGCGGTTGGCCTCGTCGGCCTGTTTGCCGCGGACGACGAGCTGGTTGTCCTCGATCGTGATTTTGAGATCGACCATCGTGAAACCGGCGACAGCGAGCGTAATTCGCAGCTCGTTTTCTCCGAGTTGTTCGATGTTGTAGGGCGGGTAGCCATCGCTTGAAACCTTGCTGACGCGGTCGAGCGCACGCTCAAACGGCTCGAACCCAAGCAGCAGCGGGGAATTGAACAGAGACAGGCGTGACATCGGCTTCTCCTCTGGCGAGCGAGACCTTCGCCTGCGGACCCGCAATCGGCATCCGCGGCGAAACGTTCGGCTCGTTGCATTTAATATCGCAGCGCTCGCCCATCAAGCCGGCTCTCGGGGCGGCTGATTGCCGGCCCGGGCGGGTAGCACCTTGGAGATGCTTTTATAGCCCCGGAAGCGCACTATATGCAGATACGGGAGACTTTCACGGCTGGATAACCCCGATGTCGACTGAATTTCGCCGTTGGCGCCTCTTCCTGGCGCTCTTCTTCTGCGCCGCAATCGTCTTGGCGCCGAGCCTCGCGGAGGCCCGCGCCGGCAGCTCCTATGGCGGCGGCGGCTCCAGCATGGGCAGCCGCGGCATGCGCAGCTTCGAAAACAACGGCGCCGCGCCGCTGACCCGCAGTGTCAACCCGGCCCCGCAGGCGACCAGCCCGCTCGGCGGCGGTGCGCCCGCCTATGGCATGGGCGGCGGCAGCTTCTTCCAGCGCCACCCGTTCCTGACCGGGCTGGCCGGCGGGTTTATCGGGTCATGGCTGTTCCATGGCCTCGGCGGCTTCGGCTCCGTGCTGGGCGGTCTCGTAACCTTCATCCTGATCGGCGTCGTGATCGCGTTCCTGATCCGGATGTTCAGCGGCGGCCGAGGCCTCTCCTATGCCGGGGTGGGCGCCGGCATGCCACGTTCGGTTGGGGCGGCGGCCGCGCCGGAGGCGCGGTTCCGCGGCCGCGACATCGGCGTCGGAGATGCCGATTTGACCGAATTTCAGCGCATCCATGCCGCGGTCCAGGACGCGTGGAGCCGCGGCGACCTGGGTCAGATGCGCCGGCTGATGACGCCCGAGATGCTCGGCTATTTTTCCGAAGAGCTGACCAAGAATGCGAGCCAGGGCGTGCAGAACATTGTCTCCGACGTCAACCTGCTGAAGGGCGATGTCACCGAATCGTGGGAAGAAGGCGACCTGCAATATGCCACCGCCTACCTGCGCTGGCGGGCTCTCGATTACACCACGCGATTGAGCGACCCCAATCAGATCGTCGCCGGCAACCGGCAGGGGACCGAGAGCGAGGAGGTCTGGACCTTCGTGCGTCGCCGCGGCGGGGAGTGGCTGCTCTCCGCGATCCAGCAGGTCTGATCCCGGGGCTTTGTTGGCGGTAGCGTCCGCGCGCGGAGCTTGGAAGGTGTTGAAAGGTAAGGTCGCGATCGTCACCGGCTCGACCGGCGGGATCGGGCTCGGCATCGCCACGGCACTCGCCGCCGAGGACTGCAACCTGATGCTGAACGGTTTCGGCGAGCCGGCCGCGATCGAGCGCATCCGGAGCGAGCTCTCCGGACAGCACGGCATCCGCACCGCCTATTCGCCGGCCGACATGTCGAAGCCGGCGGAAATTCCGGAGCTGATCGCCGCCACGGTGCGGCAGCTCGGATCGGTCGACATCCTCGTCAACAATGCCGGCATCCAGCACGTCGCCAAAATCGTCGATTTTCCGGCCGAGCGCTGGGACGCGGTCATCGCGATCAACCTCTCGGCATCGTTTCACACGGCCAAGGCAGCGCTGCCGCACATGATCGAAAAGCGCTGGGGCCGCATCATCAATGTCGCCTCGGCGCATGGGCTCGTTGCCAGCGGGGAGAAGGCGGCCTATGTCGCCGCCAAGCATGGCCTCGTTGGGCTGACCAAGGTCATCGCGATCGAGAGCGCCAATCTCGGGATCACCTGCAATGCAATCTGTCCGGGCTGGGTGCTGACGCCGCTGGTGGAGCAGCAGATCGAGGCGCGCGCCAAGGCACAGGGCATCCCGGTCGAACAGTCGCGCGAGGACCTGGTCCGCGAAAAGCAGCCGATGCTCGCTTACACGACGCCTGAGAAGATCGGCGCGCTCGCCGTCTTCCTGTGCGGCGAGGCGGCCTCGACGATCACCGGCGCGACGTTGTCGATCGACGGCGGCTGGGTCGCTCAGTAGCCCGGCGCGGCCGCGGTTCAAGCGGCGATGCCAACCGGTGCCGCGGGGTCGAGTGGCACATCAATATCGACATAGAGGTTGCCCAACGCTTCGGCGGCGAGTTCCTTGGTCAGGCGCGGCTCTTCGCGGAACGATTTGCAGGCCTCGATCACTTGGTCGCAGATGAAGCGCGGCTGGTAATAGGCCAGATCGAACTTCCCGCGCGCCAGTGTATCGACCACGAAAGCGAACACCTCGTCGGTGACTTCGAGGCCGCGCGACTTCGCGACGCCGTCGAAAATCCGCCGGTACTCGTCGCGGCTCGGCGAGTGCAGCTTGATCTTGTATTGGATGCGCCGCAGGAACGCGCCGTCCATCAAATCGGTTGGCGACAGGTTGGTCGAGAAGATCAGCAGCAGGTCGAAGGGCAGGTGGAAGCTGGCGCCGGTGTGCAGCTTCAGAAAGTCGATCTGACTCTCCATCGGCACGATCCAACGGTTCAACAGCTCGTCGGGCTTGAAGCTCTGCCGCCCGAAATCGTCGATCAGGAACATGCCGTTGAAGGCTTTCATGTGCAGCGGTGCGTCATAGAACCCGGCAGTCTCGCTGTACTGCAGATCGAGCATCTGCAAGGTCAGCTCGCCGCCGGCCATTGCGACCGGCCGGGTGCAGGCGACCCAACGGTGATCGTACTCCTCGCGCCGCAGCCCGATCGCCGAAGCGGCGTGGCCTTCCTCTTCGTGGATTGGATTGTGCAAAGAGCGGTCGAACACCTTGATAATCTGTCCACCCGCCTCGACCGCGTGGGGAATGTAGACGTGTTCCTGGAACAGCTTGGCGATACGGGTCGACAGCGTTGTCTTCCCATTGCCGGGCGGTCCATAGATCAGGACGCTACGCCCGGCGTTGATCGCCGGCAGCATCTTGCGCAGGTACTGGTCCGGCACGACCAGGCCCTCGAAGCCCTTGCGCAACGCCTCGATGTCGAGCGCCTCATTGGTTATCCGCTGCTTTTTCAGCTGTTCCTGATAGGCCTCCAGCGGCACCGGCGCGGGGCCGAGATACTGGCTCTGAGCCAGGGCCTCGTGCGCGACGGCCTTGCCGGCCTCGCTGAGCGAATATCGCAAATTGAGGGCAAGACTATCGGTGGCGCCGAGAGCTTCGATCAGCCGCAGCTGCACCGCCTCCTGCAGCAGCTCTTGCGCGAGGCGGCGCGGCAGCTTCACCCGGTCGGCCAGGTCGATCATCGTTTCGCAGCCCTCGACCAGCATGAACTTCAGCACCAGGCCGAGCAGGTTCCGGTGCGCGATGCCGGTCTCGGCCAGATCGACCGGGACGGGCGGCATGCTCGTGATCTCGGTGAGCTGGGATTTGCTCAAGCGGCCGAGCGCCACCAGATTGTCGCCGAGCTCGCCACCCTCGGTGCGCTGTCGGTCCTGCGCGGCATAGATGTCGGCTTCGGTGACCAGCCCCCGCTGCATCAGCATTTCGCGAAGCGGCACAACTCCCCTCCAACTCGCGCTATAATCCCTCGTCAATCTAGCCGGGATGTGGGTAAAAGAAAAACGCGGGGTAGGCTCTCAGCGCTTTCGCATCGAGAGCACAGGCGAAACGCGCGGAAATCAATCGACAATGAAAACCCGCGCGCCGTCTTTCGAGACGACGCGATGCGGCGGGCCTTCGCCATCGGCGGCGTGCCAGCTCATCCCCGGGCCAAGTTCGTAACGATTTCCGTCCTGGTGCTCGATGACCAGCGCACCTGAAACAACGAACAGGATGTGGCCCTTGTCGCACCAGTGGTCGGCGAGATAACCGGCGCCGTAATCGACGATCCGCAGCTGCGTGTCGCCGAGCATGCGGGCGCGCGACGTGGCGGCACCGGTGTCACCTCGCTGAACCGATACCGGCTCGCGCGGCCAGTCGATCGCGCCCGGCGCCAGGTTCTTGAGCCTCATGCCGTCTCGAGCATCGGATTGCTCCCTCCCCGCGACCGGGATCATAATCGGCCCGGACCCGCGGGCAGCATACGGCGCCCGGATGATCCGGAGGAATGAGGATGGCAGCTTCCCCGCAGCTTCGCCCGCTCGGCGAGCAACTCGGCATGGAGGCGATCGGTGTCGACCTGTCGCAGCCGCTCGACAACGCGACCTTTGCCTGGGTCGCGCAGGCCTTTGCCGAGAACCCGGTCCTCGTCTTCCGCGAGCAGAACCTTGGCGCCACCGAGCTAGCCGCCTTCGGCCGCCGCTTCGGCGTGCCGCGCAAGCACGCGCTGATGAAATACCGCCACGCCGACCACGAGGAGGTGTCGTGGCTGACCAATATGGAAGAGGACGGCAAGATCGACTGGTACGGCGTCAAGCGCGCCACCGAGTGGCACACCGACTCGACCTATGAGGACGAGCTGCCGCTGTTGGCGATCCTGCATGCCAAAGAAGTGCCGTCGGCGAAGGGCGGCACGATGTTCGCCGACATGCGTGCCGCCTACGACACGCTGCCGGACGCAACCAAGGCGCGCCTCGCCAAACTCACCGGGCTGCACGGCCGAAGCAGCGGTCCGGCCGGCGAACGCCTCTACGGCGACGACAAGGGTGCCACCGAGAAGGTGTACAACGAGCTGCCATGGCCGGCGGTGACACATCACCCGGTCACCGGCCGGCCGATCCTCTTCGTCAACCCGATGCACACGCACGGCTTTATCGGGATGCGTCGCGAGGAAGCTTGGCCGCTGATCGAGGAATTGGCCGCGCATGCGACGCAGGAACGCTTCACCTACTATCACTCGTGGCGGGTCGGCGACGTGTTGATGTGGGACGAGCGGGCGACGATGCACCGCGGCGCCGGCGACTACCGTCCCGACGAGCGCCGCGTGATGCTGCGGACAATCGTCTATCCGAACTAGCGGCTAGCGCGCCGCCTTGAGCCGGTTTTCGTGCACCTGCAGGTGACAGTAGGCGGCGCGCAATAGCGGCGTGTCGACGCCAAGCGCCTCGGCGCGGCGTCTCATGTCGCCAAGGATCGCGTCGGCCTCGGTGCGGCGTCCGGCTTCGAGGTCTTGGCGCATCGAGGCGCTGTTGACGCTGCTGCGCTCGGTCAGCATCGCCGTCACTCGGTCGCGGGCCTGCGGCCGTAGCGAGAAGCCGGCCGCCTCGGCGACGGCCTGACACTCGCGTAACGCGGCGCGCATCAGCGTCTCGCCATCGTCGGTCGCCATGATCTCGCCGATGGTGCCGCGCATCAGACAGTTCATCCCGGCCATCGCGCCCATCATCACGAACTTCTCCCACATTTCCTGCAGGATGTTCTCGTTCGCCGGGGCACTGACCGGAGTGCCGGCAAACAGCTGCTCGATCGCGCGGGCGCGCTCGTTGACACCGCCTGCCCGCTCGCCGAAGGCGATGCCGGAGAGGCGGTTGATGTGCCGGATGCGCCCGTCCGGTTGCAGCACGGCGCCGACATAGGCGACGCCGCCGAGCACGCGCTCATTTCCGAAGGCACGGTCGAGCGTATCGAGATGCACCAGCCCGTTGAGGAGCGGCAGCACCGCCGTGCCGGGACCGACCGCCGGCCGGATCGCACCGATCGCCGCATCGAGGTCGTAATGCTTCGCGGTCAGCAGCACGAGGTCGTAGGGACCGGTGATCGCATCGGCCGTCGTGACCTTGACCGGCACCGTGAAATCGCCAAGCGGGCTCTCGACTGAAAGACCCTTTTCGGCGAGCGCGTTGGCGCGCGCGCCACGCACGAGAAAAGTGACGTCGCGGCCGGCCTCGGCGAGACGGCCACCGAAATAGCCGCCGACTGCGCCGGCGCCGAGCACGAGAACCCGCATGTCTCCGCTCCCGGTGTAGCGGGCCTAGCGCGCTGCGGTCTTGCCGCTGACGACGGCGAGACCGCGCAGGACATCGACCGCCTCGCTCAGCTGCTCGTCATCGACGCCGCCGATATCGCCGGTCGCCACCGATGGGGTCTCGGTCGGCGCGGTCGTCGCGCTCGGTGTCTTGCCGGCTGGCACCGCCGTGCCGGGCGCGGGCTTCGCGTCGGGCGGCGCCGCGTCGGGGTTCTTCAGCGCGCCGCGAAGATCGGCTTCGCGCTGCCGATCGCCTTGCGCCAGCTTCTCGATTTTCAGCGGCTGCACGGTCAGGTCGGGTTCGAGCCCCTTGCCCTGGATCGGCCGGCCGCTCGGCGTCTCGAACCGCGCCGTCGTCAGCCGGATCGCGCCGTTGCCGTTGAGCGGGATGATGCTCTGCACCGAGCTTTCGCCAAACGTCTTGCTGCCGAGCAGCACGGCACGGTGGTTGTCCTGCAAGGAGCCGGCCAGCAATTCGGCTTCGCGCGCCGTGCCGCCATTGACGATCGCGACGATCGGCAGCCCGTCGGCGATGTCGCCCGGCGTGGCGCTGATCTTTTTTATGTCGTCGGCCTTGTGTCCTTTGACGACCGCGATGTCGCCCTTGTCGATCAGCGCGTCGGCCGTTGCCACCGCCGCGTCGAAATTGCCGCCGGCGTTGTTGCGCAAATCGAGGATGAAGCCGATCAGCTTGTTGCCGGTCTGCTGCCGCAACCCCTGCACCGCCTTCATCAGGGCTGGCTGCGTCGCCGCATCGAAACCGGCGACGCGCACATATCCGATATTGCTGCCCTCCATCCGCGAGGTGACGGTCGGCGCCCGCTCTGTGCTGCGCTTCACTGTAACCTTCACCGGCGTATCGACCCCGGTACGACGCAGCGTCAATGCGATCTCGCTGCCGGCCTCGCCGCGCATTTTCTGTTCGGCTTCGCTCAGTGTCAGATCGTAGGTCGGCTCCTTGTCGATCGTGTAGATCAGATCGCCCGGTTTGAGCCCGGCCTCGGCCGCGGGCGAACCGTCGCGCGGCGAGACGACCTTGAGCTGGCTGTTCTCGATCGTCAGTACGACGCCGATCGAGGCGCCTTCCGCGCTGCCGGCCTTTTGGAGCGCCTGGTATTCGGGCTCGGTCAGATACGAGGAATGGGGGTCGAGCCCGGCCAGCATGCCGGTAATCGCGGTCTGCAGCAGCTTGGCGTCGCCGACCGGCTCGACGGCGTCCTGCCGGATTCGCTCAAAAGCCTCGCTGAACAGATTCAGTTGCTCATAGAGGCCGGCATCGTCGCCTTTCGGCTTTGGCGCTGATGCCTGCGGATGGGCGGCCTGCGAAAATGCCCCGGACGGGGCGAGAGACGGCACGACAAAGGCGATCGCCGCGACCGCCGCAATCCAATTACGCATTCCGATACGACTCCCGAGGGGGCGCGCCAACCGAACTCCCGGGGGCGCGGCCGGCACACTATCCGAGTGGCGGCTTATTGCAATCCTTCCCCATGGCGAAAAGATGGCGCAGCCCGCGGGTCTCCGAGGCGGGTTACCTCGCCTTGACATCGCCGGCAGGCGACTTTACCGGTTCGGTTCCACTTTCCGCTGCACAGAGCGATGTCGGACACCAAACACACGGCCTTTTCCGGCCGTCTCGTCATCGTCGGTTTCGGCAGCATCGGCCAAGGCGTGCTGCCGCTGCTGCTGCGCCATATTGAGATGCCGGCGGAGCGCGTCAGCATCGTCACCGCCGAAGAACGGGGCCACGGCGTCGCCGCCGAATACGGTATCCGCTTCATCCAGGAAGCGCTGACCCGGCAAAATTACCGAACCGTGCTGGCGCCGCTGCTCGGGGCCGGCGACTTCCTGCTCAACGTGTCGGTTGACGTGTCGAGCGTCGCGCTGATCGAGTTGTGCCAGGAGGTCGGCGCCCTCTACCTCGACACCTGTACCGAGCCGTGGCCGGGTGGTTACACCGACCCGAACCTGCCACCGGCGGCACGCTCGAACTACGCGCTGCGCGAGAGCGCCCTGGCGTTGCGGGCGCACTACCCGCATGGCCCGACCGCCGTGCTGACGCACGGCGCCAATCCGGGCCTGGTCTCGCATTTCGTCAAACAGGCGCTGGTCGAGGCCGGCGCCGGCAGCGGTATCCCGGCAGAGCCCCCCTCCGACCGTGCCGGCTGGGGCCGGCTCGCCGAACGGCTCGGGGTCCGCGCGATCCACATCGCCGAGCGCGATACCCAGGTCTCGCGCGACTCGAAGGAGCCGGGCGAGTTCGTCAACACCTGGTCGATCGACGGCTTCGTCAGCGAGGGCTCGCAACCGGCCGAACTCGGCTGGGGCACCCATGAGCGGCATTTCCCGGCCGATGGCCGGGAGCACGATTTCGGCGGCCGTGCCGCGATCTATCTCTTACGCCCCGGCGCGGCGACGCGGGTGCGCAGCTGGACGCCGCTCGAAGGCCCCTATCACGGCTTCCTGATCACGCATGGCGAGTCGATTTCGATCGCCGACTACCTGACGCTGCGCGACAGTGACACCGTGCGTTACCGGCCGACCTGCCACTATGCCTACCACCCTTGCGACGACGCGGTGCTGAGCCTGCATGAATTCGCCGGCAAGAACTTCCACCTGCAAAGCCGCAAGCGGCTGATGGTCGAGGAGATCACGACCGGCATCGACGAATTAGGCGTGCTGCTGCTGGGGCCCGAGCGCGGCGTTTACTGGTACGGCTCGCGCCTGTCGATCGATGAATCGCGTCGGGTCGCGCCGCACAACAACGCGACCTCGCTGCAGGTCACAGCCGCCGTGCTCGCCGGGGTGATCTGGGCGATCGAGCATCCGCGTCAGGGCGTCGTCGAACCGGAGGAATTGGATTACCGGCGTGTCCTCGAAATCGCCGGACCCTATCTCGGCGATGTGGTTGGGGTCTGGGGCGACTGGACCCCGCTCGACGACCGCGGCCGCCTGTTCGCGGAAGACCTAGACCGCGACGACCCATGGCAGTTCAAGAACATCCGCGTGCTGTGAGCCCGCTGCACCGCCGATTATTGCTGGCAGCGCTGTGCCTCTACGCCGCGGCTGGGCTCGCCGACATGGCGGTGCATCTGAACAACGTCAGGCGGGCCGGCGAGCCTGTCGCCGCCAATATCCCCGTCGTGTTCGCCGCAGGGCTGTTCTGGCCGGCCGATCTCGTCGCGCAAGTCTTGCTCGCCCGATAGTCAAATCGCCCGGGCACGCTTTCGCGGTTTTTGTGTTATTCCCGCGAGTGACAAATCCGAGGGGAATGCGATGTCGAGCGAGAGCCTTCACGTACCGCGCGAGGTGTTGTCCCAGGAAGGACGGATGCTGCACAACGCGATCACCTCGCTGGTGGAAGAGCTCGAGGCCGTCGATTGGTACCGCCAGCGCGCCGACGACACCGAGGATGAGGCGTTGCGCGAGATCCTGCTCCACAACATGCGCGAGGAGATGGAGCACGCTTCGATGGTTCTGGAATGGATCCGCCGCCACAACGGGGACTTCGCCGGCCACCTCCGGACCTATCTGTTCAGCGAAGGCTCGATCCTGGCGGTCGAGAAGGTGGTCGAACACGGGGGCGGCGCTCCGGCGGCACCGCAGGTAACGGCCGGCGGCAGCCCGGTGACGATCGGCTCCTTAAAGGTGCGGCGATGATGGACACCTTGAACCGGGCAAATGCGCCCTTCCCTGCGTCCTTGTGGAAGGACATCGAGGCGGCCGCGGTCGAAGCCGCCCGTGACCAGCTGACCGGCCGCCGCTTTCTCGAGCTCGAAGGACCGTTTGGCGTCGGGCTGACGACAATCGAGGTCGGCAACGACGATTACTGCCGCCAGCCGGGACCCGACGAGGCCGGTGCGATCATGGGCCGGGCGATCCCGCTGCCGATGATCCGCAAGAGCTTCCGGCTCAGCATCCGCCGCGTCGCCGCGCATGTCGAAAACGGCCAGCCGCTCGACCTAAGCCCGGCGCAGGACGCCGCCGAGGCGGTCGCCGACCGCGAGGAGGAGATGATCTACAGCGGCCAGCCTGCGCTCGGGCTGGCCGGATTGCTGTCGATCGAGGGACGCCAGGAGGTGCCCGGCAGCGACTGGTCGGCGCCCGACCACGCATTGCAGGATGTGCTCGCGGCGGCGACCAAGCTCGACCAGTCGGGCTATCGCGGCCCCTATGCGCTGGCGCTGGCGCCGGTGCTTTATAACAATCTGTTCCGGCTCTACCCGGGGACCGACGTGCTCGGACTGGAGCATCTGCGCCGGCTGTGCACCGCCGGTATCTACAAGGCGTCAATCGACGGCGGCGTGCTGGTCGACACGCGGGCCGGCGTCCTGATCCTGGGCCAGGACCTGCAGGCCGGCTACAGCAGCCAGGACGGTGTGCATTACCACCTTTATGTCAGCGAAAGCATTGTCCTACGGATCGACGAGCCCCAGGCGGTCTGCGTGATTGCGCCAGTCGCGGCCGCGGCGGCGCCCGCCGGATAACTGGCGGGCGATTCGGCCGCCGCGACGTCTCGCGTACCGCGGAAAACACTGCCCGCGGCGAGTGCGTTATAATACGCATTCGTCCGCAGGGTGGGAGGGACCCCGAATGAAGCGAGTCTTGGTTGCGCCGGCAGCAGTGGCGCTGCTGCTCGGTCTGGCGGCCTGCAACCCTTATGACCCGGCGCAGCGTGCCGTTGCCGGCGGGGCGGTCGGCGCCGGCACCGGCGCGGCGATCGGTGCCGCCGCCGGGGGTGGCACCGGCGCGGCGATCGGTGCGGCGGCAGGCGCCGCCCTTGGCGCAATCGCCGGCGCCGCGACAACCCCGCCTCCGCCCGCACCACCGCCGCCGCCTTATCGCTAATCCAGCAAACTGTGCTAGCCCTTCCGCCCGCCGCTGCGCGTGTTGGAGGGCTGGCGCCCAGCCGATTTCAGTCGCGGTAACCCGGCGGCGGGGTGAAGCCGCCGATTTCGGCCGCGAGCAGCCGGGCGAACTCGATCGTCGTCGGGTCCTCGCCCTCCCCCCCGATGATTTGCAAGCCGACCGGTAGGCCGTCGCTCGTCAAGCCGATCGGCGCGGCCGTCGCCGGCAGGTAGGAGAGGCTCGGCAACCCGGCCCAGAAGCGCTGGTCGCCATAGGGGATCATGCGGCCGTTGACCGAGATCAGCCGGGCGTCCCGGTCCGGATTATGGTCGTGCGGGAACGCCGCGGTCGCGGCGACTGGCGCCAGCAGCACGTCGAAGTGCTCGAAGAACTCGCGCCAGGCGTAGCGCAGCTTGTTGCGCGCCTCGTTGAAGACGCCCCAGGCACGGTGGTCGAGGGTCGCGCCGCGCGCCATCGTCGCACGGAAGCTCATGTCGTCGGGCGCTATCGTCGCGGCGACCTTTTGCTGCTCGACGAAGGCGTCATCGGTCAGCCGCGACGCGGTGGCGGCCCGCAACAACGTCATGAAGAGGCGGTGATGCTCAGCGGCGCCGATCGGCGGCCGCGCCGTCTCATCGATTTTGGCGCCGGCCTTAGCCGCCGCGGCGACCGCCGCGTCGAACCGCTGGCGCACGCTGGCATCGATCTCGGCGATCGGTTCGTCGGCCCAGACCGCGACGCGATAATCAGCGAGCTTGCGGCCGCGCGGCGCCGGCAGCTCGACGTTCCACGCGGCCGCCTGCAACAGGTCGGGGCCGGCAAGCACCCGCAGCGCCAGCTCGATGTCCTCGGCGTGGCGCGCCATCGGGCCGACCACCGAGATGTCGGTCGGCGTCACCGCGTCGCTGGCGGTATGGCCGCGCGATGAGATCAGCCCCCAACTCGGCTTGTGGCCGTAGACCCCGCAATAATGCGCCGGATTGCGCAGCGACCCCGCGATGTCGCTGCCGGCGCCGAGCGCCGACAGACCGGCGGCAAGCGCCGCTGCCTCGCCGCCCGAGGAGCCGCCGGGGCCGCGCGCCTTATCCCATGGGTTGTTGGTGGTGCCGTAGATGTCATTGTAGCTCTGCGAATCCTGCAGCATCAGCGGCACGTTGGTCTTGCCGTAGATTACCGCGCCGGCGCCGAGTAGCTTGTCGATCACGACGGCGTTGCTCGACGCGACATTGTCCTTCCAGGCCGGGTTGCCGAATGTCGTCGGCAGGCCGGTCATGTTGAACGATTCCTTGACCGTCATCGGGATGCCGTGCAGCGGCCCCCAGTTTTCGCCGCGCGCCAGCGCCGCGTCGGCGGCGCGGGCACGTTCGCGCGCCGCTTCGCGCTGCCACACGACGACGGCGTTGATCGCCGGGTTGTGGCGACCGACGCGGGCCAGATAATGGTCCAGCAATTCGAGGCAGCCGATGCGCCGGTCACGAATTTCGCGGGCCAGCTGGCTTGCGGAGGCAAAGGCGCGCTCGTCCATCTCTCTTCCCTCACGACGGCGTAAAATGGCAGGCTAGCAGCACACCGTGGCAGAGGCCAACGCCACAA
Organism: Allostellaceae bacterium; assembly: GCA_036264235.1. Classification (GTDB taxonomy): domain Bacteria; phylum Pseudomonadota; class Alphaproteobacteria; order ATCC43930; family CGMCC-115725; genus DATARH01. Next base: position 22,280 of record DATARH010000004.1, read on the forward strand.
AAGGTCGATCGTGATCGGGAAGCTGATTTCGCTCGTTGCGATCGTTGCCGCCGTCTATGCCCTGCTGCTGATCGTCTATGTCGGCAGCTGCCTTATCGTCGAGAGACTCAATCGGCCGCTCGCCGCCGCGAAGATCCAGAACCGGCAGACCCCGCCAGAGCAGATCCGCCGCGACCGGCGGCAGAGCATCATGTCGCTGCTCGGCATCTCGGCAATGTTCGGCACCGGCCAATGGGCGCACGCGGCGCTCGGCATCGGCTTTGCCGCGCCGACCACCATCACCGGAACCGTATTGTCACTCCTGGCATCGCTGTTCCTGTTCGACGCCTGGTTCTATTGGCTTCACCGGTTGATCCACACGCGCCCGCTCTATGCTCGGGTACACCGCTGGCACCATCTGACCGTGGCGCCGGTGGCCTGGTCGAACAATAGCGATCGGCTGATCGATAACCTGTTTCTGCAATCCTATTGGCTGGTCACACATCTGATTATTCCGATCGCTCCGGCGGTGCTGCTTGTGCACAAGCTTTACGACCAAATAACCGGTGCCATCGGCCATTCCGGCTACGAGCATGGCGGCCGCTGGTGCTTATCGCCGTCGCCGCTGGTCGGTGTCACCCATCACGATCAGCACCACCGGTATTTTCGCTGCAACTACGCCACCCACTTCACTCTATGGGATCGGTTCATGGGTACGCTGCACCCCGAACACGATGACGAGCTCCGGCGCAACCTGGCCGCCACAATAGCCGCGCGGCGATCCCTCGATATGGCCGCCGATTAGTTAGATCAGGCGGTCATCACTTCGAGCACGTGCCCGTTCGGGTCCTCGAAATAGAAGCCGCGGCCGCCGTGACGGTGATTGATTTGCATATCGCTGCGGCTGCGCGGACCGCTGCCATAGGCGATGCCCTCGGCCTTGACCCGATCGAAGATCGCGTCGAACTCGGCCTCGCCGATCCGGAACGCGTAATGGTGGCTCTCGAAATTGTCGCGGTCGTCAAAATCAAGCGCCAGGCTATCGTTCACCTTAACCGGCGCGAAATGCGAGTGCGGTCCCTCATAAGACAGGCCGAAAATCCTCGCGAAGAACTGCGCCGAGACGACCTTATTGCGAGCGGGGACGATAGTGTGATCGAGCACCATGGCCATCGTTGCCTCCTGCGGCTTCGGGCAACAGATGGGCACCCTCCTCAGGTGATCCAAGCGCTTCGCGGCCGGATGGCTGAGACGAGCCGGTCCCGGCGGTATTTTGCACAGCGTTTTCGGCCCCCGCAACCAGCGGTGCCGGTTCGTTGGCGGGCGGCGCCGGCTGCTCGCCGGGCGGCGAGTCGAGCAGCGGCTTCAGCTCCGGCTGCAGCGATTTCAAGAGCTGCACCGCCAGACCGCTGGTGAAGTGGTAGCGCGCCGCCTGGGCGCCCGGCACATAGGCAGTAACAGTGCCATAGAAGCGGTCGCCGAGATAAAACACAAAGGTCGCGGTGCGGTCGACCACCCGCGACGAACTGATGCCGCCGCCAGCGGCGAAATGATCGAACCGGTTGTCGCCGGTACCGGTCTTGCCGCCGACCACCAGCGGCGTGGCCTGCGCGTCGGTGTAGGTGCCGCGCAGGCGAGCCGCGGTGCCCTCATTGACGACGCTTGTCAGAGTCCGGCGCAAGGTGCGGGCGACATCGACCGACATCACGCGCTCCGGCTTGGCCGCGACCGCCATCTCGGTCTCGTAGGGCGTTCCCTTGGCGAATTCCAGCCGCGAGATGTCGACGGTCGGCTGGCGCACGCCATCGTTGAGGATGACGCCCATCAATTCGGCGAGCGCGTCCGGCCGGTCGCCCGAAGCGCCGATTGCGGTCCCGAGCGACGGCACGAGCCGCTGGAACGGATAGCCCATCTGGCGCCAGTTCTGCCAAATCTTCTCGAAAGCGTCCTGCTCCAGCAGGATGCGGATGCGCAGATCCTGTGCGTGTGCGCTGCCGTTGAAGAGCCAGTTGTACACGTCCGTGCGAACCTGCGCGCTCGCCGCCATCACTTCGACGCGCGTCGCGTCCGGATGCTGCTGCAGATAGCCGAGGAGCCATAATTCGAGCGGATGCACACCGGCAACATAGGCGCGGTCGACGAGCGGCATCTTTTCGGTCGGTGCATTGAGGTACAGGTCCCAGACCTTGGCATCATCGAGCGCGCCGCGCGGCAGGTGCGATTCGAGGAACTCGCGCAGATCGGCAACACGCGCGTCGGGATGCAGCGACATGTAGACGGCGGCCAGCCGCTTCGGCATCGGCCGCATCCGGCGAACCAGCTGGTTCAGCGCCTCATTCGCCGGCAGGCCGTGGAAGTCCTTGTAGAAGCGGCCGAGATAGCGCCGGCTCTCGGTATCGGCGAACCGGTGCAGATACTCGTCACGCTCCGGCGCATCCGGATTCGCCAGTACGGCCGGAAGACGCCGGCCGCCCGCATTGCCGTAGTAGGTCGTGATGTCCTGCAGAATGCGGACAAAAGAGAGGTTGACCGAATGCGCAAAGGCCTGGGTGACGGTCGGGCTTTCGAAGTTTTCGCTGTCCTCGAAATTGCCGAATCCCTGGACGCCGCCGCCGGTGAAGAACGAGCCGGGCGATCCGGAATAATGCCGCTCCATCGCGGCGTCGAGCATCGGCTGCAGGCTGTGGTCACGCGCTTTTGCCAGATAGGACGCTGCCCATGCGGTCAGCGGGTCCGGCGCCGCGGCAGCCGTTTTCATCAATTCCTTGGGCGGCAGGTTCGCCAGCTTTCCGTGCAGCTCCTCCATGATACCGAGGTAGGTACCGAGCGTGCGCAGCTTGGCGGTCGAGCCGAGTTGCAGCTTGGCGCCGGAATTGATGTCGAACGGCTGGTTCAGGCTGTCGGCGTGGATGCGCAGCAGGTTGCGGCCGTTGGTGTGCTCGTACAGAACGAAGCTCCAGGTCACCTTGCTGGGATCGGCGTCGCCCAGCAGCTGGTGGCCGATCATGCCGCGCTCGCGCAGCACTTTGGGATCGGAGAGGTGCTGCAGCACATTGGCGACCCGCTCCTGCGCCGCGGTGTCGACCGAAGTGTCGATCCGCAAATCGAGCCGGTCCAGCGGGTATAGACTGGGCAGGTGCAGCCACGTCATCAGCTTGGCGCGCGCCTCTTGCGTCGACTTGCGGTCGACGAAAGAGACTGTCTGCATCGGCGGCGGCGCGGGACGGAAGCGGAGCGGAGCGGCCAGGGCTGCATCGCGCAAATGCTCGTCGATGACGCCGTTCTCATTGAGCAGCCGCAGGTGCTTGTCGGTCAGAGCGTTCAGCGAATAGTGATCGCTGAGCAAATAGTAGCTGGGGCCGCGGTCGGCGAGCAGCAGGCTCAGCACCTGCCGGTAGATCTCTCCTTTGCGCGCCCATTCGGCTTGGGTGCGCGGCGTCGAATTCAGGATCCGGTTTGCCTCGGCAAAATCGGTGCCGAACCAAACCCACAGCGCGTCCGGCAGCCCGATCACTTCACCGTAGCCGGGGCGTGAGCTCAGCGGTGTCGAGTTCAGGTAATCGGTGACGATCTCGCGCCGCCGTTGCAGCGTATTACGCCCGCCACTGTACACGCGCGCCGACGCGGTCACCATCTGCCGCAGCTTCTCGCCGACCCGCTCGGTGCGTCCTTCCGGCGAATGACGAAACTTCTCGATCTGGGTCGCGAGTGTGCTGGCGCCACCAACCTTGAGATGGGGCACCACCAGCCCGCCGACCCTGCCAGCCACCGCCAGCGCAAACCGGTTCCACTCGATCGCGGCGTTGCGGTTCGGCGTCTTCGGGTCGAACAGATAGCGGTCCTCGACGAAGACGAGACTGTTGACGATCAGCGGCGGGATTTGCTGGAAGTTGCCATAGACCCGCTCCGGCACATGCGCATCGTAAATCTGCTCACCGCCGCGGTCGTAGATCGTCAGCCCCGCGCGTGCCTTTTCCGGATAGACCGGGAACGCGCCTTCGGAGACGAACCGGTCGAGGCCGGGCGACCAGCGCGCCTGCCTTTGCACCGCGAAGCCGTGCTGATCGAGCAGCGAGATGAACTGCGGCAATTCCGAATAGCCAAGCCGATCGTCATAGGGGCCGCCCGCCGGAAAGTGGACCGTATCGCTGGGGCCGGGCTGCACCGCGTAGGCGAGGCGGTGATTGAGCCGCGTGAAGAATGCAGCCTGCAACGTCGAGCTGCCGATTTCTTGTTCGGCAGCCCAGCCGAGGGCCCCCAGCACGACAAGCGCCAAAAGCCAGCGACCGACGGTCGCGTAGCGCGGCAAATCAAACCAGCAAAACCGACCAGTCCAGCGCATCACCGCCCACAACACGAACGTCAACTGCAGACCAAGCCATCCCAGCAGCCGTGAGACTCGAGGCGTCAGCCACACCGCGGACCGCCAGAGGCAGCGGAGCAGCGCCCCGATACTCAGAAACAACACGAAGCCGAGCAAACCGAATTCGATCGCTACCGCTGCGCTCGCACGCGCCAGCCACCATGCGCAGAGCGCGAACCCGCGCGCCGCCAAGACCAAGTATGGGAATAGCCAAACCGCGGCCGCCTCGGTGCCATCCAGAACGGCCGCCGTCGCGGTCAACAACCAGTGGATAGCGATGCGTAGCCATCGCACCATGGTGGCCGGCGCCCGCCGCCGCATTCTGCGGAAATGACTGGGACCGCGACGGTTTCGATCAGGCGCATTGAATCGCGCCAAACGTCCCCATACCGTATCGGCAATGGCCATTTTGCTACGCTCGTTCTTCCTCGGTGCGATCGGTGCCGGACGGCACCTGGACAGGATTTTGGGCAGTCAAATGCAACCCCCAGCCGCAAACACCTCGACGGCGATAAGTGATCCGTCGCAGAACTTCACGATTGTGCCGATACAACCCTACGTTTGGTGTGCCGCGTCCCCTTGACATCTGCAGGAGAGCGTCGGTGAGGCTCGGTATCGTTTCCGACCTGCACTGCAACGTCGCGGGTTTGAGCGAAGCCTTGCGCCTGATGGGCGACATCGACGAGTTGCTATGCCTCGGCGACAGTATCTGGGAGTACCGGTTTTCGAACGAAATCGTGCGTCTGCTGCGGGACCGGAAGGCGCAGGTGATCCTCGGCAACCACGAAGAAGGTTTCTTCGGGCCGCAGGGCGCCCGCGCGCGGGCCCGCCACGGCGTCGACCCGGAGCTGATGGGATGGCTGGCGGCGCGACCGCACCGCATCGAACGGGAGATCGCCGGAAAACAGCTGTTGCTAGTGCATTCCACCCCATGGGAGCCGCGCGGCGCGTACATCCATCCGGAAAGTTCGCAGCTCGCCCGCTTCGCCGAAGCCGACGCCGATGTCGTGCTCTACGGCCATACCCACCAGCAGGTCGTCCGCCGCTTCGGCCCTGTGCTGGTGATCAACCCGGGCTCGGCCGGGGATGCCCGCGACAGCCGCAACGGTCGGCAGCTCAGCTGCGCCGTGCTCGATCTCGCCAGCGACGAGGTCGAGATCATCGACTTCCCAGACCCGCAATGACGAAGCCGGTGCGCTATTTCGAGGATTATCGGCCAGGACTGGTCGTGACCGCCGGCCCGCTCCGCGTCAGCGAGGCCGAGATTCTCGAATTCGCCCGCCGCTACGATCCGCAGCCGATGCACACCGACGCCGAAGCAGCCCGGGTCGGCCAGTTCGGCGGGTTGATCGCGAGCGGCTGGCACACCGCGGCGCTAATGATGCGGCTGGTCGCGACCGAATTCCTGTCGCCGGAATCCGGCCTCGCATCGCCTGGCATCGATGAATTGCGCTGGCTGAAGCCGGTACGGCCCGGCGACGCCCTGAGCCTGCGCGCTACCGTCATCGAAGCGCGGCCGTCGCGCTCGAAGCCCGATCAGGGCATCGTCCGCAGCCTGGCCGAAATCGTGAACCAGAACGGCGAAGTCGTGATGACGCTGAAGCCGATCAGCATCATCCGCTGCCGCCCTCCCGGCGAATAACAGAGAAGACTTTTAGTTAAAATAGAGCGGCCAATTTCCGAGAATTGGCGGAAAATCTTAACCAATTAACATTGCGTTAGGCACAGGAGGGGAGCACGGTTTTGCCATCGCAAGCTCTTTTATTTAGGCCCTGTGACTCAGTCGCAAGGTTAAATGGGGGCCAGGCGATGAGCAGTTCGTTCGAATGGCTGGAACTCGAAACCCTGTCGCGTGATATAGCGACCCTTGAAGACCGCTTGCACGCGGCAAGATCGACCAAAAACCACGGATTGATGCGGCTGCTCGAACAGCAGCTCAGCCAAGCCAAGAGCCGGCGTCCCATTATCCTGGAAGCAATCACGCGGCACGCGGCGCACTCGGCCGCGCCGCCGACGGTCAAGACGGCAAAGCACAAAAAACTTGCCCCAGTGCTGGTCGAAGATCCCGCAGTCGAGGACCCCTTCGCAACGCCGCAACTAGCGCCGCAGGAGGCCTCGATGGAACCTGCGGAGGACAGCACCGCAGTGGTCGTGCAGGCGATCGCCGAACCCGAACCCGAACATCAACCCGACGAAGGCGACAGCTGCGCATCCGTCGTCGTTCCATTTTCCGCTTCCACTGAAGGAGCCCGCACGATGTGGGATCAACTGACGCCCGATCACCTCGAAAAGGCAAAAAATGAGCTCGCCCGCCGGCGCGCCGAGATCGTGAGCCGACATGCCCAAGAGCTGAATGCGCTGCAGGCCGAACACGACGAGCTCGAAGCGTTGAACCAAGCGATCGACACATTTGCCCGCAAGTTCAGCACACTCGCGACTGGCAGCGAGGTGGTGCAGATCGAAGAAGGCCAGCGCATGCGGGGCTAGCTCCCGGTAGAGGGTCCGCGCCGGCAACCCGGCGCGGATAGGAGCGACGCGGGTCCCGGAATTATGACTCCGCGTCACATATTGTTACATATTGTTAAGAACTATCCGGTATTCCCATTCTCGGCATCGCCTGCGGCCAGCGGACGGAACGATCCGCCACGGCCAATGGCGATGTGAGGCTACCGACGCACCTTTCACACAGGGCTTGCAATGAGCTCCTTCGAATGGATTGAACTCGAGTCGCTCTCCCTCGAAATCAGCAACGCAGAACTCCGCCTCACCGAGGCATTGTCCGGTGAGCTTTTTCACATCGCCAAAGACATCGAAACGCAGATCGCCAACGCCAAGGCGCGGCGCGAGCACATCCTCGAATCGATTTCGCAAAACACCGCATCGAGCTTGATTAAGCCCAACGGCCAGTCTGGAACCGCGCTGCCCGAAGAAGGGGCGGTCTGGACTGAGAATGCACGGCACGCCGAAGATAATTTTGGCCCTTTCGAAGCCGCGGCCATGGAACCGAGCGAGATCGCTCCGACCCTTTCCGGTTCGGACGACACGGCAGCTCCGCTTGCGACAGAAGAGCCGGACCCGGCTTGGGAGCGGCTGCCCGTAGTCCTGGAACGGGCCAGGCGGGACATCGAGCGCCGCCGTACCGAAATCCTTGCGCGGCACGCCGAAGAGCTGAAGGCGCTCGATGCCGAAGACCAGGAAATCGACGCCCTCGAGCGGGCGCTGGAGGCGTTCGCAAGGAGGTTCAGCCGGCGACCCACGGGCGCCGAAGTGGTGCGGCTCGATCAGGAGCGCGATCTCCGCATGCACGGGCATATCTAGGGACCCATCGTAGCGTCGGGCACGCGCCCGATCTTCCTCGGGGCCGCGAGGCCGCCGCGCAAGAGCCCGCGCGGCTTGCCTTGGCGGCGAACTTCATGGTTCGATCCAGGCACCGATTTAAGCCGCGCCGCCGCCTGGCGCCGCCCTGGAGCTAGCTGTGACCGACAGCATCATCGTCGATACCGCGACGCGGATTTTTGCCGATCTGTGCGAGCCCGCGACCATCAACGCGGCCGAGGAAGGCAAGTGGCCCGAGGCGCTGTGGAACGCGCTTGAGGAGAACGGGCTGACCCTGACTTGGGTGCCGGACGATCTCGGCGGCGCCGGCGCCGAGATGCTCGACGGCTTCGCGGTGTTGCGCGTCGCCGGTCGCGCCGCCGCGCCGGTGCCGCTGGCCGAGACGTTGATGGCGGGCTGGCTGCTGGCGCAGGCCGGGATCGAGGCACCGGCCGGGCCGATGACGATCGCGCCGGTGTATGCCGACGGCAATATCGAGCTCGGCCCCGACGGCAAATTGCGCGGCCGCGCCCGCGACTTGCCGTTCGCGCGCGTCGCAAAGCACGTCGCCGTGCTGGCGCGGCAGGGCGGGGGCTACAGCGCCGCGCTGGTCGAGGCCGCCGGCTTGAACATCCGGCAGGACAAAAGCCTCGCCGGTGAGCCCAGCGACACGGTGTCGTTCGACGGCGCCACTGCGACCGCCGCGAAGCCCGCCAATGGTCTCGATCTCGCCGCGCTGGTGCGGTTCGGCGCGGCGGTACGCACACAGCAGATGGCCGGCGCCCTCGAACGCATCCTCGACCAGTCCGTGCAATGGGCGCTCGACCGGGTGCAGTTCGGCCGGCCGATCGGAAAATTCCAGGCGGTACAGCACAACCTCGCGCAATTGGCCGGCGAGGTCGCCGCCGCGGGGTCCGCGGCCGACGCCGCCGCCGAAGCGATCGCCGAGCGCGGCATCAACGGCAACGCAGTCGACAGCGACGTCGCGGTCGCCAAAATCCGGGTCGGCGAGGCGGCCGGCACCGGCGCCGCGATCGCGCATCAGGCGCACGGGGCGATGGGCTTCACTTACGAGCATTCGCTGCATCAATCGACGCGCCGGCTGTGGACCTGGCGCGAGGAATTCGGCAACGAACGTGCCTGGGCGCGACGCCTCGGCCGCATGGTCGCGGCGCAGGGCGCCGACCAGCTGTGGCCGTTCATCACCCAGGGATCCTAACAACGCGATCGTGAGGGCGTAATGGCCTACAATTTCCATTTCGACCCGGTCGAGCTCCCGGCCGAGGCCAAGGAATTGCGCCAGGAGGTGCGTTCCTTCCTGAAGGCGGAAATTGCCGCCGGCAGCTTCGACCCGCATACCGGCCGTGCCAGCAACGAACAGGCCCGCGCCTTTGCCCGCAAAGTCGGCGCCCGCGGCTGGATCGGCATGACCTGGCCTAAACCGTATGGCCACGGCCGCTCGCATCTCGAACGCTACGTGGTGACCGAGGAGATGCTGGCGTACCACGCGCCGACCCGGCATTACTCGACCGCCGACCGGCAAAGCGGACCGGTGATCCTGCGCTATGGCCAGGAGCCGATCAAACAGGAGATGTTGCCGCGCATCGCCTCGGGAGAGCTGTGCTTCTGCATCGGCCTCAGCGAGCCCAATTCCGGTTCCGACGTGTTCGCCGCCTCGACCCGCGCGACCAAGACCGACGGCGGCTGGCTGGTCAACGGCCGCAAAATTTGGACCTCGAACGCGCACAACGCCGACTACATGATCGCGCTGCTGCGCACCTCGCCGCCGACCAAGGAGAACCGGCGGCACGGGCTGACGCAGTTCCTGATCGCCTGCAAATCGAAGGGCATCACGATCCGGCCGATCATCAACCAGACCGGCGGGCACGATTTCAACGAAATCTTCTTCGACGACGTGTTCGTGCCCGACCTGCATCTGATCGGCGAGGTCGACATGGCCTGGAAGCAGGCCACCGACGAACTCGCCTATGAGCGCAGCGGCCCCGACCGCTGGACCGAAACCCTGTCGGTCTTCACCGAATTCCTGCGCACCGCCGGGCCGGAGCCGGACGACCGCACCGCCGAGGGCATCGGCCGCGAAGTCGCGCATCTCGCGACCTTGCGGCGGATGTCGCTGTCGGTCGCCGGCATGCTGCAAGCCGGCAAGACACCGGCCGTCGAAGCCGCGGTGGTCAAGGACCTGGGCACCAATTGGGAACAGGCGCTGCCGAACCAGGTGCGGCTGATGGCGCCCGAGCGCGGCGACTCGACCCCGGAGTCGAACGACGACCGCTTCGAACAGGCGCTGCGTCATATGACGCTGATCGCGCCGAAGCTGACGATCCAGGGCGGCACCCGCGAGGTCCTGCGCGGCATCATCGCCCGCGGCCTCGGCCTGCGGTGACGACAACCGGAGCGCGGGCGTCCCGCCCGCATGCGGCCGAGACGGGCGCGGTCCAATCTGCGCGGAAGCTGAATGCCTGATCTGCGCCCTCTGTTGTCGCCCGACAGCGTCGTCATTGTTGGCGCCGCCGCTGACGACTCGCTGCGCGGGCGTCTGACGAAGCAGCTGGTCGAGCACGGCTATCCCGGCCGCGTCTACCCGGTCACCCGCAGCCAGGCGGAGGTGCTCGGCCATAAGGCCTATGCGACCGTCGCCGACATCCCCGAAGCGGCGGAGCTGGCGGTGATCCTGGTGCCGGCCGCGCATGTCGTGTCGGCGATCGAGCAATGCGCGGCGCGCGGCATCAAGGCGGCGGTCGTGATCAGCTCCGGTTTCGGCGAGGAGAAGAGCGAGGAGGCGGCGCAGCGCGATATCGCCTTGCGGGCGATCGCAGAGCGCACCGGCATGGTCATCGCCGGGCCGAACTCGGAGGGGCTGGTCAACCCGCTGCAGCCGCTGGTCGCGACCTTCAGCCCGGTGTTCCACGA
>DATARH010000041.1:0-20509 GCA_036264235.1 Allostellaceae bacterium
CGCGGCTTACGTCCAAGTCCGCGCGAACGCCCAACAGAAATCAGGCGGCGAGCTCTATGGTGTCGGCATGGACAACGACATCGTCACCGCCTCCCTGAAGGCGGTGGCGAGCGCCGCGAACCGCGCGACGCAGCGAGCGCACTCGACCTAGTGCCTACGCTATCATTGCGACAAGCCCGCGGGGTTTAGCGCCGCGGGCGAGGAAGCAATCTCGATCAACTGCGCTTTGGCCAATGAGATTGCTTCGCCGCTGCGTTCCGCGCCATGACAGCAGAGCCCGAAACGCGCGCAACTTATTTACTCGGCGAGGCGCCAGCTTCCGTCGGCGGCGCGGTCGAGAAAGGTGCGGCCTTGCCCCCAAGGCTCGGCGGTGACACCGCGGACATGCAGTTCGAGGTGATCGGCCGTGACCCGCACGGCCAATAGTTGCGGCATCACGCTGGCTTCCTGCTCGTTCGACGGGTGAAATCGGCTCTCGACCGCCGAGCGCTCGTCAATCACATCGGCCCGGCCGGAAATCGTCACGTAGGCATTGCCGGACTCGTGCTGGTACGCCAGCGTGGCCCTGCCGACGCGGCGAATCTCCGCCACCTTGCGCGAGACGCGGCGGGCGAGGAACCAGCGCGTCCACGGATTCGTCTCGGTGTCGCCCTTCTGGTCCTTGACGGCTCTCGCGTGGGCGCCGACGCCATCCGCGGCCGGGGTTATGACCCAGCAGAATGGGACCTCGGCCATTGCCCGCGACGCCGCGGCGAGCAGCTGGTTGACGCGCGTGACTTGAGAGGGTTGTTCCGCTGGCGCGTTCGACATTCACTGTCTCCGCTGGTGGGCATCAGAGCCTAGCGCGCATTGACCGGCTCCGTCTAGAATGATTATTCTAGAATTATGGCTCTTGCCAAATTCAGCGAGGACGATTTTATCGAGGCGGCGCTGGCGATCGCGTCCGAACAGGGACCTTCAGCGGCGACAGTCGCGTCCGTCACCGGCCGGCTAAAGGCGCCGATCGGTTCCTTTTATCACCGCTTCGCCTCACGCGATGTGCTGCTTGGCGAATTGTGGCTGCGCACCGTGCTGGAATTTCAGCAGGGGATCGGCACCGCGCTTGACGCCGGCGACGGCTTGCGGGCGGTGCTGCATACGCCGGCCTGGACCCGGGCGAATTTGGACAAGGCGCGCCTGTTGCTGCTGCACCATCGCGACGATTTTATTCAGGGCGATTGGCCGGAGGCGTTGCGCGACGCGGTCGCGGCGCAGTCGCGGCAGATCGAGACCGGCATGCGCCGGTTTGCCCGGCTCGTGTTCGGGCGGGAACGGCGCGCGGAAACGCGGCGGGCGCAGTTTCTGCTGGCCGAGCTGCCGCTGGCGCTGGTTGGGCAGCATTTGCGCCGGCGCGAGCCGCCGCCGCCGGATATCGACGAGTTGATCCGGGTCACCTATCGTGCGGTCGTCCAGGATTACCGGGCTCGACACGGTCAATCCCGAACAGGAGGACCGCAATGAGCAAGCGCATCGATGTGGCGAAACTCGAAAAACTCGTCGGTACGCTCTATCCCGCGCCTTTCGACGAACCCTGCCGTGCCCGCGAGCGCGTCCGGCTCGGCGATCCCGCCGGCCTGACCCAATTCGGCGTCAACCTGTTGCGGCTGCCGCCGGGCGCCTGGTCGAGCCAGCGCCATTGGCACACCGCCGAGGACGAGTTCGTCTATGTCCTGTCGGGCGAAGTCACTCTGGTGACCGATAGCGGCGACGAGGTTCTGCGCGCCGGCGATTGTGCCGGCTTCAAGGCCAACGACGCCGACGGTCATTGTCTGCAGAACCGCACCGGGAACGAGGCCGTGGTGCTGGAGGTCGGCACCCGGGTGCCGGGCAACGCCCCGCATTACAACGACATCGACATGATGGCACCGGCCGGCGGCAAGCCGGCCCGTTATACCCGTCGCGACGGGACACCCTATCCTGATACGGGGCGGCGCTGAGCCTCAATGCATCCGCCGGCGGCGCCGCCAAGCGGCGCGCGCCGCATCATAGGCGGCGCGGACTTCCGCGAGCCGGGCGCAGCTTTCGGCGTCGAAAATCCCGTCCCAACGCTCGGGCCGAAAGCGCCGCTGGAAGGCTGCGAGCACGATGCCGGCGCTGGCCTCGGTGACGCAGTAACCGATCTGGCCGAGATCGGCTAAGGCCCGGCTGCGCTCGAGGACGCCGACGCCGCGCCCGCGGCGCCGCTCAAGCTCCGGCGCCGGCTCGGGCCACAGGCCGATCCCCGCGCGCGCCAGCCGCGGCCAATCGAACAATTCGCCGGGATCGCTCTTGCGGTCGGGGGCGATATCGGAATGGCCGACGACCCGATGCGGCGGGATCGGGTGGCGCGACAGGATTTCCCGGCATAGCGCCTCGACCGCCGCCATCTGTGGTTCCGGGAAGGGCCGGTAGCCCCATTCATGCCCGGGGTTGACGATTTCGACGCCGATCGACCCGAGGTTCAGGTTCTGCCCGCCTTCCCAGGACGAGATGCCGGCGTGAAACGCCCGCCGGCTCTCCTCGACGAGGCACCAGACAGTGCCGTCTTCCTCGACGACATAATGAGAGCTGACCCGCGCCTCGGGGTCGCACAGCCGGTTGAGCGCCGCGGGCGCGCTCTGCATGCCGGTGTAGTGCAGCACCAGCGTGTCGATGCGGGCGATATTCGGTGCTTCACCCCGGCTGTCGTGGTTCGGCGATGGCCGGTCGCGGACCGCCAGCACCGGGGGACGGTCGGGGGCGCTGGTCATCGGCAACGCAACACGGGATTGCTCGTCAGAAATCAGCTAATCTGTAAGGCGAAGCCGGCATCAGACAGCTGGCGAGGTGGGCTAGTGGTTGCATCAACACCAGAGCGGCGTCAACTGCTGAGGCGCAGCACGCTATTTTCACGTCTGCCCGATGAGGAGATCGATGCGCTCCTGGCGCATGCTGTGATCGAACGGTTCCGCGCCGGCGCGCTGATCGGCGCCAAGGGCGACCCCGGCAGCAGCATGATGGCGGTGCTCACCGGTCAAGTGGTAATCAGCGTGCTGTCGCTCGAAGGCAAGCAGGTCGTCCTCAATATCATCAATGAGGGCGAGGTCGTCGGCGAAATCGCGCTGCTCGACGGCAAGGAGCGCTCGGCTGATATGACCGCGAGTACCAATTGCGAATTGCTGGTCATTGAAAGGCGCTCGTTCCTGCCGTTGCTGGAGCGCCCGGCGCTGACCCGGGAATTACTGCGGGTCCTGTGCGAGAAGGTGCGGCGCGCCAGCGAGCAGGTCGAGGACGTGCTGTTCCTCGATGTCGAGGCGCGGATCGCCAAGGCGCTGCTGCGCCTCGCGCAGAACCGGCCGGCACCGTCGCGTCCCGGCGGTGGGGTGGTGCTGCGCATTTCGCAGCGCGAGCTCGGCAACCTTGTCGGCGCCTCGCGCGAAAGCGTGAATAAGCAGCTGCAGGCGTGGCGGCGTTCGGGCATCGTTGCGATCGACAACGGCGCCATCGTGATCCGCAACGCCGCCGCCCTCGAGGAATTCGGCTGAGGCCGCTCCGCACCGTCTCGGCCGCCGACATAGCCAAGTAAATTGCCGGATTTGCTATAATCGCGGCTGGAGCAGCGGAATCGCTACCGGTGCTTCGGAGCGCGGCCGGGCGGATGGCCGCTTCGCGGGGAGGACACCGATGCCAGAAATCGATCAGGCACGGCGGCAGCTGTTGCGACGCAGCCCGTTGTTTTCTCGGCTCGGCGACGCCGAGGCGGATGCGATTCTCGCCCATGCGAAACTTGTCCATTATCCGCACGGCGCCACGATTTTCACCAAGGGTGAACCCGGCAACAGCATGATGGCGGTGCTGTCGGGGCGGGTCACGATCACGGCGCCGTCGCCGGACGGCCGGCAGATCGTGCTGAGCGTCCTCAGGGAAGGGGAGGTGTTCGGGGAGATCGCGCTGCTCGACGGCAAAGAGCGGACTGCCGACGCGCGGGCGGAGATGGATTGCGAGCTGCTGGTCGTGGCCCGACAGGATTTCCTGCGGGTGCTGCGGCATCAACCGGAACTCTGCCTGCCGCTCCTGATGGTGTTCTGCGAGCGCATCCGGCGCACCGACGAGCAGGTCGAAGATTTCGCGTTCCTGCATCTGGAAACCCGCATTGCGAAGACGCTGCTGCGCCTCGCCGAGGAGCAGAATGGGGGGCAGATGACGCCTGCGGTGGGGGTCAGGATCTCGCAGCGGGCGCTCGGCGAGATCGTCGGCGGCTCGCGGGAAAGTGTCAACAAGCACCTGCAGGATTGGAAGCGAGCCGGGATTATCGCGATCGAGAAGGGCGGTATCCGCATTCGAGATGTCGGAGCGCTTAGCGGCTCTTGAGCTCACTGTACCCGGCGACTTCGGAAAAATTTTAACCTGTGTGAGCCCTCTCACACACGGTTGATGCCAACCCGCGCAATAGTTGCTGAGGCTCGATCCATAGGGTGACGAGCCGGCAAAAGATTGCGGACGGGTTGCCAATGGAAGAGTCGCCGATCGGCTTTCCCTGCCATGATGAAGACGCCGCGTCCGAAGCGGATCGGTTCGACGCCGCGGCCGACGCCGGTGAGGCGGGGCGCTGCGACCCAGTTGTTGCCGAGCTTGGCGCCTGCCGGCAACGGCTGGCTTTGACGCTAACGCAGGTCGCGGAGCGCTCCGGGCTTGCTGAGCCGGCGCTGCGTCTCTGGGAGTGCGGCGAGGCTTCGCCGCCGCTGGATGCGCTGCACCGCTGGGCCGCCGGCCTCGGCTTGTCGCTTGAGCTGGGGCGTTCGGCAAGTGCGGCGGGCACCGGCTACGCGATCGACTGGGAATGCCGTCGTCTCGTCGTACAGGGCAAACCGGTGCGGCTGACCCGCATGGAATGGAACATCCTCGAACGGCTGGCCTGGATGCCCGGCCAGCTGGTGACCCATCGCGACCTGTTCCGGCATCTCTACGCCGAGGAGCGCGAGGATCGGGCGCAGGCGACCGCGATCCGAGTTCGCATTTCGAAGCTTCGCCAGAAGGTGCCGTTCCAGATTGAGGCGCGTTGGGGCCAAGGCTACATCGTCGAGGGAGTCGCGGCGCCGCCGCGGCGCTCGTCGCCGCGGCCCGACGAGATCGATGGGATTGAGCCGGCTCGGCGCCGGGATGCCGGTCGGTCGGTCGAGACACACGGCCGCAAGAATCCGCGCGAAATGACGGGGCTTACATTCGCCGTCGGAAACTCCGAGCGCCCGCGCAACGGCATGCACGCGACGCAGGCGCTGCGGATGGAAGCATCGGTGAAGCGAATGCCGGCGCCGCCGCCGGTGCCCACCAAACCGGCCGTGCGGGCCGAAGAGCTCGGCGTTATCGAGCGCTTCCTCGCCGAGCGGGGCGCGACCCGCTGCCCCGATCCCCGGATGCTGGCGCAAGCGGCGGTGCCGGCGCTCGTCTGGGACAAGATGAAGCGCAAATGGGTCCGTCCCGTGGTCGAGGACTGCGCTCTCGGTCTGGCGCAATAGCCCGACGCAGCAGGTGACGGCCGCTGCCGCCGCGTGCTAGCGTGGCGGCAGCGATGCGACAGGGAAGTCCGGTGTAAGACCGGCGCTGCCGCCGCAACTGTGAGCGGCGAGTCCGCGGCATCAGCCACTGGCCCAGGGGGTTCGACCCGGCCGGGAAGGCGCCGCGGGCGATGACCCCGAGCCAGGAGACCTCCGCATCGCCTCGTAGGGACGAGTCCTCGGGCGGAGGAGGAGCCTTTGTCGCTTGCATGCGTGGTTGCCGCGCTTCCCCCGGTTACCCTGGTCTTGGGGGGTGCCCGCTCGGGCAAAAGCCGCCACGCCGAGCAGCTCGTCGAAGCTGCGGCGGCTGGTGGCACCTATTGCGCGACAGCGGAACCCGGCGATACCGAGATGGCGGCGCGGATCGCCGCGCATCGGGCGCGGCGCGGCCCGTTCTGGCGCACGATCGAGGCACCGTTGGAAGTAGCTGAGGCGGTCGCTGCTTATGCCGGCGCGGAGCGGCCGCTGCTGGTCGATTGTCTCACGATGTGGCTGTCGAACCTGCTCGGAGCCGATCGCGATATCGAGGCGGAAACCGCCGCGCTCGCGGCCGCCTTGCGCGCCGCCGACGGGCCAGTCGTGCTGGTCGCGAACGAGGTCGGGCTCGGCCTCGTACCGGAGACGCCGCTTGGCCGCGAGTTCCGCGACGCCGCCGGGCGCCTCAACCAGGAAATCGCCGCCCTTGCCGACCGCGTCGTCTTTGTCGCCGCCGGCCTGCCGCTGGTGCTGAAGGGAGGCGGTTGAGCGATGCAGCGGATCCCGGCGACGATCGTCACCGGCTTTCTCGGCGCCGGCAAGACCAGCCTGGTGCGCCACCTGCTGACGCATGCCGGCGGGCACCGGCTTGCTATTATCGTCAATGAGTTCGGCGAGCTTGGCATCGATCGCGAATTGCTGCTCGGCTGCGGCGATGCGACCTGCACCGAGGACAATGTCGTCGAGCTGGCGAATGGCTGCATCTGCTGCACCGTCGCCGACGATTTCCTTCCGGCACTGACGGCGCTGGTCGAGCGGCCGATGCCGCCAGATCACATCGTGATCGAAACCTCGGGCCTAGCCTTGCCGAAGCCGCTGGTTCAGGCCTTCGCCTGGCCGGAAATCCGCACCCGCACCACCGTCGACGGCGTCGTGACCGTGATTGATGCCGCCGCGCTGGCGGCCGGCCTGTTCGCGGCCGATCCGGAAGCGCTGGAGCGGCAGCGCGCGGCAGACCCTTCCATCGACCACGACAACCCGGTCGAGGAGGTCTTCACCGACCAGCTCGCCTGCGCCGATCTGGTGATCCTCAACAAGGCCGACCTGGTCCCGCCCGCCGATCTGGTGCGGTTGCGCCGTGAGATCGAAGCGCGGGTTCGACCGGGGGTGAAGGCGATCACCGTGGCGCAAGCGGCGGTTGCGCCCGCCGTCGCGCTCGGTCTCGCCGCCGCGGCCGAGGACGATCTGGCGGCGCGGCCGTCGCTGCACGAGCTCGAAGCCGAGCACGACCACGATGATTTCGAGAGCTTCGTCGTCGAGACCGGCGCGCTCGCCGATCCGGAGAATTTTCGGGCCGAGCTGGCGGCGCTGATCCGCGATCACGACGTGCTGCGGATCAAAGGCTTCGTCGCGGTCTCCGGTGTCGCGCGACGTCAGGTCGTGCAGGCGGTCGGCGATCGGGTGCAGCAGTATTTCGACCGCGCCTGGGAGCCCACCGAGGCGCGCACGTCGCGCCTTGTCGTGATCGGCCGCAAGGGCCTCGACCGTGCCGCGATCACGGCAGCGCTGCGTGACATGGCGGCGTCCTGATGCATCTGCTGGCGACCGAGCCGGGGATCATCGCCGACGGATCGGCTGCAATCGATTTGGCGCAGACGCCCGGTGACATCATTGTGCTGACCGCGGCCGATACCGAGGTCGCGCTGCTCGCCGCGGCGCAGGCCCGGCGGAGGAAAGAAGACCCGGCGGCGCCTACCCTGCGGCTCGCTCCGGTGATGCGGCTCGCCCACAATTTCTCGGTCGATCTTTATATGGAGACGGTCGCCCATTCCCGGCTGGTGATCGCTCGGCTACTCGGCGGCAGCGCCTATTGGCCCTATGGCGTCGAGCGCCTGGTCGAGAGTTGCTGCGAGCGCGGCATTCCGCTGGCCCTGCTGCCGGGCGACGACAAGCCGGACCCTGAGCTGGCCGAAGCTTCGACCGTGCCGCCCGATTCCTGCCGCCGCCTCTGGCGCTACCTCGCTGAGGGCGGACCCGCCAACGCGGATAATTTTCTGCGCTATGCCGCCGCGCTACTCGGCCGAAACGAGAATTGGGCCGAACCCGCGCCGCTGCTGCGCGCCGGCCTGTATTGGCCCGGCCACGCCTTGCCCACCCTCGACGAAATCGCCGTCGAATGGCGCGGCGAGGGCGGGGTGGCGCCGATCGTGTTTTATCGGGCGCTGGTGCAGTCCGGGAACACGGTGCCGATCGATGTCCTACTGCAGGCACTTTCGGCACGGAGGCTGCGGCCGCTGCCGGTCTTCGTGCAGAGTCTGAAAGACGCCGAGGCCGCCGCATTGCTGGCCGAGGCGTTTGCCAGCCACCCGCCGGCGGTGATCCTCAACGCGACCGGCTTTTCGCTCGCGGGGGCCGCGGACCCCCTGGGTGCCGCCAGCGGAGCCAGTTGCCCGATCCTGCAGGTGGTCTTTTCCGGTGCCGATGAGGCGGCCTGGCGGGAGCGCACCAACGGCCTCGGCCCGCGCGATCTGGCGATGAACGTCGCGCTGCCCGAGATCGACGGCCGGGTTCTCTCTCGCGTGGTGTCGTTCAAGGCGCCGCTCGGGCGCGACCCCGAGACCGAGGCCGACCTCGTCGGCTACCGCCCGGTCGCCGATCGCGTCGCGTTTGTCGCTGACCTCGCGCGCAACTGGGCACGGCTGCGGGCGAAACCGCCGGCCGAGCGCCGGATCGCCATCGTGCTCGCCAATTATCCCAACCGCGACGGCCGGATCGGCAATGGCGTCGGCCTGGACACGCCGGCCTCGGCGGTGGCCATCCTCCGGGCGCTCTGCAACGCCGGCTACCGCACCGACGAGATGCCCGAGACCGGCGCCGACCTGATGCAGCGGCTGCTGGCAGGTCCCAGCAACGCCCGGCCGCAGGCCGAGGCCGAGGAGATGTTGCCGTTCAACGAATACTCGGCCTTTTTTGCCGGTCTCCCGACGGTGGTGCAGCAGCGGGTGACGGCGCAATGGGGCCCCGCCGAGCGCGACCCGTTCTACCGGCCCGGCCGGCTCGATTGCGGGCATTTCGTGATTCCCGGCTTCCGCATCGGCAGCATCGCGGTGCTGATCCAGCCGGCGCGCGGTTACAACCGCGACCCGAAAGCGACTTATCACGACCCGGCGCTGGTGCCGCCGCACGCGTACTTCGCCGCCTATGCCTGGATCACCGACAGCTTCCGCGCCGATGCGGTGATCGACCTCGGCAAGCACGGCACCTTGGAATGGCTGCCGGGCAAGGCGCTGGCGCTGTCGGCCGAATGCTTTCCCGAGGCCGTGCTTGGGCCGATGCCGCATCTCTACCCGTTCATCGTCAACGACCCCGGCGAGGGGACGCAGGCGAAGCGCCGCGCCCAGGCGGTGATCGTCGACCACCTGACTCCGCCTTTGACCCGGGCCGGCAGCTACGGCGTGCAGGCCGAATTGGAGCGCCTGATCGACGAATATTACGAGGCGTCGCGCGGCGATATGCGCCGGATCAAACCGCTCGCCGCCGACATCCTGGAGCGCGCCCGCGCTGCCGGGCTCGACCGCGATTGCGGCATCGATGCCGGCGACGACACCCCGCAGGCGCTGCAGAAGCTCGACGGCTTTCTGTGCGAGTTGAAGGATTTGCAGATCCGCGACGGGCTGCATGTCTTCGGCGAAAGCCCGGCGGGCGAACGCCTCGATGCGCTGCTCGTCGCCTTCGCGCGCACTCGCCGCGGCAGCCGACCGGAAGACGAGTCGCTGTTGCGGGCGCTTGCCGCCGATCTCGACCTCGGCGCGGACCCGCTGATGCTGGATCTTGCGGAGCCGTGGACGGGAGCGAGGCCTGCATCACTCGACGGGAGTGAGGCGTGGCGCACCGCCGGCGATACGGTGGAGCGGCTGGAGGCGTTGGCGCTGCGGCTGGTGTCCGGCGTGGCCGCGCCCGACCCGCACTGGCACCGCACCTGCGCGGTGCTCGCTTGGATTGAAAACACGCTGCGCTCAGCTGTGGCCGCTTGCGGACCGGCCGAGCTCCGCGGTCTGCTGTCGGGACTCGATGGCCGCTTCGTGCCGCCCGGACCCTCCGGGGCGCCGAGCCGCGGCCGTCCCGAGGTCCTTCCGACCGGCCGCAATTTCTTCTCGGTCGACACCCGAGCCGTGCCCACCCCGGCGGCCTGGCAGCTCGGTTGGCACTCGGCCGGGCTTCTGGTCGAGCGCTACGCCCAGGAGCACGGCAACGCGCCGCGGCGCATCGCGCTGTCGGCCTGGGGGACCGCCAATATGCGGACCGGCGGCGATGACATCGCCCAAGCGCTGGCGCTGCTCGGGGTGCGGCCGTTGTGGGAGCCGGCGAGCGGCCGGGTCACCGGCTTCGAGATTCTGCCGGCCGGTATCCTCGACCGGCCGCGGGTCGATGTGACCTTGCGCATTTCCGGCTTCTTCCGCGACGCCTTTCCCGGGCTGATCGATCTGTTCGACAGCGCCGTGCGTGCCGTCGCCGCGCTCGACGAGCCGCCCGAGGTGAACCCGCTGGCCGTCCATGTCGCCGCCGACCGCCAGCAATTCGAGGCGAGCGGCGCCGATCCCGATGAGGCGATGCTGCGCGCCGGTTATCGCATCTTCGGCTCGAAACCGGGCACCTACGGCGCCGGGCTGCAGGCGCTGATCGACGAGAGCGCCTGGGACGATGAGGGCGACCTCGCCGCGGCCTATCTCGGCTGGGGCCAATGGGCCTACGGCGCCGGCGCCGAAGGGAAGGCGGAGCGCGCCCTGTTCGAAAAGCGCCTCGCCGCCACTGACGCCGTTGTCCATAACCAGGACAATCGCGAGCACGATCTTCTCGATAGCGACGATTACTACCAGTTCGAGGGCGGCCTCGCGGCCGCGGTACGGGTGCTGTCGGGTCAGGCCCCGCCGGTCTATCACAACGATCATTCGCAACCCGACCGGCCGCGCATTCGCAGCTTGCGTGAGGAGATCGGCCGCGTGGTGCGCGGCCGCGCCGCCAACCCGCGCTGGATCGCAGGCGTGATGCGGCACGGCTACAAGGGCGCCGCCGAGATCGCCGCAACCGTTGATTACCTGTTCGCCTTTGCGGCGACGACGCGTCTCGTCGACGATGCGCATTTCGACACGCTCTACGACGCTTACATCGTCGATGCGGCGGTGCAGGATTTCATGGCGACGCACAATCCGGCGGCGCTGGCCGAGACCCAGCGCCGCTTCGCCGAAGCAATCGAGCGTGGGCTGTGGCGGCCAAAGCGCAACAGCGTGATCAATGAGCTGAAATGACGACCGAAACCGAAGCCGAACTGAATGAGCGACACCGCGACCGGATGGCGCGGCGGCAGGCCGCCCGCCGGAAGATTCTCGCGACCAAGACCGAGGAGCGCGGCCTGATCGTCGTCCACACCGGCGCCGGCAAAGGTAAATCGACCGCCGCCTTTGGCATGGTGCTGCGTTGTCTCGGCCACGGCATGCGCGTCGGCATCGTGCAGTTCGTCAAGGGCGTGTGGGGCACCGGCGAGCGCGACGTGCTGGCGAAATTTCCGGAGCTGGTGACATGCCGCGCGATGGGCGAGGGCTTCACCTGGGACACCAAGGACCGCGCCCGCGACATCGCCGCCGCCCGCGCCGCCTGGGATATCGCGAAAGACATGATTGCCGATCCTTCCTACAAGCTCGTGCTGCTCGACGAACTCAACATCGTGCTGCGCTACGACTATCTGCCGCTTGAGGAAGTGCTCGCTGTGCTGCGTGCGAAACCGCGCGACCTGCACGTGATTGTCACCGGCCGCAACGCCAGGCCGGAACTGATCGAGCTCGCCGATCTGGTCACCGAAATGACACTGGTGAAGCATCCGTTCCGCGCCGGGGTTAAGGCGCAGCCTGGGATCGAGTTTTGATGACGCGCGCGTTGATGCTGCAAGGTACCGGTTCCGATGTCGGCAAGTCGCTGCTGGTGGCCGGGATTGCGCGCGCCTTCACCCGCCGCGGGCTTCGGGTGCGGCCGTTCAAGCCGCAGAACATGTCGAACAATGCGGCGGTGACGGTGGAGGGTGGCGAGATCGGCCGCGCCCATGCGCTGCAGGCGCGCGCCTGCAATGTCGCGCCATCGATCGACATGAACCCGGTGCTGCTGAAGCCGCAATCGGACGACGCCGCGCAACTGGTCGTCAACGGCCGGGTCCGTGAGACCTCCGCCGCGCGCGATTACCGCCGGATCGCACCGTCGCTGTTGCCGGCGGTGCTTGCCGCGTTCGGGCGCCTCGGAGCCGACGCCGACCTCGTGCTGGTCGAGGGCGCCGGCAGTCCGGCCGAGATCAATCTGCGCGCCGGCGACATCGCCAATATGGGTTTCGCCGAAGCCGCTGATGTACCTGTCGTGCTGGTCGGCGACATCGAGCGCGGCGGCGTCATCGCGCAACTGGTCGGCACGCACGTGCTGTTGTCGCCGGGCGAGCGCGCCCGTCTCGTCGGCTATATCGTCAATAAATTCCGCGGCGACATCCGGCTGTTCGACGGCGGCGTCGCGGCAATCGGCGAGCGTACCGGCCTGTCATCCTTCGGGGTCGTGCCGTGGTTCGCCGACGCCTCGCTGTTGCCGGCCGAGGATTCGCTGGCGCTTGCTCCTCACCCGAACCCTTTCCCCGTGATCCCCGGATCAAGTCCGGGGAGGGAGAGGGAGTCCGACGCGGAGCGGAGGACGGGCGAGGGGCGGGCACGCATAGTCGTGCCGGTACTCCCGCGTGTCGCCAATTTCGACGATCTGGATCCGCTGCGCGCCGAGCCCGGTCTGGAACTGGTGTTCGTCCGCTCCGGAACGCCGCTGCCGCGCGATGCCGATCTGATCGTGCTGCCGGGCTCGAAGGCGACGCTTGCCGATCTCGCAGCGCTGCGCGCCGAGGGCTGGGACATCGATGTTCTCGCCCATGTCCGGCAGGGCGGGCAGGTGCTCGGCCTCTGCGGCGGCTATCAGATGCTCGGCCGCCGCATCGCCGACCCGCACGGTATCGAAGGTGTGCCCGGCGAAGCGCCCGGGCTCGGACTACTCGATATCGAAACTGTGCTTGGCGGCGACAAGACGCTGGCGGCAATCTCCGGGATTGAGATCGCCAGCGGGGCGCCAGTCACTGGGTATGAGATGCATCTCGGGGTGACCACCGGTTCCGGTCTCGCCCGGCCGATGCTGCGCCTCGCCGGACGGGACGAGGGCGCCGTTTCGGGCGACGGCCGAGTTTCCGGCTGTTATCTGCACGGCCTGTTTGCCAGCGACGCGTTCCGGCGCGCCTTTCTGGCCCGGCTCGGCGCTCCGGTGAGCGACCTCGCATACGAGCCGATGGTCGAGCGCACTCTCGACCGGCTCGCCGAGCACCTCGAAACGCATCTCGATCTCGACGCGCTCCTCGCTGCCGCCCGCCCACCACGCCTCACCCGGGCCGCGTAAGATGCGCCGCCAGCCAAACGCCAAACACCAAACCGCCCGACAGCAGGCAAGCCAGCCCGTACAGCCGCAGCGCGCGGGCGATGTCGAGCGGGCCGGCCTCTGGCGTGCCGTCGCCGATCCAGGGGTCGATGACGGTGCCCTCGGCATAATGGCGCGGCCCTGCCAGCGCGAGGCCGAGCGCGCCGGCGACCGCCGCCTCGGGCCAGCCGGCATTCGGCGAGCGGTGCTTCCTCGCGTCGCGCAGCATGATTTGCCAGGCTACCCCCGGCGACGCATCACCGGCGAACGCCGCGGCGGCGGTGAGCAGCAATCCGCTGAGCCGCGCCGGCACGAAATTCACCACATCGTCAAAGCGCGCCGCGGCCCAGCCGAAGGCGCCGTAGCGCGGCCCGTGATGGCCGATCATGCTGTCGAGCGTGTTCGCCATCTTGTAAGCGAACAGGCCGGGCAGCCCGAGCACCAGATACCAGCAGGACGCCGCCACGACGCCGTCGCTGAAATTCTCGGCAAGGCTCTCGATCGCGGCGCGGGCGATGCCGGGGCCATCCAAACTCGCCGGGTCTCGGCCGACGATATGGGCGACCGCCATTCGTCCGGCCGGCGCGCCGCCGGTCAACAGCGCCGCCGCGACCGCCGCGACATGCAGGAACAGGCTGCGCTGCGACAGCATCACCCCGATCGCCAGCGCCTCGACGAGGGCGCCCAGCGGCGCCTGCCGGCAGACCCATTGCAGCAGCCAGCCGATCGCTACAGCGGCGCCGACCAGCAGCATGACCGTCACCACGCCGCGCTCGCGTCGGCTGCGCTCGCTGCGCTGCGGGCGGTTCAGCTTGTGCTCGAAGAACGCGATCGTCCGCCCAGCCAGCGCCACTGGATGCGGCACGCGTGCGAACAGCGCGGGCATGTCGCCGAAGGCAGCGTCGAGCACCATGCCGGCGAGCAGGAGCAGCAACGGATCATGGGCATCGGCCGTGGTCATGGCCCGGCGAATGTCGGGACGGCGGCTGCGGCAATCAACCTTCAGGAGATCGGCGGGTGACCGAAACGGCGGTCCTTATCTGCGGCCATGGCAGCCGCGACAGCGATGCGATCGCCGAATTCGAGGCGATGGCGGCGAGCCTGCGCCCGCGCCTCCCCGAGCATGATTTCGCCGCCGGCTATCTTGAATTCGCCCGGCCGACGATCCGCGAAGGTTTGGAGCAATTGGCGGCGCGCGGCGCGCGACGCATTTTCGCGGTACCGGCGATGCTGTTCGCGGCGAGCCACGTCAAGAACGACTTGCCGTGGGAGATCAACAGCTTCACCGCCGATCGCCCGGAGATCGAGGTGAAATTCGGCCGCGATCTTGCGGTCGATACGAAGCTGCTCGCCGCCGCTGCCGACCGCGTTGCCGCCGCCGCTCCGGAACCGCGCGATGATACTCTGCTGCTCGTCGTCGGCCGTGGCACCAACGATCCGGACGCCAATTCAAATATCGCCAAGCTCGCCCGCATGCTGTGGGAGGGGATGGGGTTTGGCTGGGCCGAGACGGCGTTCAGCGGCGTCGCCCACCCGCGCGTCGATGCCGCGCTCGACCGGGCGGCGCGGCTCGGCTTCCGCCGCATCGTCGTGTTCCCGTATTTCCTCTTCACCGGCATTTTGGTGAAACGCATCTACGCCCAGACCGACGCGGCGGCGGCGCGGTTTCCGGAGATAGACTTCGCCAAGGCGCTTTACCTGCGCGATCACCCGCTGGTGCTCGACACCTTTGTCGAACGCGCCGCGGAGGTGGCAGACGGTGACGGTTTGACCGAGCCGAAGATGAACTGTCAGTTCTGCAAGTATCGCACCCAGATCGTCGGCTTCGAAGGCGATGCCGGCGCACCGCAGCAGGGACATCATCATCATGTGCGCGGCATCGGCACCGGTGATGGTCATCAGCACCATCACCATTCGGATGATGGCGGTCACCACCATCACCATGATTGACGTGGAATGTTCGATACCTTCGTGATCGTCGATTGGAGCGCGGCCGGCCAGCCAAGGACTGGACGCGATAGCATCTGGATTTGCGCCGTCGATCGCGACGGCTCGGAGCGGCTCATCGCCAATCCGGCGACGCGTCACCAGGCGAAGCACCTGCTTCACGAATTGCTCGCCGAAGCGGCCGTGCGTGACGAGCGCGTGTTGCTCGGCTTCGACTTCCCGTTCGGCTATCCGGTGGGGTTCGCGCGGCGGCTCGGACTGAACGGCGGTGCGCCGTGGCGCGCCGTGTGGGACGAGCTCGCCGCCGCGGTGCGCGA
The DNA here is from genome assembly GCA_036264235.1 of Allostellaceae bacterium. Classification (GTDB taxonomy): domain Bacteria; phylum Pseudomonadota; class Alphaproteobacteria; order ATCC43930; family CGMCC-115725; genus DATARH01. The sequence goes on from DATARH010000041.1 coordinate 15,491, forward strand.
CGAGGAGAACAACCGCAACGACCGCTTCGAAGTCGCAGCCGAGCTCAACCGGCGTGTCTCGAACGGCGCGTTCCCGTTCTGGGGCTGTCCGGCCGGGTTCACCCACGAGTTTCTCGGCCCTAAGCATCACGGCCGTCACGATACCGAGCAGCTCGCCGAGAAGCGGCTGATCGATCGCTGGATGGTCGGCGCGCAGCCGTGCTGGAAGCTTGCCTATACCGGTTCGGTCGGCAGCCAATCTCTGACCGGCATTCCGGTGGTGCGGGATTTGCGCGACGAGGCCGGCTGGGCCGATCGCGCGCGGATCTGGCCGTTCGAGACCGGGCTCGCGCCGCCAGACGAGGCGCAAATCGTGTTTGCCGAGGTCTGGCCGTCCTGGTGGCGGCGCGAGATCCGTTCCGAGTATGGCCCGCCGAACGATCGGGCGCAGGTGCGCACGGTCGCGGCGCTTTTTGCGGCGGCCAACCGTTCGGACCAGCTTGCGGCGTGGTTTGCCGGTGACCCGAGCCTCACGCCCGAGCAGCGACACCAGGTCGAAACCGAAGAGGCCTGGACCTTGGGCGTCACCGCGGCGCGTCTTGCGCTCAACCGCTCGTCGATCCTCCCCCGCACAGCGGGGGAGGAGGACCATGCGAGGCATGGTGGAGGGGGCGCCGAGCGGTGTCGAAGGGGCGCCGGTTCCGCCCCCTCCGGCTCGCTTCACTCGCCACCTCCCCCGCGGAGCGGGGGAGGTGCCGTTGATCAGGCACCCGCGAGGCGCTTCACCTACCTCCGCGAGCCGGCGGCGATCTACCGGCGTTCCTTCGCGATCATCCGCGCTGAAGCCGACCTATCGCGCTTCCCGCAAGCGATGCGGCCGATCGCGCTGCGCCTCGCACACGCGGCCGGCGATACCGCGATCCTCGACGATCTCGTCTGGTCGCGCGGCGCCGTTGCCGCTGGGCGGCGCGCACTCGCCGCCGGAAGCCCGATTCTGGTCGACAGCAAAATGGTTGAGTCGGGAATTATCCGCGACCGCCTGCGGGCGCAAAACCCGGTGATCAGCACCCTCGCCGATCCGACGGTTCCGGCCCTGGCCAATAGGCTCGGCACGACGCGCTCGGCCGCCGCGGTCGAATTGTGGCGGCCCCATCTGGACGGCTGCGTGGTGGCGATCGGCAATGCCCCGACCGCACTGTTCCACCTCCTCGAAATGCTCGCGGCCGGCGCCCCGCAACCGGCCCTGGTGCTCGGCTTCCCGGTCGGTTTTGTCGGTGCCGTCGAGGCCAAGGCCGCGCTCGCCGAATTCGGTCGCGGCCTCGCCTATATCGCGCTGACCGGCCGGCGTGGCGGCAGCGCCCTCGCCGCCGCTGCGGTCAACGCGCTCGCCGCTGCGGTCAACGCGCTCGCCGCTCCATGAAACCGTGGCTCGCGGTGATCGGCATCAGCGAAGACGGGCTCGCCGGAGTTTCCGGCGCCGCCCGCGCGCTGGTCGAGACGGCCGAATTTCTGGTCGGTGGTGCCCGCCATCTGGCGATGGTGCCCCCCGGCGCGGCCGAGCGCCTGGAGTGGCGGCGGCCGATCACCGACACGGTACCGCTGATCGCGGCACGCCGCGGCCGCCGGGTCGCGGTGCTGGCGAGCGGCGACCCCATGTGGTACGGCGTCGGCGCCATGCTCGCCAGCGCGTTTCCCCGCGAGGAAATGACAATCCTGCCGCAGCCCGGCGCGTTCAGCCTCGCCGCGGCCCGGCTTGGCTGGCCGCTGGCCGATTGCGCCCTCGTCAGTCTGCACGGTCGCCCCCTCGGTCGGTTGCGCCTGCACCTGACGCCCGGCCGCCGCGTCCTGATCCTGTCGGACGACGGCGCAACCCCGCGCAACGTGGCGCGGCTCCTGACCGAGCTCGGCTGGGGTCCGAGCCAGATGACCGTGTTCGAGCATCTCGGCGGCAGCCGTGAAGCAACTGTCGACGCCATTGCCGACGAGTGGGGCGAGCGGGCGGTCGCCGATCTCAACACCATTGCCGTCGAGTGCCGACCGGGACCGACGGCACGAACGCTGTCGCGCCTCGCCGGCTTGCCCGATGACGCCTTCGAGCATGATGGGCAGCTGACCAAGCGCGAGGTCCGCGCCGCGAGTCTGGCGGCGCTGGCGCCGCTCGACGGCGAGACCCTGTGGGACATCGGTGCCGGCAGCGGCTCGATCGCGATCGAATGGCTGCGCGCAATCGAAAGCGGCAGTGCTGTCTCGGTCGAGCGCGATGCGGAACGTGCCGCCGCGATCGCCCGCAACGCGGCGAAGCTGGGTGTTCCCCGGCTCGAACTCATCGTCGGTGAAGCACCCGCGACCCTGCCTCAGAGCGTGCCCGACGCGATCTTCGTCGGCGGCGGCGTCGCCGACCCGCTCATGCTTCCGGCGCTTTGGCAAGTGTTGCGGCCGGGCGGCCGGCTGGTCGCCAACGCCGTCAGCCTCGCCGGCGAGCGCGCGCTCCTCGATTGGCAGGCGCGACATGGCGGCGCGCTGACGCGGATCGCGGTCAGCCGCGCCGAGCCGCTGGGCGGCTATCACGCTTGGCGGCCGCTGTTGCCGGTGACCCAGCTCGCCGCGGTCAAGCCGGGCTGATGGGAGCTCTCGACGGCTGGCTGACCGGTTTCCGGCCGTATCTGCTGCTGGCCGGGTTTTGCCTGCTGCTGTACGCGCCGGGGATCGCCGCGACCCCGCCGCTCGACCGTGACGAGGCGCGTTTTGCGCAGGCGACGCGGCAAATGCTGGAGACCGGCGATTTCTTGCGCATCCGCTTTCAGGACGAGGCGCGCAACCGCAAGCCGGCCGGGATCTACTGGCTGCAGGCGGCGTCGGTCGAGATGTTCAGCAGTCCGGAGAGCCGCGCGATCTGGCCTTACCGCTTGGTGTCGGTGATCGGCGCCAGTGGTGCGGTGTTGGCGACCTTCGCCTTCGGCTGCGCTCTGTTCCGGACCGAGACGGCGCCCCGACGCAGCGCCTTTGCCGCCGCCGCGCTGCTTGCCGGCACGCTCGGCGTAGCGGTCGAGGCGCATATCGCCAAGACCGATGCGATGCTGCTCGCCGCAATCGTCGCGGCGCAGGGAGCGCTCGGCCTGGCTTACCTCCGCGCCCGCGACGGCCGGCCGGTTGCGTTCTGGGTCGCGGCGGTGTTCTGGATCGCCGAGGCGGCGGCGATCCTGCTCAAGGGCCCACCGGCGCCGATGCTGGCGATCGTCACCGCGGCGGCGCTGTCGATCGCCGACCGCGACGCGCGCTGGCTGCGCGGTCTGCGGCCGGCGGTGGGGATCGCCCTGCTGGTGTTGCTCCTGGCGCCCTGGCTGATCGCGATCCAGAACGCGACCGGCGGCCGGTTTCTTGCCGAATCGTTGGGCCGCGATCTCTTTACCAAGCTGATCGGGGCGCAGGAATCGCACGGCGCGCCGCCGCTTTCCTATCTAGCGCTGGCGATTGTGACCTTATGGCCGGCATCGCTGTTTCTGGTCCCCGCAATGCTGCGGGTTTGGCGGCGGCGGCAAGCGCCGGCCGAGCGGTTTCTGCTCGCCTGGATCGTGCCGGCCTGGGTGCTGCTCGAGCTAGTCCCGACCAAACTGCCGCATTATGCGCTGCCGCTTTACCCCGCGATCGCGCTCGCAGCCGGTGCGGCGCTGGCCGGGTTCGTGCCCCTGGGGCGCGCAAGTTGGGCCGCGCGGATCGACATCGCGGTCCGCAGCCTGTGGGCGATCGCGACACTGACGCTCGCCGCGGCGCTGATCGTGCTGCCGATCCGCTTCGGCACCGGGCCGGAATTTGTCGGGGTTTTCGGAGCAGCGCTGATCGTGGCGATCGCGGCGCTGCTGCTGTATCGGGCGCCGAGTTTAGCGGCGCTGCCGTTGCTGGGTGCGCTGTCGCTCGCCTTTATTGGCATCGCCGCCGCCGGGGTGTTGCCGAGCCTCGACCGGTTGTGGTTGAGCCGCTCGGCGGCATCCCTGGTCGAAACCCATCCGCCGGCCCGCGGCGAGCCGTTGGTCGCGGTCGGCTATAGCGAGCCCAGCCTCGTCTTTCTGCTCGGCACCGATCTCCGCCTTGCCGGCGCGGGCGCCGCCGCCGAGACGCTGTCGAATGGCGGCGAGGCGCTGGTCAGCGGCCGTGAGGACCCGATATTCCATCAGTCGCTCGCGGCGCGTGGGCTGGTCGCCGATCGCATCGGCGAGACGCGCGGGCTCGATTACTCCAACGGACAGCACATGGTGCTGACGCTGTACGTGGTGAGACGCGGCTGATGACCACCGGCCGGCTCTACGGCATCGGCGTTGGTCCCGGGGATCCCGAATTGCTGACGCTGAAGGCGCTGCGGCTGCTGCGCGCCGCGCCGGTCGTTGCCTACCCCGCCCCGGAAGCGGGCGACAGTTTCGCGCGCGCGATCGTCGCCGCCTGGCTTCGGCCGGATCAGCGGGAGATCGCGATCCGCTTTCCGATGCGGCCCGGTCCGATCCCGGCCGCGGTGTATGACGAGGCGGCTGCAGCAATCGCGGCAGCGCTTGATCAGGGCGATGACGTCGCCTGCCTGTGCCAGGGCGACCCGCTGTTCTACGGCAGCTTCGCCGGCCTTTTGAGCCGCCTCGCGCCGCGCTACCCGGTCGAGATCGTGCCCGGCGTGTCGTCGCTGAATGCCTGCGCCGCCGCCGCGGGGATCCCGCTTGTACAGCGCGACGATACGCTGACCGTGATCCCGGCCTCGTTGCCCGAAGACGAGCTGTCGCGCCGCCTTGCTGCCGCGGAGAGCGCCGCGGTGGTGAAGCTCGGCCGCCATTTCGCGAAGCTACGGCGCGTCGCCGAGCAGCTGGGCCGCCTGGAGGGCGCGATCTATGTCGAGCGGGCTAGCCTGCCGGATCAGCGCATCGCGCCGCTCGCCACGATAGACCCGAAGAGCGTACCGTATTTCGCGATGGCGCTGCTGCGCCGCCCGTAACCGCCACCCGTAACCGAAGGAGCGACCATGCGCGCCGAGGACCTTGCTGCTGAATTCCGGATTGCCGG